>NZ_LIQX01000236.1 GCF_001418475.1 Streptomyces ossamyceticus | reverse complement strand
CGGTCCCAGCGGACGGCGGTGCGGATGGTGCCCCTGCTGGGCGGGACCGAGGGCCGGCGGGGGTTCGTCGTGGTCGCGAGTCCGCAGCCGCCCGAGCGCGCCCTCGGCGAGCTGGCCTTCCAGCAGGCGTCCATGTCCATGTCGGTCTTCGACACGGGGCAGCGCTATCTGCGGCTGAACGACGCGGCGTGCCGGGTCATGGGCCGACCGGAGTCCGAGTTCCGGCACCGGTACTACCCGGAGACCGTGGAGGACGCCGACCACAGCCGCGGCTTCCTGCGGCACCTGGAGATGGTCGTGGAGACCGGTCGGCCGGCCCACTACGAGAGCTGGACCCGCTCGCCGTCCGGCCGCCGTATGCACGCCTGGAACCTCGAGATGTGGCCGGTGCGGGACCGCGACGGAGCCCTCATCGGCACCGCCCTCGCCGCGTTCGACAGCAGCGAGCAGCACTGGGCACGCCAGCGCCTGGCCCTGCTGAACGAGGCCGCCGGATCCATCGGCACCAAGCTCGACGTGGTCCGCACGGCCCGCGAACTCGCCGAGCTGGTCGTGCCCCGGCTCGCCGACTTCGCCAGCGTCGACCTCCTGGAGTCCGTGCTCCGGGGCGAGGAACCCGAGATGGGCCCGGTCGACGGCGGCGTCGAACTGCGCCGGGCCGCCCACCACTCCGCCACGCCCGGCGTCCCCGAGGCGGCGATCGGCCTGGGCTCAGCCGACCTCTATCCGCCGTTCTCGCCGCCCGCCCGCGCCCTCCTCGGCGGCGAGCCCGTCCTCGCCAGGACCGGCGACCACGACCTCGACACCTGGTTCGCCCGGCACGACGCCCGCTCCGCCAAGCTCCGGGAGACCACGGAGCACGAGCTGTCCCTCATGGCCGTACCGCTCGTCGCCCGCGGCACCACCCTGGGCGTCGCCGTGTTCGTCCGCAGCCTCACGCCCGAGCATCCCGACGCCTTCGACCAGGACGACATGATCCTCGCCGAGGAGCTGTGCAGCCGGGCCGCCGTCTGTGTGGACAACGCCCGCCGGTACACCCGGGAACGCTCCACCGCGCTCGCCCTCCAGCGCAGCCTGCTGCCGAGGGCGGTGGCGGGCCAGGCGGCCGTCCACTTCGCCTCCCGCTATCTGCCCGCGCTGTCGCAGGCCGGGGTGGGCGGTGACTGGTTCGACGTGATCCCGCTGTCCGGCACCCGGGTCGCCCTGGTCGTCGGGGACGTCGTGGGACACGGCATCCACGCCTCGGTCACCATGGGCCGGCTGCGCACGGCCGTGTGGGCGCTCGCCGACGTCGACCTGCCGCCCGACGAACTCCTCACCCACCTCGACGACCTCGTCGAACACCTCGCGGCGGGCGACGACAGCGGCGGCGGGGAGATCGGCGCCACCTGCCTGTACGCGGTGTACGACCCGGTGGCCCGCACCTGCTCGATCGCCTCGGCGGGCCACGTACCGCCCGTGGTCGTACGGCCCGACGGCCGGGTGGACGTCATCGACGTGGTGGCGGGACCGATGCTGGGCGTCGGCGGCCTCCCCTTCGAGTCGACGGAGCTGGACCTGCCCGAGGGCTCGGTCCTCGCCCTCTACACCGACGGCCTCGTGGAGGCACGGGACCGGGACGTCGACACCGGCACCGCCGCTCTCCGCGCCTCCCTGAGCGGGCCGCTCGGCAGCCTGGAACGGGCCTGCGACACCGTGCTCAGGGACCTCCTGCCGGACACCCCCGCCGACGACGTGGCCCTGTTGCTGGCCCGCACCCGCGCCCTCGACGCCGAACAGGTGGCCGTCTGGAGCTTCGCCGACGACCCCTCCCTCGTCGCCGACGCGCGCAAGCTCGCCACCGACCAGTTGGTGCGCTGGGGCCTGGAGGACGCCGTCTTCGTCACCGAACTCGTCGTCAGCGAACTCGTCACCAACGCCATGCGCTACGGCGGCGCCCCCATCGAGCTGCGGCTCATCCGCGACCGCACCCTCATCTGCGAGGTGTCCGACGCCAGCAGCACCTCGCCCCATCTGCGCCGGGCCCGCACCTTCGACGAGGGTGGCCGCGGCCTGCTCCTCGTCGCCCAGCTCACCGACCGCTGGGGCAGCCGTCCGAGCGGCGCGGGCAAGACCATCTGGGCCGAACAGGCGCTGCCGCCGGCCCCCTGAGACGACGGTCGGGGGCGGCATTCCGCCGCCCCCGACCTCCCTCACCGCCGTGCGGTGCTCCGCCTCGTGAGGTGCTACTTCCTCCGCAGCCGCACCGCCACACCGTGGCCGGTGCAGACCTGCTCGGCCGTCCAGCCCTCGACGGCGACGGTCACCTCGGAGAACCGGCCCCGCAGGGAGTGCGCCCCGATCACGGCCACCGTGCTGCCCGAACGCGGCGGCTGCCCTGCGTCGAAGCGGACCACCAGCCTGCTGCCCCGCTCCAGGACCGCGCGCCCGTCCACCGCGAGGGCCGGGTCGGCGCCCCGGTCCAGCGTCACGTCGAGGACCCCGGCCTGCGTGTATCCGCCGCGGACCCGGACCGTGCGGTCGCCCGTGCCGAGCGTGCCGCCCTTCACCCGCACGTCACCCCGGCCGAGGGCCTCCTTCGAGCCCGCCACGAGCACACCGGCCTCCACCGTGGTGCCGCCCGTGTAGCGGTTCGCGCCGGTCAGCGTGAGCGTGCCGCCGCCCCGCTTGACCAGGCCGCCCGGGCCCTGGATGTCGTTGCGCCAGGTGTCGGCACCGTGGAAACCGCCGAGCGCGGAGTCCAGCGTGACGGTGACGTCCGAGTCGAAGGCGCCGTAGCCGTCCGCCGCCGCGAACAGGTTGAGCCGCCCCCACTGCTCCCAGCCGTCCAGCAGCACGTACCCGGACGGCAGCGCGGTGGTGCGCAGCACCTCGCGCCGCTGCGCCGCGTCGAGGTACGGCAGCCGCGTCTCCAGCAGCACCTCGGCGCCCTTGGGCACGGTCAGGTCCTCCGAGCGCCCGCGCCGGGTCAGGACGTACGTCAGCTTCGGCTCGACCAGCCGCGCGTTGGCCCCGCGGTCGGCGTACGGGTCGTCGGGGTCCGAGTGCGCGTAGGCGAACAGCGTGTCGGCCGTCGTGCCCGTCCTCGCCTGGAAGTACTCGGCGGCCTGCTTGCGGGCGGCGGCCTTGAGGGCGGTGTTCTCGGGCTTGTACAGCACGGCGGCGGCCAGCGCGGTGGCCATGATCCGGCCGCCCATGACGTCGACGGTGGAGTGCATGCCGGACATGATCCGGGTGTGGGTCAGCTCGAAGGCGCGGGTGATGATCTCCTGGAAGCGCTCCGGGACCGCGTACGCGTAGGCCAGGGCCGCCAGGTGGAAGGCGTTGGTGTGGCCGCTGGGGAAACCGCCGTCCTCGGCCGGGACCTCGCTGCGCTGCCGCAGCAGCTGCTTCACGACGACGACGTCGGAGTCGTAGACCGGGAACCCGAGCTCGTCCTTCTCGCCGGTGTCGACGACCTCGCTGTCCTCGTTCATCCGCCACGGCCGCGGGTACTGGAAGGTGAACTTCGCCGGGTTGCTGGAGGTGAAGTCCCCGCGCACGGTGTCGACGAGCTTGGCCACCAGGCCGAGGTCGGAGTCGTACGAGCCGGCGCCCAGCGCGGAGCCGGCGGGCGCGTCGGCGGGCACGGCGTCGTTGATCTTCGTCGCCGGTATGCCGTCCGGGGCGGCGGTGATCGAGGTGACCGCCTTGGCGCCCGAGCGGTACAGCTCCGCCAGCGGGCCGAGCCCGCCGATCATCGCGTAGCTCTGGTGCTGCCGGTCGTAGACGAAGGCCTCGCGGGCCTGGGCCTCGGTGCGGCGGTGGGTCAGCCGCGCGCAGTAGCGCATGTTGGCGCGCAGGATCTCCGGCAGCAGCGGGGTGCCGGTGTTCCAGGCGTCGCCGGTCTTCCAGATCTCGGCGAAACCGCCGAGCGCCCGGACCACGGCGTTGGTCTCGGGGGTCCGGTTCGACGTGATGTTGGTGCTGTAGTCGTCGACGAACGCGGCGAACGCGGTGGCGGCCTTGGCCTCGGGAGCCTGCCACAGGTCCACGAGGGTCGGAGCGGCGAGAAGGCCGGCCGAGACGCCGAGGGAGTTCCTGAGGAAGTGACGCCGGTTGAACGTGTGGTGCCCGGCAGATGACGGCATGGAGATGCCGCTCCTTTCGCGATGGGGTGATCGTGCGGGCTGTGCGTGGAACTGACGTACGACCGGCGCACGGCCGGTCGGCGACGGGCCGGTGATCAGGGACCGGCCTGCCGCAGGAGGGATCGCGCGAACGCGACCGCCCCCTCGACCGGCGGCACCTGGAGGGGCTGCGGCCGGGCGAGGGGGAGCGTGTGGGTCAGGGCGACGGCGAACGCCGAGTAGAGGGCGGGCCGAGAGAGGATCGTGCCGCCCGCGACCACCACGTCGTCGACGGCGACACCGCGCGCGGCGAGCCGCTCGACGAGCGAGGCGAGGGCGCGGCCCCCGTCGTCGATCACCCGGTGGGCGAGGACGGACCCCTGCTCGGCGGCCTCGAACACCACGGGAGCGTGCCGGCCCCACTCGGCGGACATGTCCGTGGCGCTCTCCAGGGCCGCGCCCAGCGCCGGGACCTCGGGCACGGCGAAGGAGGCGATCAGCAGCCGGGCCAGCGGGTCGGGGTCCTCGCCGCGGTCGTGCGCGGCCCAGACGGCGCGGGCCGCCTCACGGACCAGGCCGGCCGCGCCGCCCTCGTCCCCGAGGACCGCACCCCAGCCACCGACCTGCACCGGCGTGCCGTCGGCACGGCGGCCGACCGCCACCGAACCGGTACCGGCGACCAGCGCCGCGCCCTTGTCGAGACCGGCGGCCGGCACGAGCAGTTCGGCGTCGCCCACGACCAGGCACGGCACCTGAAGCCGGGCCTCCAGCGCGAGGCGGATCTCCTCGCACTGCCGGGGGGTCTCGCAGGCGTGTGCGCCGACCGCCACGGCGGCCGGCGCGACCCGCGCGGGCAGCACCTCCTCGACCAGTGCGGCGAGCCACTCGGTGGCCGCCGCCGGGTCGTGCGGTCGCCAGCCTCGGCTCGTACGGACGTGGTCGGCGACGGTCTCCGTCCCCGTGACAGCACGGAGGTGGGTCTTGGTGCCGCCCACGTCGATACCGACCGCGGGTCTGAACTCCTGCACGGCAGGCCTCTCTCGTCGTTGCGTTGCGGTGGCGCTGCGACGGCGGGCGAACCGTGCCTGGACACAGAAAAGTCTGTGGGGGGTGCTCGGGAAGCCCCGGGACGGGCCTCTGCTGGTGCGGCAGGCGAGTACCGCTTGACTTCGTTAGGAAATTAACTAACGAATTAGGGAGCGTCAAGAGGTTCGGACCCGGATGCCGCACGACCCGTGCGGACCGCCGCGGCACGACTGGGGAGACCATGTACCTGAGCGAGAGCGCCCGCACCGTGTTCGCCGTGCTGGCGGCCACGTGCACCGCCACCCGCCCCCAACTGGCCGCCGGGGCGGGCCTGTCCAAACCGACTGTCTCGTCCGCCGTGGCCGAGCTGGAGGCGGCCGGGCTCGCCGCCTGCTCGGGCACCGCCTCCGGCGGCACCGGCCGCTCCGCCGCCGTCTACGGCCTCGGGCCCGCCGCGGGCGCCGTGCTCGCCGTCGACCTGGGCCCTAGCCGCACCCGGGTGCGCGGCTGCGCCCTCGACGGCACCCTGCTCGCCGAGGGCGCCGGTTCCCGGCCCGACGCCGCGGCGGTGGTGAGCGAGGCCCTCGCCGGGCTGCCGCCGGGCGCCCCGCTGCGGGCCGTGGTCGTGGCGGTCGGCGACGTGACCACCCGGGGCCGGGAGGGCGGCGGGGAGCGCCCGGCGACCGCCAAGGCGGGTCCCGTCTTCGACGCCATGTCCGTCGCCCTGCCGCCCGGTGTCCCGGTCCACCTCGAGAACAACGTGAACTGCGCGGCGCTCGCCGAGCTCCACGAGGGCGCCGCCCGCGGCCGGGACACCTTCGGCTACCTGCGGATCGGCGTGGGCATCGGCCTCGGCGTGGTCATCGGCGGTCAGGTGCTGCGCGGCGCGAACCACGCCGCTGGTGAGGTGGCCCGGCTGCCCTACCCGTGGGACGCGGACCGGGAACCGCGCCACGAGGGCCTGGAGGCGCACCTCGGGGCGGGTTCGCTGCTGCGCCGGGCGGCGGGCGCCTGGCAGGACGCCGACGGGCCCTGCCCGAGCACCGCCGAGCGGCTGTTCGCCCTGGCCGAAGAGGGCCACCCGAGGGCGTGCGACGTGGTGGGCCGGCACGCCGCCGACGTGGGCCGGCTTGCCGCCGCGGCCACGGCCGTGCTCGACCCCGGCCTGATCGTCCTGGGCGGCGCCGTCGGGTCGAACCCGCAGCTCCTGCCCGGTGTGCGGGCCGAGCTGGCGCGGCTGAGCTGGCCCACCGAGGTGGTGAGCAGCGCGCTGGGCGAAAGTGGCACCGTCGTGGGGGCCAGTCGGCTGGCCGTGGCCCGAGGAATCCAAACCGTGACCGGAGGGGTGCGAGTGGAGGATTGACGGACTCCATGGACATCTGCCAATGTCCGGACAAGCGCTTTCTAAGTCGGCCGGGACGCCGGCTTGGGGCGAGTCTCCCAGCCTGTACGAGACGTACGGCAACCGCACGAGGGCGTGCCCGTGCGGTGACGGCCACAGCGGCCGGGGATACCGCTCCGCGTGGACGACGCGGCCGGGCGAGGCCGCGGCCCCCGGAAAGCGACTTCACCTGCAAACTGCACCTGTGCCGCCTCGGTCGGCGCCGTGCTCTGTCCCCTACGACGAAAAAGGGAACGAAGATGATCACTGTGGGTGTGCGGCGCTCCCGCCGACTCGGCCGCGGCGGTATGCGCCGCCTGGTTCCCCTCGCTGCCGTCGCGACGGCGGGCGGCCTGCTGCTCTCGGCCTGCGGCGGGGGATCCGAATCGGGCGGGACCTCCAAGAACCTGACGTTCTGGATCTCCACGGTTCCGGGGCAGGACGCGGGCTGGAAGAAGATGGTGGCGCAGTACGAGAAGGAGACGGGCGTCAAGGTCAAGCTCGTCAACATCCCCTACGACGGCTACACGACCAAGCTGCACAACGCCGCGCAGGCGAACTCCCTGCCCGACGCGGCGACGGTGCCGGCGCTGGACCCGATCTGGTCGAACAAGCTGATCGACCTCAGCTCCATCGCCGACAAGAAGAGCAACAACATCAACGCCAACTTCCTGGCGAAGGACAAGTCGGGGAAGGTGCTGGCGATCCCCTCGGACGTCACCGCGTCCGGCATGTTCATCAACAAGTCCCTCTTCGAGAAGGCCGGGGTCTCCTTCCCGACCTCGCCCGAGAAGACCTGGACCTGGACCGAGTTCATCAAGGCGGCGGACAAGGTCCGCGAGAAGACCAAGGCCAAGTACTCCCTGACCTTCGACCAGTCGCCGTCCCGGCTGCGCGCCATGGTGTACGAGATGGGCGGCAAGTACGTCCACGCGGACGACTCCGGCAAGTTCTCGGTGGACGCGGCGACCAAGAAGGCCGTGAACACCTTCGTCGGATGGAACGACGACAAGACCATGCCGAAGTCGGTGTGGACCAGCGGCGCCGACCCGTCGGCCATGTTCCAGAGCGGTGACGTCGTCGCCTACTGGTCCGGTGTGTGGCAGGTCCCCGCCTTCGCGGAGAGCATCAAGAAGTTCGAGTGGGCGAGCGTCCCGACCCCCGCCCAGCCGGTGCAGGCCAGTGACGTCAACAGCGGTGGCCTGACGGTCGGCTTCAACAACAACGCCGACGCCGCCACCGCCGCGAAGAAGTTCCTGACCTGGCTGTACGAGCCCGCCCACTACCAGGCGCTGTGCGAGGCGTCCGGCTTCCTGCCGGTCGAGAGCGGCCTGAGCCCGAAGTACCCCTTCAAGTCCGAGGCGGCGCAGGCGGCGTTCAAGCTGTACAACGAGTCCATCCCGCTCTACGACCCCATCTCCGGCTACTTCAACGGCGCGCAGACGCAGTGGGTGCTGAACGGCAAGAGCCTCACCGAGGACCCGACCAAGACGGAGCTCGGCAAGGCGATCAACGGCCAGCAGTCGGCCGACAAGGCCCTGGAGAACATCGTGGCCGGCTACAACCAGCAGGTCGGCGGCTGACGCAGGCCGACGGCCCCGGGCGGCGGGAGCGGGACACCGCCGCCCGGGGCCGTCGGGCCCCGCGCGATGCCGGGCTCATGGCCTGGGCCCACCGGAACCCCATCCACCAGCACGGAGTCAGGAACATGACAAAACGCGCCTCGGACGCCTCAACCGTGTCCGTGAGCCCGCCCAGGAGACGCAGCAAGTACACCCTCGCGCCGCTCGTCCTCATCGCGGCTAATGTCGTGCTCTTCGCGCTGTTCTTCGTCTGGCCGGCGGTCATCGGGCTCGTCTACTCGTTCACCAACTACACCGGTGTGGGGGTCCCCCAGTTCACGGGACTGGAGAACTACAGCAACCTGGTCGGGGACTCCACCTTCTACCACGCGCTGACCCGGACGCTGCTGTACACCGTTCTCTTCGTACCGCTGAACTTCGCGCTCTCGCTGCTCGCGGCCAACCTGGTGGTGAGCAAGCACGCCAAGGGCGCCTCGGTCGCCCGCGTCATCTTCTTCATCCCGTGGCTGCTGTCGCCCATCGTCGTGGGTGTCCTGTGGCGGTGGCTGTTCGGTGAGAACTTCGGACTGGTCAACTACGTCATCGGCGAGCTCGGCGGCAGTGCCGTCCCGTGGCAGTCGAACGCCGACCTGTCGCTGCTCGTGGTGGTGATGGCGGCGTCCTGGACCTGGACCGGCTTCACGATGCTGCTGTTCATCGCGGCGATCAAGAACGTGCCGGTGTCGTACTACGAGGCGGCCTCGCTCGACGGCGCCGGCCCGTGGCGCCAGTTCTTCAGCATCACCCTGCCGAGCATCGCGCCCACCTCGTTCATCGTGATCCTGCTCAACACGATCAACGCGATGAAGGAGTACCCGGTGTTCGTCGCCCTCAACAACGGCGGACCCGGCACCTCGAACAACCTCCTCGTCCAGTACATCTACGAGACCGGCTTCAAGCGGGGCCAGATCGGCTACGCGAGCGCCGCGTCCTTCGTGCTCATGCTCATCCTGATGGCCGTCGCGATCATCCAGCTGATCGTCAACCGGCGGATGGAGAACCGATGACAACCACAGACATGCCGCGCCCGGTCGACGCCGGGCCCGGACGGGCCGTCTCCAAGAAGGGGCCGCGCAAGCCGGCCACCGGTGGGCTGCGGCGGGCGGTGCCCGCGACGACACTGCTGTGGATCATGGCGTGCCTGTACGGGCTGCCGGTGCTGTGGTTCATCCTCAGCTCCCTCAAGCCGGCCAGCGACCTGTTCTCCTATCCCCTGTCGCTGGTGCCGCACGACCCCACCCTGTCCGGCTACATGACGGCGTGGCGCAGTGCCAACTTCTCCCAGTACTTCATCAACACGACCATCGTGTGCGTGATCACCACGATCCTCACGGTGGGTGTCAGCTGCTGCACCGGGTACGCGCTCGCCAAGTACGACAACCGATGGCTCAAGGCCTTCTTCCTCTGCATCCTGGCGACCACGATGCTGCCGGGTGAGGTCATGCTCGCCCCGTCGTTCCTGGTCGTCCGCGACCTCGGCCTCTACAACTCGTTCGGCGGCATCATCCTGCCGGCCGTACTGACGGCGACCGGATGCTTCATGTTCCGCCAGTTCTTCCTCACGGTCCCCGACGAACTCGTGGAAGCCGCACGCATCGACGGAGCGCGGGAGCTGTCGATCTTCGTGCGGATCATGGTGCCGGTGTCCCGGCCCATCATGCTCACCCTCGCCATCCTGTCCTTCCAGTGGCGGTGGAACGACTACATCTGGCCGCTGCTGATGCTCAACGACCCCAACAAGTTCACCGTGCAGATCGGTATCCAGAGCATCGTCGGCGCGCAGAACATCAACTGGTCGGTCCTGCTCGGCGCCTCGGTGATCTCCATGATCCCGCTGATCGTCGTCTTCCTGGTGTTCCAGCGTTACGTCATGAACGCCGACATCAACGCCGGACTGAAGGACTGACCTTGCCCACCCCGCTCGACCACGAGTTCCTCCGCGCGGCGGCCCGTGCCGCCGACCGGCGGGCCGCCCCGCTCGCGGCCCGCCCCCACGAGGAGCCCGTCGGTGAGCCCCACCGCACGCTCGCCCGCCGGGTGAAGACCCTGCTCGCGGCCCACCGGTCCCCGGACTCCGCACTCCACGGCAGCGAGCGGGCCGTCGCCGCCGCGACGACCCACCTCGCCGCCCTGCGGGCCGCGCAGACCACCACCGGCCTCTTCGCCGGCGGCGACAACGTGCAGTCACCCCCGGACTCCGCGTTCACCGTCAACGACGTGTGCGACGCGCACGTCCTCGCCGCCGGCGCGGGACCGGACCTGCACGACGTCACGGCGGCGCTCGCCGAGATCGCCGGCGCCGCCACCGACAGTCTCCTGACCGGCGGGGTGCACACCCCGAACCACCGCTGGGAGCTGTGCGCGGCGCTCGCCCGGCTGCACCGGTCGTTCCCCGACCAGCGGCTCCTCGACCGCGTCGAGGAGTGGCTCGCCGAAGGCGTCGACATCGACGGGGACGGCCAGTACTCGGAACGGAGCGCCAACTACGCGGCCCATGTGTCCAACCCGTCGCTGCTGCTCCTCGCCGACGTCCTCGGCCGCGCCGACCTGTCGGACGCCGTCGAACGCAACCTCACCACGACCCTCGACCTGATCAGGCCCGACGGCACGGTGGAGACCGTCCACTCGCGACGGCAGGACCAGCACCGCCCGTTCCCGCTCGCGCCCTACCTGCCGCACTACCGGCTCCTCGCGGTCCGCACCGGCCGCGGCGACCTCGCCCGGGCCGCACACCTGGCGGCCGCCGGCGGCATCGACGACCCCGACCTGCTCGCCCGGACCCTCCTCACCCCGGACCTGGCCCGCACCCTGCCGACCCCGGCGGCGGAGACACTTCCGCGCCACCGCCACCTCACCGCCGCCGG
>NZ_LIQX01000235.1 GCF_001418475.1 Streptomyces ossamyceticus | reverse complement strand
CCGGCCAGCCTCGCAGCCGGGCGGCGGGGGTCTCGTCGGATTCCCCGGGGAGCGGTCCCGGCGCGCGGCGGGTAGGGGGGGCGGGGAGGGTGGGGGGTGTGCACAGAGCGGGTTCCTTCCAAGGCACAAGATGGCACACGGAGTTGTGACCGCCGAAAAGGGCCCTGGATTGGTGCGTACCTTTTGGCGGGCGCCGGGAAAGCGGCCGGGGACTGAGCCGCACGATGGCCGTCGACCTTGAGCCTTTTGGACTCTTCGGTGGCCCGAAAAACCAAATGGCCTTTCAGGCCGGGCCTTTGACCCTGCGCAGGAAGTTCACCCTTGCACAAGTTACTCGCGGCTAACAAGGCACTTGGGCAACATCTGCATCACTAAAAGCAGGTCAGATGACCGGAACACTGCACTCCGATTCGCAGAACGAACCCTTCCGGTTCCCTGGTGGATTCGCGGTTCAAGCGCCCCGTGTGAACCGCGCGCACGCCTCGGTGGCCTACGCACTCTCCCGGCGCGAGGAGGGTTGGTTGTTGACTGAAAACGGCCGACTCGCTTGGGCCACGCGCGGAACGGCGGCTCTCCCGCGCGAAACGGGCCGCCGACCTTGTTCCTCCCGCCCTCGGTCGGCGGCCCCGGCGTTCCGCGTCAGATCTGCCAGGAGCGCAGGCAGTCCGCCGCCCCGTACACATCCGTCTTCCCGGAGATCAGATCGCGGGCGAGGTCCACGAGGGCACCGTAGGGCGGGTTGATACCGACACCGCTGACGAACATGTACGCGACGGCCGTGGCGCAGGCGAACCGCGCGTTGGCGGCCGGCAGGGGTTTGAGCACCGCCAGGGTGTGCAGCAGCGCGGCCGCACGCCAGGCCGGGTCCGAGTCGACCCCGAGGCGTGGCGGGTCGACCCGGTGCCGGGCCACGGCGGCCACGAGGGCGGAGAAGTCGTTGATCGTGGGCTGCTCGGGGAGGACCTCTTCGTGTCGCTGGAGCAGCCAGGGCACGTCGATGTGGATGACGGGAGTCATCGGTCAGACGGCCCGTCCCTCGACGGTGCGCGAGACGGGTTCGTCCTCGGGGAAGGCGGCGGCGAACTCGTCGGCGTGCGCGGTGAAGAACTGCCGGAAGGCCTCGGCCCCCTCTTTCAGCGCCCGGTGTCGCACGATGTCGGCCGCGGCCGCCTCCCGCACGAGCGCCTTCATCGACGTACCGCGTTCCTTGGCCATCTGCCGCAGGTCCTCTAGCTCGCGGTCGCTGAACTCCACATTCAGAGCTGGCATGCGCCCACGGTACCGCGCGGGTACTTACCCGTAAATATCGCCAGGTCAAACCAGGTGCCATGCGGTACCGAAAAGGTACGGCCGACACCCACGGAAGAGGGGTGCCGGCCGCCCGGGATCGGGTCAGGGGCTCAGGTCTGGTCCGCCACGAACGAGGCCATGCGGGCCAGCGCCGCGTTCCAGTTGATCGTGTGCTCGTTGGTGGACCAGGACTGGATGTCGTCGATGTAGCAGAACTGACCGACGCAGCCCTGGAGTTTGCCCTGCGCGAAGGGATCCTGGATCCCCGAGTTGGCGCCGCCCGCGAGAGTGCCCGCGGGCGGGTTCGGCTGGGCCGGGTCCAGCTGGTGGGCGTACCACCGGCTGTGCTGGTTGTGGGCGTTGGCCTCGCCGTATCCGGTCACGTACGAGATGTTGAGGGCGTTGCGGCCGAAGAGGTAGTCCATGCTCTGGAGCGCGCCCTCGCGGTACTTCGACGCCCCGGTGAGGTCGTACGCGGAGGCGATGACGACCGCGTTGTTGAGGATCTGGTGGTTGGAGCCCCAGTCGTAGAGGTTCTTGTCGGGGGCGTACGGCAGGCCGTACGGGTGGTCCTGGAGCGTCGCCAGGTAGCGGTCGGCGCCCTTGATCACGGACTGGCGGACCTTGTCCCGGCCGGGCAGCTTGTTCGGCACGAGCGCGAGGTCGAGGCGCCCGGCGGCGGCCGTCCTCGCCCAGTCGAAGCCGATGGGCCCGAAGATGTCGGCCGTGTGCACCGGTGAGCCGAGGACGAAGTCGGCGTACTTCTTCTCGCCGGTGGTGAGGTAGAGCTGGGCTGCCGCCCAGTAGAACTCGTCGGCGACGTTGTTGTCGGCGTAGGTGCCGCCACCGGTGCCGTCGCTCTCGGAGGCGTACATCTCGGGGTGCGCTCGGGCAGCCTCCCAGGCGGTGCGTGCGGCGGCGAGGTTCTTCGCCGCGTAGGCACGGTCGAAGGGGCGGTAGAGACGGGCCGCCTGGGCGGCGGTGGCCGCGAGGTTCAGGGTGGCCGCCGTGCTCGGCGGGTGCAGTTCACGCTTCTGCGGGTCGTCGGCCGGCATCAGCGGCAGACCGGTCCACTGCTCGTCGTGGATCTTGTGGTGGGCCATGCCCGCGAGCGGCTTGCCCTGCGGCACCTGCATCTTCATCAGGAAGTCCAGCTCCCAGCGGACCTCGTCGAGCAGGTCGGGGACCTTGTTGCCGCTCTCGGGGATGTCGAGCGAGCCGTCGCCCAACTTGTGGGTCCGCCCGGTGCGGGCGTACAGGGAGCGCTCGTACGTGCTCAGCACCTCCCAGGTGGAGATGCCGCCGTTGACGACGTACTTGCCGTGGTCGCCGGCGTCGTACCAGCCGCCGGTGACGTCGAGGGTGTAGTCGCAGACGCCGGGCTGGCAGGGCACGTCGTCGTCGCCCTTGTTGGGGGCGGCGTTGAGATGGCCGGCGGCGCGGCCGTAACCGGGGCGCAGGTCGTCGCGGATCGCGATGCCGCTGCGCTGGGTGTAGTAGTACTTCAGCGAGTCGAGCCGGAGCCTGCGGTAGGCGCTCGGGTCGATGTCGAAGGGACGGCTGGTCTCGCCGTCGACGACCAGCGTGAAGCCGGTGCCGCCCTTGCGGTAGGAGCCGAAGTCGATGGAGTGGACGTTCTGTCCGGAGGAGGCGTCCACGCCGCGCGGGCGGGTGGAGCCGCGGGCGACCACGGAACCCGAGGCGTTCTTGAGTTCCCACGGCAGCTTCGCGGTGGCCTCGGTGACGAGGGTGGCGTTCTTCGGCCCGGCGGGCAGATAGGCGACCTGGTTGACGCGTACCCGTGGCCCGGTGTCGGGCTCGTAGACCTCCGGCGGCACCCCGCCGAGCAGGGACACGTCGTCCATGCAGAAGGTGAACGGGTCGGCGTTGCCGCCCACCTGGAAGCCCACCTGGCCCTGGGCGGTGTCGACGGGTGAGGTGAAGGTGTACGAGTACCGGTCGCCCGAGACGTTCAGCTGCGGGCTCACCTCGAAGTAGGTGTCGTACGGCGCGACCTGGAGGCCGACGATCGCCCGCAGGACCTTGCCCTGGGGGACGCCGGAGGCGGAGAAGCTGAACCGGTAGGACTCGCCCTTGACCAGGGTGATGTCGTTCTGGCCGACGGCGGCGTCCCAGCGGTTGGCGGTACCGCCGGGTATCTCGGCGCACAGGCGGCCGTCGGTGAGGGCGGCGGTGACGTTGCCGGTGGTCCACCACGGGGCGGTGGTGGAGTCGAACGTGCCGTTCTTGACCTGCTCGACCTCCTCGGCCTGGGCGGACCCGGCGGGCAGCGCGGTCAGTGTCGCCGCGAGCAGGGTCGTCAGGGCGAGCAGGGTCGTTCTGCGTCGTTTCACGTCTGGGCTCCTCGGGGGAGGTGGGGGCGCACAGCGGTGACACGTGGCGTGGGAGCGCTCCCAGATGCGGACGATGGCCAATGCTGTTCGAGACATGACAGCCCGTCAACGGTCCGGACGGGACGGGTTTTCCGACCGGGAGCGGAACGGCTGGATCCGCCGGGGCGGAGTCGGTCGCTCCGCTCCCGCCGACGGGAGCTTCCCCTCAACACCGAGGGCGACGGGGCCCCACAAGCCATCACAACCGATCGCTACCGAACAGAAACGGGCGGACCGCACCAGAGGTGTCAGGCGCCCCGCGCGCTCCTCGCGCCCGTAACAGCGCTACGACCCCCGCAGAATGCGGTTTCGAGTCCCCTTTCGCATCAGAGCACATAGGCTTGAATTCACCCGTAAGCCCGTTCGGTCCGGCGGAATGGAACTCGCGACGATGAGGACCCGCAAGGTAACGCACGGTGACGAACCTGCGTATGCCCTGGACGGTGCCGCCACGGCGCGGGCGGTCCTGGACCGCGAAGGCCGCGTCGTCGAGTGGAACGAAGGAGCCGGACGCCTGCTGGGCCGGCCCGCGGCGGAGGTCGTCGGACGGCCCGCCGCCGAGCTGCTGGCCCCGCAGGCGTCCTGTCTCCCACCCCCGCCGGGCAGCCTCAGCTGGAGCGGCACGCTCGCGCTGCGTCACCGCGACGGACACACGGTGACGGTATGGCTCCTGGCCCACCAGCGTGGGCCGAAGGACGGCGACGGCAGCGGCGGCTGGCTGGTTCTGTGCCCGCTGGACGACCCCGGCCCGCTGGTCCGCGACGATCCGCTGGCCGCGGCGGTCATGGTCCAGTCCCCCTGCGCCATGGCGGTGTTCGACGACCGGCTGCGGCTGCGCGGCATCAACGACGTGATGGCCGAGGCGGTGGGCATCCCCGAGAGGAAGCTCCGGGGACTGCACATGTCGGAGATCGTGGGCGGCCGGCAGGGCGAGAAGCTGGAGGAGCACCTGCGGGAGGTGCTCGCCCTCGGCCGACGCAAGGACGTGCAGACCTTCCTCAGGGCCGCCGACGAGAACCGCGCCCACGCCTGGTCGGCGGCGATCGCCCCGCTCTGCGACGGCACCGGCCGGCCGATCGGAGTCTGCGTCACCGGGCACGACATCACCGAGCAGTACCTGGCCCGTCAGCGGCTGCAACTGGTGAACGAGGCGAGCATCCGCATCGGCACCACCCTCGACGTCCGGCGCACCGCCCAGGAGCTGGCCGACGTGTGCGTCCCGACCCTCGCCGACTTCGTCAGCGTCGACCTCATGCAGTCCCTGGACCACGGCGACGAACCGCACGAGGGCCCGCTGTCCGCACCCTTCACCCTGCGCCGCACGGCCCACCAGTCGATCACCCCCGGGTGCCCCGAGGCCGTCGTCGAGATCGGCCGGACCGATGTCTACCCGGCCACCTCACCGCAGGCGGCCTCCCTGTCGGTGGGGCACACGATCGTGGCGACCGACCCCGCCAACACGCTCGTGGACTGGCTCGCCTGGGACCCGGCACGCAGCGCGCGGGTCAAGGAACTGGGCGTCCATACCACCATGTCGGTACCGATACGGGCCCGCGGCACGACACTCGGCGTGGCCGTGCTGACCCGCTTCAAACGGCTCGACCCCTTCACCCCGGACGACGAGCTGCTGGCCGAGGAGGTCACGGCGCGCGCGGCCGTCTGCATCGACAACGCCCGCCGCTACTCCCGCGAGCGCGAGACCGCCCTCGCCCTCCAGCGCAGCCTCCTCCCCCAGACCCTGCCCCACATGCCGGCCCTGGAGGCCGCCTCGCGGTACCTCCCGGCCGCGCAGGCCGGGGTGGGCGGCGACTGGTTCGACGTGATCCCGATGTCCGGGATGCGGGTCGCGATGGTCGTCGGCGACGTCGTCGGACACGGCGTCCAGGCCTCCGCCACCATGGGCCGGCTGCGCACCGCCGTCCGCACCCTCGCCGACGTCGACCTCGCCCCGGACGAGCTGCTGACCCACCTCGACGACCTCGTCGTCCGGCTCTCCGAGGAGGCCGGCAGCGAGGGCGTGACCGGTGAGGTGGGCGCCACCTGCCTGTACGTCGTCTACGACCCGGTGACGCGGCGCTGCACCTTCGCCCGCGCCGGCCATCCGCCGCCCGTGGTGCTGGACCCGGACGGACGGCCGATGGAGGTGCACGTGCCGTCGGGGCAGCCCCTCGGCCTCGGCGGACTGCCCTTCGAGTCCGCCGAACTCGAACTGCCCGAGGGCACCGTCATCGCCCTCTACACCGACGGGCTGATCGAGACCCGGGACCGCGACATCGACACCGGCCAGGAACTGCTCGCCAACGCCCTCTCCGGCCGCAAGGGGCCTCTGGACGACATCTGCCGTGAGGTCGTCCAGTCGCTGCTCCCGGCGGGCGGCGCCCCCGACGACGTGGCGCTGCTCCTGGCCCGCACGAGGGGGCTGAGGCCCACCCAGGTCGCGACCTGGTCGATCCCGGCCGACCCGGCGTTCGTCGCCCGCACCCGGCAGTACGTGCTCACGCAGATGGCGCTGTGGGGCATCAGCGAGGCCGCGTTCACGGCGGAGCTGGTGGTGAGCGAGCTGGTCACCAACGCCATCCGGCACGGCGCCCCACCGATCCAGCTGCGGCTGATCCACGACGAGACCACTCTCATCTGCGAGGTCTCCGACGGCAGCGGCACCGCCCCGCACCTGCGCCGGGCGAAGACCTTCGACGAGGGCGGCCGCGGACTGCTGCTGGTCGCCCAGCTCACCCAGCGGTGGGGCAGCCGGCACACCGAGGACGGCAAGACGATCTGGGCGGAGCTGACCCTGTCGGAGGAGTGACGTCGGTCCCATGAGGTTTCGGTGCACCGGAGGAATGGGGCACGTCCGACCTGCGCTTTCCCGCCGGAACAGCCGCCGGGCCCGTCTCCCGGAACGCCCATGGCAGCCGTACGCCCGTTCGTCGCGCGCTCGTCCACGGCGGTAATGTTCGTCAGTCGCCGTGCCGCCGAAGTCCCGAAAGTCCCCCTGTGAACACCGCCCTCGCCGAGGTCCTCTCCGTCTTCCTCCTCATCGTGGTACTCGGCGCCGCGGTCGCTCGGCCGTTCGGGCTGCCGGAGGCCGTCGTCGCCGTACCGGCGGCCGGGATCGCGGTCGCCACCGGCGCCGTCTCCCTCAACCACGCGCGGGACGAGGCCGAACTGCTCGGCCCCGTGCTCGGGTTCCTCGCGGCCGTGCTCGTGCTGGCCAAGCTGTGCGACGACGAGGGGCTGTTCAAGGCGTGCGGAGCCTGGATGGCGCGGGCCTCGGCGGGGCGCCCCCAGCGGCTGCTGGGCTCGACGTTCGTGCTGGCCTCCGGGATCACGGCCGTGCTGAGCCTGGACGCGACGATCGTGCTGCTCACCCCGGTGGTGTTCGCGACCGTCGCCCGGCTGGGCGCCCGCCCCAAGCCGCATGTGTACGCAACCGCGCACCTGTCGAACACGGCGTCGCTGCTGCTGCCCGTCTCCAACCTGACCAACCTGCTGGCGTTCACCGCGAGCGGGCTCACCTTCACCCGGTTCGCGCTGCTGATGGCGGCGCCCTGGGCGGTGGCGGTGGCCGCCGAGTACGTGGTGTTCCGGCGGTTCTTCGCGGGCGACCTCGGTAGGGCGACGCCGGTGGAGGAGACCGTCGAGCGGCCGCGAATGCCGATGTTCGCGCTGGTCACCGTCCTGTGCACGCTCGCCGGGTTCGTGGTGACGTCGGCGCTCGGCATCGAGCCCGCGTGGGCGGCGCTGGCCGGTGCGCTGGTGCTGTCGGTGCGGGCGCTGGTGCGGCGCAGCACCACTCCGGCGGCCCTCTTCCGATCGATCTCGCTGCCGTTCCTGGCGTTCGTGCTGGCGCTGGGCGTCGTGGTGCGGGCGGTGGTCGACAACGGCCTCGCCGACGCGCTGGGCCGGGTGATGCCGTCCGGTTCGGGCCTGCCGGCCCTGCTGGGTGTCGCCGCGCTGGCCGCGCTGATCGCCAACGTCATCAACAACCTGCCGGCGGTCCTCGTCCTGGTTCCGCTGGCGGCGCCGCTCGGCACGGGCGCCGTCCTCGCCGTCCTCCTCGGCGTCAACATCGGCCCCAACCTCACCTACGCCGGGTCGCTGGCGACGCTGCTGTGGCGGCGCATCGTGCACCACCACGACCACGACGTGGACCTCGGCGAGTTCACCCGGCTGGGGCTGCTCACCGTCCCGGCGGCACTGGGTTCGGCCGTGGTGGCGCTGTGGCTGTCGCTGCGGGTGTTCGGCGGCTGACCGGGCCCGTGCGGCGTCGGCGTACGGACCGGAGGGGCCGACGGTCCGCAGGGGCCGTAGTGGCACCGGTCCGAAGGGGCCGAAGGGGCCGAAGGGGCGAACGGTCCGAAGGGGCCGGTAGCCGCTCAGCCACCGTCCCTGAGCGTCTGCCGGTACGCGCCCGGCGGCATCCCGTAGCGCTGCCGGAACACCCGGCTGAAGTGGAACGGGCTGCCGAACCCGGAGGCCGCGGCCACCCGCTCCACGGACAGTTCGGTCGCCTCCAGGAGCCGCGCGGCGTGCAGCAGGCGGGCGTGCAGCAGGGCGCGCATCGGGGAGTGACCGACCTGCTCGGTGAAGAGGTGGGCGAACCGCGACGGGGAGAGCGCGACCCGCTCGGCGAGGGAGCGGACGGTGTGCGGGGCGCCGGGGTCCGCGGTGATCAGGTCCTGCGCGCGCCGGACCCTCGGGTCGGCGTCCGACCTGTGGGGTTCCGCGCGGGCGGCGGTGAGCAGCACGATCTCCTCCAGCGAGCACAGGGCGAGTTCGCGGGCCGCGGTGCCGTGTGCCACGGCGACCTCGCCGTCCGCCGGGGCGCCGTCGGACGGCGGGGGTGTGCCCTCCCCCGTCCAGCGGGCGTCGGCAAGCATCCGGCGGAAGGCCGCGTCGACACGGTCGCGGCTGCCGTCGGACGCCGGGGTGACGGCGTACACCCGGTCGCCGATCCCGTACGGCCGCAGCCACGCCGCCCAGGACGCCCTCGGCTGGCAGTGCACCCACCAGAACGCCCAGTGCGCGGCGCCGGGTCCGACCGCGTAGTGCTGGGGCACGCCGGGCCCGAGGACGACCAGGTCGCCCGGGTGCGCGAGCGTCCCGGCCGCGCCCTGCCGGACGACTCCGCAGCCGCCCGTGGTCCAGGTGAACAGCCAGCTGTCGGCGCCGTCCGGACGGTGGACGGCGTAGGGCGGGCGCTGGTCGAAACGGCCGATGATCACCTGGCCCGGCGGTGGTGACGGATCCGCGGGCGCAGCGGTCTCGGACAGGTCGTCAGCACGCATGGACATCCTCTCTCAAGGCGCTTCGACCTAGCGTGATGCACATCGGACACCGAAGGGAAGGGACGCTCGGATGGCAGTCACAGGCAAGGTCGACTTCGAGGAGAACGGCTATCTGGTGGTGCGGGGCCTGTTCTCCCCCACCGAGATCGATCAGCTGTGCGAGCGGTTCACGGCGCTGCGGGAGGGCGGCCCGATCCCCGGGCACTTCCAGCCCCGCCCGCCGGCGGCCGACGGACCGGCCGACCCGCTGCACACCCATCCTCGGGTGATGCACCCCCACCGCATCGACGACCTGTCCCTGCGGGTGCTGCTCGACGCGCGGCTGCGCGAGGTCCTGGAGGGGCTGCTCGGGGAGGAGGTCCTGGCCGCGCAGAGCATGTTCTACTTCAAGCCGCCGGGTGCCCGGGGGCAGGCGCTGCACCAGGACAACTTCTATCTGCGGGTGGAGCCCGGCACCTGTGTGGCCGCGTGGATCGCCTGCGATGTGATCGACCGCGAGAACGGCGGCCTGGAGGTCGTGCCGGGGACGCATCGCATGGACCTGTTCTGCCCGGAGGAGGCCGACGAGGAGCTGTCCTTCGTCCGTGAGTACGTTCCGCCGCCGCCGGGGCTCACCCCCGTGCCCGTCGACATGGCGCCGGGCGACGTGCTGTTCTTCAACGGCAGCCTGGTGCACGGCTCGCAGCCCAACCGCACCACCGACCGCTTCCGGCGCTCCTTCATCGGCCACTACGTCGGCCGCTCCACCGAACGCATCGGGCGGTACTACGAGACGCTGACGATGAGCGGGGAGCCCGTCGCGCTGGCGGAGAGCGAGGGCGCGGGCCCGTGCGGCACGGAGTTCGAACCGGCGGGCGCCCACTGAAGACGGCCGGCACCGGGGGTCGGCGGCGGGCGCGCCGTACAGCGGGCGGCGAGCTGTCCCGCCGTTCGTCGACCGACGGGGTCTCCTCGCCGCGGGCCGGCGCGGAGCGGGCCGGCGCGGAGCGGCTCGACGCCGTCTCGGGGGCGGCGGCACGGGCGGTGCCGCCGGCGGTGAGTCCGCCAGAGCCGCGGAAGACCGTGCCCCCATGGCCGGCAATCTCAGCCGACGACGCATGTCGTTCGGCGTGCCGCCGGGGCGGCGCCGTCAGTCTGTGGCCGGGTGTGAACCTCGCGCGTCGCCCGAAGGCCGGTGACCGGTTCAACCGTTCGGTTGAACGCGGTGGTGCTCCGTGGCCAGCAGGTCCAGTGCCCGCTCCCACCGGAACTCGGGGCGTGCGCCGTCGGATCGGACCTCACCGGCGTACGGGTCGCCGAACCGTACGCCCATGCCGCGCAGGCGCTCCAGGCTGGCGCGGTACGCCGGGTGGGCTGCGAGGGCATCGGAGACGCAGGGCAGGACGGCGATGGGGACGCCGAGGCCGTACGCCTCGCAGAGGGTGCCGAGGGCGAGGGTGTCGGCCGTGCCCGCCGCCCACTTGTTAAGGGTGTTGAAGGTGGCGGGCACGGCCGACACCCT
>NZ_LIQX01000234.1 GCF_001418475.1 Streptomyces ossamyceticus | reverse complement strand
GCAGCCCGCGCGCGGGCTGCTGATGGTGGGGGAGCCGCACGTCGGGACGTACGCCCTGGCCGCGCGCCGCCGCCTGGAGCTGCTGTCGGAGGTCGGCGCCCGCATCGGCACCACCCTCGACGTGCGCCGTACCGCCCAGGAACTCGCGGAGACGATCGTCCCGCGGCTCGCCGACCACGTCATCGTCGACCTGGCCGAACCCGTCCTGCGGGGCGAGGAGGCCCCGGACCCGCGCGCCGACCTGCGGCGCACGGTGGTCCACGGCATCAGCGACGAGCCGCCCTTCAAACCCGTGGGCAAACAGGCCGAGTACGGTCCGACCGCGCCTCAGCTGTGCTGTCTGGCCTCCGGGGAAGCGATGCTGGAGCCCGATCTGACGACCGCCGCCGACTGGCTCGCCCAGGACCCCGAGCACACCGACCGGCTGCTGCGCCACGTCCGCTCCCTCATCGCGGTGCCCCTGGTGGCACGCGGGGTCGCCCTCGGCGTCGCCACCTTCTACCGGGCCCACGACTCCGCGCCCTTCGACGACGACGACCGGCGGCTCGCCCAGGAACTCGCCCACCGGGCCGCCCTGTCCCTCGACAACGCCCGGCGCTACACCCGCGAACGCACCATGGTCCTGGCCCTCCAGCGCAGCCTCCTCCCGCACGGCGTGCCCGACCAGGACGCCGTCGAGGTCGCCCACCGCTATCTGCCCGCCGAGTCCGACGTCGGCGGCGACTGGTACGACGTCATTCCGCTCTCCGGCGCCCGCATCGGTCTCCTCGTCGGCGACGTCGTCGGCCACGGCATGTTCTCCGCCGCCACCATGGGCCGACTGCGTACGGCCGCCCGCAGCTTCGCCGAACTCGACTTCCCGCCGGACGAGGTCCTCACCCACCTCGACAACCTCGTGAACCGGCTGGACCGCGAGGACCCCGCCTCCCACGGTGCCGGCATCATCGGCGCGACCTGCCTCTACGCCGTCTACGACCCGACCACGCAGCAGTGCAGCATGGCCCGCGCCGGCCACCCGCCGCCCGCGCTGGTCCGCCCCGACGGCACCGTCTCGTTCCCCGACCTGCCCGCCGGGCCGCCGCTCGGCCTGGGTGGCCTGCCCTTCGAGGCCGTCGAGGTCCAGCTGCCCGAGGGCAGTGAACTGGTCCTCTACACCGACGGGCTCATCGAGGACCGCACCCGCGACGTCGACGTGGTCCTCGACCAGCTGAGCACCGCCCTCGCGCACGCCGAACGCACCCCGGAGGAGACCTGCCGGGCGGTCCTCGACACCGTGGCACCGGCCCATCCGGCCGACGACATCGCCGTGGTCGTGGCCCGCACCCACGCCTTCGACCCCGGCCGCATCGCCACCTGGGAGCTGCCCGCCGACCCGGCCCGCGTCAGCGAGGTCCGCGCCTGCGCCATGCGCACCCTGGCCGAGTGGGGCCTCGACGAGGCGGCCTTCGCCGCGGAGCTGATGCTCAGCGAGCTGGTCACCAACGCCATCATCCACGGCAGCGGCCCCATCCGGGTCCGGCTGCTGCGCGACCGCTGCCTGATCTGCGAGGTCTCCGACACCAGCAACACCGCCCCGCACCTGCGCCGGGCGGCCAGCACCGACGAGGGCGGCCGCGGTCTGTTCCTCGTCGCCCAGCTGGCGCAGAGCTGGGGGACGCGCTACACGCCGGAGGGCAAGGTCATCTGGGCCGCCTGCGACCTCGACGGCGTCTGAGCCATCGGGCACCGCCGGCCGGGACCCCCGCCGGCCCTCCCGAGGATCCGCTGATCCGCCAAGGGCAACACAGGGCGCCGAGATGTCAGAATTAGTGTGATACGTACGGTTACTATCGCGACGCGAGTCATGAAGAGCTCGCAAGGCCGACCCCCGGAGCTGTCCGTGCACGACGTTCACGACACCTCTGCGCAGGAGGTCCCCGCCGACGGGACGGAACCGCTGGTCCGCATCCGCGGGCTCACCAAACGGTTCGGCGGGACCCTCGCGCTGGACGGGGTCGACCTCGACGTCCATGCCGGCAGCGTCCTCGCCCTCCTCGGACCCAACGGAGCCGGGAAGTCCACCCTCATCAAGATCCTCGCCGGTGTCCACCAGGCCGACGTGGGACGGATCACCGTCGACGGACACCCCCTCGGCGGACACACCGCCACCCACCGCATGTCCTTCATCCACCAGGACCTCGGCCTGGTGGAGTGGATGACGGTCGCCGAGAACATCGCCCTGAGCAACGGGTACGCCCGCCGCGCCGGGCTGATCTCCTGGCGCCGGACCCGGGAACGCTGCACCGAGGCCCTGCGGAGCGTCGCCGGCCATCTCGATCCCGACACCACCGTGTCCCGGCTCGCCCCCGCCGAACGCTCTCTCGTCGCCGTCGCCCGCGCCCTTGCCGCACGGGCGAAGCTCATCGTGCTCGACGAGCCGACCGCCCGCCTCCCCGCCGCCGACTGCGCCCGGCTCTTCCGCGTCCTGCACTCCCTGCGCGATCGCGGCCACGGCATCCTCTACGTCAGCCACCGCCTGGACGAGGTGTACGAGGTGGCCGACACCTTCGCCGTCCTGCGCGACGGCCGCCTCGTCCGCCAGGGGCCCCTGGCGGGCCACGCCCCCGGCAGCCTCGTCCGCGACATCACCGGCGAGGAACCCGTCGGCCACCGCCCGGCCCCGGCCCGCGCCGACGGCCCGCCCGTCCTGCAGCTCGACGGCGTACGGACCGCCGGAGCCGGACCGGTCGACCTGGACCTGAGGGCGCGGGAGGCCGTGGGCCTGGTCGGGCTCTCCGGCGCCGGGCACAGGGACCTCGGCCGGGCCCTCGCGGGCGCCCGCCCCCTCCTCGGCGGACGCGCCCGGCTTGCGGGCCGCCCGTACCGTCCCCGTACGGTCCCGGAGGCGGTCGCCCTCGGGGTCGCCTTCGTGCCTGGCGACCGGCAGCGGGAGGGCTGCCTCACCGAGCTGACCGTGCGGGAGAACCTGCTGGCCAACCCCGGCGCGGCGGGCGGGGCGGCGCCACGCTGGATCCGGCCCCGCCGGGAACGCGCCGACGCCGTCGCCCTGATCGACCGGTTCTCCGTCCGGCCCCGCGACAGCGAGGCCGGCATCGCCACCCTCTCCGGCGGCAACCAGCAGAAGGCGGTCCTCGCCCGCTGGCTGCTGCGCGGCTGCCGGGTGCTGCTGCTGGACGAGCCGACCCGGGGCGTCGACGTGGGCGCCCGCGCCGAGCTGTACGCGGTGGTGCGGCGCCTCGCCGACGAGGGCCTCGCCGTGCTGCTGGTCTCCAGCGAGGTGCCCGAAGTCCTCGGCCTCGCCGACCGCGTGCTCGTGCTGCGGGAGGGCCGGGTCGTGCACACCGCGCCCGCCCGTGACCTGGACGAGCACCGCGTCCTCGACCTCGTGATGGAAGGAAGCCCCGTGGCAAGTGCAGCCAGTCCCGCCGGTGCGGCCGGCTCCGCGACCGGTGCGGCCGGCCCCGCGACCGGCGAAGGGAGGCCGGCGTCATGACGCAGCCCGTGTCCCCGCCCCGCGACGGCACCGACAAGGTGACCCCGGTCGCCGAACCGCCCGCCTGGCGCACCGTCCTCTTCCGCGCCGACGTCCGCACCCTCTCCCTCCTCGGCGTCCTCGCCGCACTGATCGTCATCGGCGGCCTCACCAAGCCCGACGAGTTCCTCGACACCCGCAACCTCCAACTCGTCCTCACCCAGGCCTCCGTGATCGGTGTCGTCACCGTCGGCATGACCTTCGTCATCACCTCCGGCGGCATCGACCTGTCGGTGGGCGCGATCGTCGCCCTGGCCTCCGTGTGGGCCACCACGGTCGCCACCCAGGAGTACGGCTTCGCCGGGATCCTCTTCACCGCGGTGATCGTCGGCGTCGGATGCGGCATGGTGAACGGACTGCTCATCGCGTACGGCGGGATGGTCCCCTTCATCGCCACCCTCGCCATGCTCGCCTCCGCCCGCGGGCTCGCCCTGCAGATCACCGACGGCAGGACCCAGATCGTCGAGGTGCAGGGCGTCCTCGACCTCGGCGAGCGCGACGCGTACGTCCTCGGCATCCCGCCCCTGGTCCTGGTCTTCGCGGTCGTGACCGTCATCGGCTGGCTCGTGCTCAACCGCACGACGTTCGGCCGGCGCACCGTCGCCGTCGGCGGCAACGCGGAGGCCGCCCGGCTCGCGGGCATCGACGTCCGCCGCCAGCGCCTCTACCTCTATCTGCTCTCCGGGCTGTGCTGCGGCATCGCGGCGTTCCTGCTGATCGTGCTGGCCGGCTCGGGCCAGAACACCAACGGCAACCTCTACGAACTCGACGCCATCGCCGCCGCGATCATCGGCGGGACCCTGCTCACCGGCGGCCGGGGCACCATCACCGGCTCCGTGCTCGGCGTCCTGATCTTCACCACGATCACCAACATCTTCGCGCTGAACAACCTCCAGAGCGACGTCCAGCAGATCGCCAAGGGCGCGATCATCGTCGCCGCGGTCCTCGTCCAGCGACGCACGGCCAGCACGACCTGACCCACCGAAGAGTCCCCACCGGAAAGGTCCACCGCCATGCCACAGTTCCCCAGCCGCAGAGGACTGCTCTTCGGGACCGCCGCCGTCTCGGCCGGCACCCTCCTCGTCGGTTGCACCAGCAACGACACCGGCGACAAGGCGGCCGCCGACAAGCAGCCCGCCGCCGACGACAAGCCCGGCAAGGAAGTGACCATCGGCTTCGCCGGCCCCCAGGCCGACCACGGCTGGCTCAACGCGATCAACGACAACGCCAAGAGCCGCGCCGAGCGGTACGAGGACGTCACCCTGGAGATCACCGAGGGCTCCAACGACACCGCCCAGCAGATCGGGCAGATCGAGACCCTCATCAACAAGAAGGTCGACGTCCTGGTGGTGCTGCCCGCCGACGGCAAGGCCCTCACCCAGGTCGGCCTCAAGGCCATGCGCGCCGGCATCCCCGTCGTCAACCTCGACCGGATCTTCAACTCCCCGCAGGCGTACCGCTGCTGGATCGGCGGCGACAACTACGGCATGGGCCTCAACGCCGGGCACTACATCGGCGAGAAGCTCAAGGACAAGTCCGACGCCCGCGTCATCGAACTCGCCGGCCTCGACAACCTGGAGCTGACCAAGCAGCGCACCCAGGGCTTCGACGACGCCCTGAAGAACTACCCCAACATCAAGAAGGTCGCCCGCCAGGCCGCCGAGTTCACCGTGGAGTCCGGGCAGGCCAAGATGGCCCAGCTCCTCCAGGCCCAGTCGAAGTTCGACGCGCTGTGGAACCACGACGACGACCAGGGCGTGGGCGCGCTGCGCGCCATCGAGCAGGCCGGACGCGACGACTTCCTCATGGTCGGCGGCGCGGGCGCCCTCTCCGCCTTCCAGGCCATCGAGAAGGACGACGGCGTCCTCAAGGCGACCGTCCTCTACCCGCCGACCATGGCGGCCTCCGCGATCGACCTCGCCCGCGCCCTCGGCCAGAGCAAGGGCATAGGCGGCCTCGCCGAGTTCGAGATCCCGTCCTCGCTGACGCTCTACTCGGCCGTCGTCGACAAGGACAACGTCGACCAGTACATGTCCACCGGCTTCAAGTGACGGCTCCCGCCGGACGGGCCCGACCGGACCGACCACCGGGAGCCGGCAGCCACGGCTCCCGGAGATCCGGGCAGGGCCCCACCCCCCACCGCGCCGCGACCACGAGGAGGACACACGCATGGGACAGCCGCAGCAGCCCGACCAGGCCGAGGCGGAGGAGGCAGGGGCCCCGGGCCCCGGCACCAGCGCCGGGACCTGGCCCGCCGGGCTCGCCGGCGGGGCCGGCAGACCGCCGCTGCGGGTCGGCATGGTCGGGTACGCGTTCATGGGGGCCGCGCACTCGCAGGGCTGGCGCACCGCGGGACGGGTCTTCGACCTGCCACTCAGCCCGGTCCTCGCCGCGGTCTGCGGACGTGACCCGGAGGCGTTGCGGGCCATGGCCGACCGGCACGGCTGGGCGACGACGGAGACGGACTGGCGGGCCCTCGTCGCCCGCGACGACATCGACCTCGTCGACATCTGCACCCCCGGCGACAGCCACGCCGAGATCGCCCTCGCCGCCCTGGCCGCGGGCAAGCACGTGCTCTGCGAGAAGCCGCTGGCCAACACCGTCGAGGAGGCGGAGGCCATGACGGCGGCGGCCGAGGAGGCCCACGCACGCGGCCAGGTGGCGATGGTCGGCTTCAACTACCGCCGGGTGCCCGCCACCGCGCTGGCCCGGCGCATGGTCGCCGAGGGGCGGCTCGGCGCCCTCCGCCACGTACGGGTGACCTACCTCCAGGACTGGCTCGTGGACCCGGAGTTCCCGCTGACCTGGCGGCTGCGCAAGGAGACGGCAGGTTCCGGGGCGCTCGGCGACCTCGGGGCGCACATCGTCGATCTCGCGCAGTACCTCGCCGGGGAGCCGGTCGTCGGGGTGTCGGCGCTGACCGAGACCTTCGTACGGGAACGCCCCCTGCCCGCCGGGGCGTCCAGCGGGCTGGCGTCGACCGGGGGCTCCGACGCGCGCGGGGCCGTCACGGTCGACGACGCCGCCCTGTTCACGGGCCGCTTCGCCTCCGGCGCGATCGCCTCCTTCGAGGCCACCCGCTTCGCCACCGGCCGCAAGAACGCCCTGTGCATCGAACTCAACGGCGAGCGCGGCTCGTTGGCCTTCGACCTGGAACGGCTCAACGAGCTCTCGTACCACGACCACACCGAGCCCGGCGCCCACGCCGGCTTCCGCCGCATCCTCGTCACCGAGTCCGACCACCCCTACCTGGACGCCTGGTGGCCGCCGGGCCACGGCCTCGGCTACGAGCACACCTTCGTCCACCAGGCACGCGACCTGATCCACGCCGTCGCGGCGGGCGAGCGGCCCGCACCGTCCTTCGCGGACGGGCTCCAGGTGCAGCGTGTGCTCGCGGCGGTCGAGGAGAGCGCCGAGAAGAACTCCGTCTACACCCCCACCGCGGTCTGAGGAGGCCCCGCACCATGCCGCGCACCTTCACGCTCTTCACCGGCCAGTGGGCCGACCTGCCCCTCGAAGAGGTCTGCCGCCTCGCCCGCGACTTCGGCTACGAGGGACTCGAACTCGCCTGCTGGGGCGACCACTTCGAGGTCGACAAGGCGCTCTCCGACCCGACGTACATCGCCTCCCGGCACCAGCTCCTGGAGAAGTACGGCCTGAAGTGCTGGGCCGTCTCCAACCACCTCGTCGGCCAGGCCGTCTGCGACGCCATCATCGACGAACGCCACCGGGCCATCCTGCCCGCCCGGATCTGGGGCGACGGCGAGCCCGAGGGCGTACGGCAGCGGGCCGCCGCCGAGATGGCCGACACCGCGCGGGCCGCGGCGGCCTTCGGCGTCGACACCGTCATCGGCTTCACCGGCTCCGCCATCTGGCACCTGGTCGCCATGTTCCCGCCCGCCCCCGAGTCGATGATCGACCGCGGCTACGAGGACTTCGCGACCCGCTGGAACCCGATCCTCGACGTCTTCGACGCCGAGGGCGTGCGGTTCGCCCACGAGGTCCACCCGAGCGAGATCGCCTACGACTACTGGACCACCCAGCGCGCCCTGGAGGCGGTCGACCACCGGCCTGCCTTCGGCCTCAACTTCGACCCCTCGCACTTCGTGTGGCAGGACCTCGACCCGGTCGGCTTCCTGTGGGACTTCCGCGACCGGATCTACCACGTCGACTGCAAGGAGGCCCGCAAGCGCCTCGACGGCCGCAACGGCCGCCTCGGCTCGCACCTGCCCTGGGGCGACCCGCGCCGCGGCTGGGACTTCGTGTCCGCCGGCCACGGCGACGTGCCGTGGGAGGACGTCTTCCGGATGCTCCGCTCGATCGGCTACCAGGGCCCGATCTCCGTCGAGTGGGAGGACGCCGGCATGGACCGGCTCCAGGGCGCCCCCGAGGCCCTCACCCGCCTCAAGGCGTTCGACTTCGAACCGCCGTCGGCCTCGTTCGACGCGGCGTTCGGCGGCAACGACTAGGCCGCGTGCGGCAGTTCGCGCCTGCCTCGCCCCCGGGCGACTGCGCGAACCGCCGGACACGGTCCACGGGCACGGCCGGGAGCCCCGCCACGGGACTCCCGGACCGGCCCCCGGCCCCGGCTCATCGGGCCGGCTGTCCGGCCGGGCCCCCACGACCCGGCCGTGTCTCCGGGGTGACGGCGCACCCCGGCGTACCGCACACACCCGTACAGCTCCGTACGACCAAGCCCCTCCTTGGAGGCCCTTCGTGCACCCGTACGACGACAACAGACACCCCACCAGCCCCTTAAGAAGCCGGAGAGTCCGCGGACCCCTGGCTCTGCTGAGCGGTCTGCTGCTCGCCGGCGCCTCGCTCTCGCTGACCTCGCCCGCCGCGGGAGCTGCCGAGGCCGCCCCGCGGGCCGCCGCGGCCGAGGACTTCCAGCAGGTCACCCTCGCCAAGGGCGAACCCGAGGTCGGCGAGCCCATGTCGCTCGCCGTGCTCCCGGACCGCTCGGTGCTGCACACCTCCCGCGACGGCGAACTGCGGCTGACCGACGCGGCCGGCAACACCCGCCTCGCCGGCAAGCTCGACGTGTACTCCCACGACGAGGAGGGCCTCCAGGGCATCGGCGTCGACCCCGGCTTCGCCGACAACCGCTTCATCTACCTGTACTACGCGCCCCCGTTGAACACCCCGTCCGGGGACGCCCCCGAGACCGGCGGCGCCGCCGACTTCGCGCCCTTCGACGGAGTCAACCGCCTCTCCCGCTTCGTCCTGAAGACGGACGGCACGCTCGACAAGGCCAGCGAGAAGAAGATCCTCGACGTGCCCGCCTCGCGCGGCATCTGCTGTCACGTCGGCGGCGACATCGACTTCGACGCGGCGGGCAACCTGTACCTGTCGACCGGCGACGACAGCAACCCGTTCCAGTCGGACGGCTTCACCCCCATCGACGAGCGCGCCAACCGCAACCCGGCCTTCGACGCGCAGCGCACCTCCGCCAACACCAACGACCTGCGCGGCAAGATCCTGCGCATCAAGGTGAACGCCGACGGCTCGTACGCCATACCCGACGGCAACCTGTTCGCGCCCGGCACCGACAGGACGCGGCCCGAGATCTACGCGATGGGCCTGCGCAACCCGTTCCGCTTCAGCGTCGACAAGAAGACCGGCATCCTCTACGTCGGCGAGTACGGCCCCGACGCGGGCGCGGCCAACCCCTCGCGCGGCCCGGCCGGCCAGGTCGAGTTCGCCCGCGTCACCAAGCCCGGCAACTTCGGCTGGCCGTACTGCACCGGCAAGAACGACGCCTACGTCGACTACGACTTCGCCACCGGTGCCTCCGGCGCTGCCTTCGACTGCGCGGCACCGAAGAACACCTCCCCCAACAACACGGGCCTGACCGAGCTGCCGCCCGCCGAGCCCGCGTGGATCCCCTACAACGGCAACTCCGTGCCGGAGTTCGGCGACGGCTCCGAGTCCCCGATGGGCGGCCCCGTCTACCACTACGACGCCTCCCTCGACTCCCCGGTGAAGTTCCCCGAGGCCTACGACGGGGACTTCTTCGCCGGTGAGTTCGGCCGCCGCTGGATCAAGCGCATCACCAGCGACGCCGACGGCACCGTGCGGTCCATCGCCGGCGTGCCGTGGACGGGCACCCAGGTGATGGACATGGCCTTCGGCCCGGACGGCGCGCTGTACGTCCTCGACTACGGCATCTCCTGGTTCGGCGGCGACGAGCACTCCGCCCTGTACCGCATCGAGAACGCCACCGACGGCCACTCGCCGGTCGCCCAGGCCGCCGCCGACCGCACCTCCGGCCAGGCGAGGCTCAAGGTCCGCTTCTCCTCCGCGGGCACCAGCGACCAGGACGGCGACGCCCTCACCTACAGCTGGGACTTCGGCGACGGCGGAACGTCCACGGCGGCGAACCCGACGCACACCTACAGGAAGAACGGCACCTACACGGCGACCGTCACCGCGAAGGACCCCTCCGGCCGCACCGGCAGCGCCGGCGTGCAGATCGTCGTCGGCAACACCGCGCCCAAGGTGACGCTGGACCTGCCGAAGGACGGGCAGCTGTTCGCCTTCGGTGAGGCCGTACCGTTCAAGGTGCGGGTCAGCGACCCGGAGGACGGCCGGACCATCGACTGCGCCAAGGTCAAGGTCACCTTCGTCCTCGGCCACGACAGCCACGGCCACCCGGTGACCTCCGCCAACGGCTGCACCGGCACCATCCAGACCAGCGCCGACGGCGGCCACGACGAGAACGCCAACATCTTCGGGGTGTTCGACGCCGAGTACACCGACGGCGGGGGCGGCGGCCAGGCCCCGCTGACCACCCACGACCGGCACGTCGTCCAGCCCAAGCACCGCCAGGCCGAGCACTACGGCGACTCCTCCGGCATCACCGTCCAGTCGAAGGCCACCGCCCACGGCGGCAAGACCGTCGGGGACATCTCGAACGGTGACTGGATCTCCTTCAAGCCGTACGTCCTGTCCGACGCCACGAAGATCACCGCGCGGATCTCCTCCGGAGGCGCGGGCGGCAAGCTGGAGGTCCGGGCGGGCTCGCCCACCGGCCGGCTGCTCGGCAGGACCACGGTGCCGGTCACCGGCGGCTGGGAGAACTTCCAGGACGTCACCGCCGACCTGACCAGGGCCCCGCGCGGCACCACCGCGCTCTACCTGGTGTTCAAGGGCAGCGGCTCCGGCGGGCTGTTCGACGTGGACGACTTCACGTTCACGACGAGGTGAGGGGCGGCCATGCGAACGAACGGACGTATGGGGACGGCCGCGATCGGCGCCGCCCTGCTGATCGGGTGCGTCTCGGGACCCGCCGTGTCCGATGAGGCGGCCGACGCCGGGACGGCACACGGCTCCGCACAGGCCCGGGTGCTGGTGTTCTCCAAGACCGCCGGCTTCCGGCACGACTCCATCCCCGAGGGCATCACCGCCGTACGGGAACTGGGCGCCGCCCATGGCTTCCGGGTCGACGCCACGGAGGACGCCGGCGCCTTCACCACCCGCAACCTCGGCCGGTACGCCGCCGTCGTCTTCTTCTCCACCACCGGCGACGTCCTGAACCCGGCCCAGCAGACCGCGTTCGAGCGGTACATCGGACGCGGCGGCGCCTACGTCGGCATCCACGCCGCCGCCGACACCGAGTACGACTGGGCGTTCTACGGCGGACTCGCGGGCGCGTACTTCCAGTCGCACCCCGCGATCCAGCCCGCGACGGTCGACGTCGAGGACCACGCCCACCCGGCCACCGCCGCACTGGGCACGACCTGGAACCGCACGGACGAGTGGTACAACTACCGCTCCAACCCTCGCGAACGGGCCCATGTCCTCGCCTCGCTCGACGAGTCGTCGTACAGCGGCGGCACCATGAACGGCGACCATCCCATCGCCTGGTGCCAGAACTACCGGGGCGGCCGCGCCTTCTACACCGGGGGCGGCCACACCAAGGAGTCCTACGCCGAACCCGCCTTCCGGCAGCACCTGCTGGGCGGGATCCGGTGGGCGATCGGCGAGGCCCAGGCCGACTGCCGCCCGGAGAACGGCTACCGCCCGCTGTTCGACGGCACCTCCCTGGACGGCTGGCGGCAGGCCGGGCCGGGCTCCTTCGAGCGAGGCGCCGACGGCACGCTCACCTCCAACGGCGGCATGGGCATGCTCTGGTACGCCGACCGCAGCTTCGGGTCGTACTCCCTGAAGCTCGACTGGAGGACGGACGGCGCCTCGGGCGACGACAACTCGGGGGTGTTCGTGGGCTTCCCGCCCTCGGACGACCCGTGGTCGGCCGTGAACAACGGCTACGAGATCCAGATCGACGCCACCGACGTACCCGAGCGGACCACCGGGTCCGTCTACGGCTTCCGCTCCGCCGACATCAGCAAGCGCGACCGCGCCCTGAACCCGCCGGGGGAGTGGAACACGTACGAGATCCGGGTGGAGGGCGAACGCCTCCGCGTCTGGCTCAACGGCGTGAAGATCAACGATTTCACCAACACCGATCCGGCCCGGAGCCTTAAGGGCGGTCACCTCGGCATCCAGAACCACGGTGCCGACGACCGGGTGTCCTTCCGTGACGTCCGGATCAAGGAACTGCCCGCGCGGACCGCCGGTACGGCGGCCCCGCCCACGGGCGACTGAACGGCGGCGGGCGGGGGACGCCGGACCTCCGCCCGCCGCCTCCTCGCCCGGCGTACCCACAGTCCGGTGCTCCCCGCGTCCGCCCGGCGCGTCCGGGTCCCCGCACCACGTGCTCGACCGTCCGGATCCCCGCACCACGTGCTCGACAAGGAGGCTGCCCATGTCCGCGTCCCCGCCCGTGTCCGTGCCGGGTCCCGCGCCGCGCGTCGGCGTCTGGCTGATCGGGGCCCGCGGTTCCGTCGCCACCACCGTCGTCGCGGGCTGTGCGGCCCTCACCGCGGACCTGCACACCCCCACGGGCATGGTCACCGAGACCCCCCTTTTCGCGGGCTCGGGCCTCCCGCCCCTCGCCTCCCTCGTCTTCGGCGGCCACGACACCACGGACTGCCCCCTGCCCAAACGCGCCGAGGCCCTCGCCGCGGGCGGCGTCCTGCCTCACGGCCTGCCCGCCGCCGTCACCGCCGAACTCGCCGCCGCCGACCACGAGATCAGGCCCGGCGGCCCCCTCCCCGGCGACACCCGGACCGCCGAGGAGCTGATCTCCGCCTTCACCGCCGACCTCCAGGACTTCGTACGACGCCGGGGCCTCACCCGCGCCGTCGTCGTGAACGTGGCCTCCACGGAACCCGCGCCCACCGGCACCGCCCCGCCCCCCAGCTCCCTCTACGCGGCGGCCGCCCTGCGCGCCGGCTGCCCCTATGTCAACTTCACCCCCTCGACGGGCCTGGACCACCCCGCCCTCGCCCCCCTGGCGGAGTCGGCGGGCGTGCCCTGGGCGGGCCGCGACGGCAAGACGGGCCAGACCCTGCTCCGGTCGGTCCTCGGCCCGATGTTCGCCCAGCGGGCGCTGACCGTCCGGGCCTGGTCCGGCACGAACCTCCTCGGCGGCGGCGACGGTGCCGCCCTCGCCGATCCGGCGGCCGCCGCCGCCAAGAACGCCGGCAAGGAACGCGTCGTGACCGACACCCTCGGCACGGCCCCCGAGGGTCAGACCCACATCGACGACGTCCCCGCCCTCGGCGACTGGAAGACCGCCTGGGACCACATCGCCTTCGACGGCTTCCTCGGCACCCGCATGGTCCTCCAGACCACCTGGCAGGGCTGCGACTCCGCGCTCGCCGCGCCCCTGGTCCTCGACCTCGCCCGCCTCCTCGCCCGCGCCCACGAAGCGGGCCTCACGGGCCCCCTGCCCGAGCTGGCCTTCTACTTCAAGGACCCGGCGGGCGAGGTTCCGGCGGCCCTGGGCGAGCAGTACGCGATGCTGGCGGCGTTCGCGGAGCGGCTGCGGACCGGAGGACGGAACCTCGCCGAGCCGGAGGACGGGCCACCGGCGGCCGGGCGCGGGCCGGGGCGGACGGCCGTGTCAGGGCCGCGCCGGCCGGGCGAGCCGGGGCCGCGCCCCTTGCGTGAACCGGGGCCCCGCCCGGTGCGGGAACCGGGGCCGCGAGGTGACGCCCGATGAGTCTCCGGACCACGCCCCTCGCCTTCGGCTACGGCACCAACGGTCTCGCCGACCTCCGGCTCGACGACGCCCTCGCCCTCCTCGCCGACCTCGGTTACGACGGTGTCGGGCTGACCCTCGACCACATGCACCTCGACCCGCTGGCCCCCGGCCTCGCGGGCCGCACCGGGAGGCTCGCACGACGGCTCGACGCCCTCGGCCTGGCCGTCACCGTGGAGACCGGCGCCCGCTACGTCCTCGACGCCCGCCGCAAACACGGGCCGACCCTGCTGGAGGCCGACCCGGACGACCGCGACCGCCGCGTCGGCCTGCTCCTGACCGCCGTACGGGTCGCCGCCGACCTGGGCGCCCACGCCGTGCACTGCTTCAGCGGCGTCACCCCGCCCGGCACCGACGAGGACACCGCCTGGAAACGTCTCCCGGACGCGCTCACCCCCGTCGTCGACGCCGCCACCGCCGCGGGCGTCCCGCTGGCCGTCGAACCCGAACCCGGTCACCTCCTCGCCACGCTCGCCGACTTCCACCGGCTGCGCGAGGCCCTCGA
>NZ_LIQX01000233.1 GCF_001418475.1 Streptomyces ossamyceticus | reverse complement strand
CACTCACACCGCACGCCGGGGCTCCCCGTCACCCCCACCCACACCACGTACCCGCCATATTCCGGGAGACCTACGCCACAGACCTCACGCACTCCTCCTCAGCCGTGATCAATCCGCAACCAATTCCGGTCTTGACCGAGACCCATCAATGAGGGACGTGAATACGCTCGGCACATGGCCGACTCCACAGCATCCGCGACGCCCGTCTCCGACCACCCGGTCTATGTGATCGGTGGCGGTCCCGGCGGGCTGGCCGCCGCCCACGCGCTGCGCGCCCGGGGGATACGGGCCGTCGTACTGGAGAAGTCGGACGCGGTCGGCGCGTCCTGGCGGCGCCACTACGACCGGCTGCGCCTGCACACCACCCGGCGGCTGTCGGCGCTGCCCGGCCTGCCGATGCCGCGCCGCTTCGGCCGGTGGGTGGCGCGGGACAACGTCGTGCGCTACCTGGAGAAGTACGCCGAGGTCCACGCGCTGGAGATCGTGACCGGCGTCGAGGTCACCCGCGTGGAGCGGAACCCCGACGGAACCTGGCTGCTGCGCGCCACCGGCGGCCGTGAGCTGACCGCCGGCGCGGTCGTCGTCGCCACCGGCTACAACCACACGCCGAACATCCCGGACTGGCCCGGCCGCGACACCTTCACCGGCGAGCTGTCGCACGCCTCCGCGTACCGCAACCCCGAGCCCTACGCCGGCCGTGACGTCCTCGTCGTCGGTATCGGCAACACCGGCGCCGAGATCGCCGTCGACCTCGTCGAGGGCGGGGCGAAGCGGGTACGACTCGCGGTGCGGACAGCCCCGCACATCGTGCGCCGCTCCACGGCCGGCTGGGCCGCCCAGTACAGCGCCGTCCTCGTGCGGCGGCTCCCGGTCGCCCTGGTGGACCGGATCGCCAAGCCGATGGCCCGGCTCAGCGTGCCCGACCTGTCCGCGCACGGGCTGCCCCGCCCCACCTCCGGCCTGTACTCGCGGGTCAACGAGGGCTCCATCCCCGTCCAGGACGTCGGCATCATCGACGCCGTCCGCAAGGGCAAGGTGGAGATCGTCGCCGCGGTGGAGAAGTTCGAGGACGGCAAGGTCGTCCTCGCCGACGGCTCGCACGTCGAAACCGACGCCGTGATCGCCGCCACCGGCTACCGCCGGTCCCTGGAGGGCCTGCTCGGCCATCTCGACGTCCTGGACGGCCGCGGCAAGCCGGTCGTGCACGGCGCGCGCTCCCCGCGGAACGCCCCCGGTCTGTACTTCACCGGCTTCACCAACCCCATCAGCGGCATGTTCCGCGAACTCGCCCTCGACGCCGAGAAGATCGCGAAGGCCGTCGCCCACACCGGAGGCGTCGCCACGCGCGACGCGGTCACCGTGCAGGTACGCGCCGCGCGCTGAAGGGGCACCGAGTCAGTTCACCGCCGGCACCGCCGGCACCGCCGCGCTGTCGGACGTGTCCGGGTCGAACGCGAACGGCCCGGACACCGGGTGGACACTCACCGCTCCGGTCGTGCCGGGTGTCGCGCTGTCGATCCGCACCTTGAACGCGTACGTCCGCGCGGGGGGGACCATGCGCCACACCACCGCCGCCGTCCTGCTCGCCGCCACGCTAGCGCCGGCCGGCTGCTCCGGCAGGGCGTGATCGGGCCAGGGCGTCGCCGTGCGGCACACACGAGCGCTGTCCAGGTGACGGCCCTCGCCGCCTGGGTTCGAGTTGCGGGACCAGATACCCCTAGGTACATGTGAGGGTGTGAGGATCCCGCCATGATGCCTGCGGTGAGTCGCCGGACGGTCCTGAAGGGGGCCGGTGCCGTCACGGTGGGCGCGGCTGCGGGCCACCTCGCCGGGTGCGGGACGGGCACCGAGGGGAAACGCCGCGCCAGGGAGAGCGAGCGGGCTGGGGTGTTGATCGTCCGCGACAGCGGCGGTTCCCACGGCGCGGCCCTGAGAAGGTCGATCTACGCGCCCTTCACCGAGGAGACCGGCATCCGGGTCGAGACCGTGCACTTCCTGCACGGCCAGATGCTGGACCAGATCAAGCGGGGCGACCCGCGGTTCGATGTCATGGACATCGACATGCATGTCCTGGAGTGGTTCCAGCAGAACGACGCCTCCCAGGAGATCGACTACGACCGCCTGAAGAACGCGAAGGATGTGGGCATCGCCGACTTCCTGCTGACGTCGTACGGCGTAGGGAAGTCCTACTGGGCCAGCGTCATGGGGTACCACGCCGACGCCTTCGGCGGGAGAAGGCCCGAGTCCTGGGCGGACTTCTGGGACACCAAGGCGTTCCCCGGTCCGCGCTCGCTCCAGAGCTCGTTCGACCTGCCCGAACTGGAGTTCGCGCTGCTGGCGGACGGTGTCCCCATGGACAAGCTGTACCCGCTGGACGTCGATCGCGCTTTCAAGTCGCTGGATCTCATCAAGGACTCCGTCCGCACGTTCTGGAACAGCGGCGACGAGCCCGGTGCGCTCTTGGTCCGCAGAGAGGTCACGGCCACCAGCGGCTGGCAGGGCCGCCTGGAGGACCGGGTCAGGCACGGAGCCCCCATCAGGTACGAGTGGAACAGTGCGCGCAGGCGGGCGAACGGGTACGGGATTCCCAAGGGCTCTGGAAACCCGGATGACGCATACCGGCTCATCGACTACGCACTGCGCCCGCAGGTACAGGCCCGGTACGCCGAGGCCTTCATCACAGGTCCTGTCACACCCGCCGCCTACGCGTACGTGCCCCGGTCCATCGCGGCGGACCTGCCCAGCTCCCCCGGCAACCTCTTCGTCGGTTTCGACCTGGACACGGAGTGGTGGCTGGAGAACATGGATGAAGTGACCAAACGGTGGCAGGAGTGGGCTCGCACGTAGTCTTCCGGAAGGCTCGCGCCCTGCTGCGGGTCCGCAGCGTCGCGCGCCAGGTCTTCCTGCTGCAATTCGTGATCATTCTCCTGCTGGCCGCGACGGCGAGCATCACCCTTGTCCTGCAGACGCAGCACGCGATCATGCGCGACGCCCGGCAGTTGACCAAGGGCGTCGCCACGAGTTTCGCGCACGCCCCCGGCACGCGGGCGGCCATGCAGTCCGCCGACCCCAGCTCCGTCCTGCAACCAAGGGCGGAAGCGGTGCGCAAGGAATCAGGCGTCGATTACGTCGTCGCGTTCGACCCGGAGGGGTACCGGTGGACCCATCCCGACCCGCGCATGATCGACAAGCACATCTACACCCAGCGCGAGGGCGCCGCCCTTGACCGGCCCTTCACCCGCACGTTCGAGGGGAGCCTAGGCCTCAGCGTGGATTCCACCGTTCCCGTCTACGATGCCGCGGGCACGAGGATCGTGGGCTTCGTGGCGGTCGGGGTCACGGTCGACAGCGTCAGTGACGTGTTCCGGGGCCAGCTCCCGCGCCTGTTCGCACTCACCGGCGGTGTACTCCTCCTCGCCGCAGGGGGTACCGCGCTGGTCTCGCGCCGGCTGAAGCGCCAGACGCGCGGTCTGGACGCGCGGGAGCTGACGCGGATGTATGAGCACCATGACGCGGTGCTCCACGCGGTGCGCGAGGGGGTCCTCATCGTCGGCGGTGACGGACGGCTGCTACTGGCCGACAGTGGGCAACAGCTGCTGGACCTGCCTGCCGACACCCGCGAACACACCCTCGCCGAGGCCCTCCAGCGCAGCATGCTGCCGCACTCCCTGCCCGACCACTCCGCCGTGGAGACCGCCCACCGCTACCTGCCCGCCCTTGAGGGAGTCGGGGGCGACTGGTTCGACGTCATCCCCCTGCCCAGCGCCCGGGTCGCCCTGGTCGTCGGCGACGTCGTCGGCCACGGCCTGCACGCCGCCGCGACCATGGGGCGCCTGCGGACCGCCGTACGCAACTTCTCCTCGCTCGATCTCCCCCCGGACGAGCTTCTCGGTTGCCTCGACGAACTGGCCGCGCAGAGCAGCGACGAGACCGTGGAGCCGGACGGCAGGGGGCTCCTGGGGGCCACCTGCCTCTACGCGATCTACGACCCGGTCTCCGGGGTGTGCTCGGTGGCCCGCTCCGGCCATCCCGACCCCGCCGTGGTGTACCCCGACGGCACCGTGGAGTACCTGCGGGTGCCCGTCTCGCCGCCTCTCGGGCTCAACAGCGGCTTGCCCTTCGAGACCGCCGAGTTCCGCCTGGCCGAAGGCTCCCGGCTCGTGCTGTACACCGACGGCCTGATCAAGGATCGGCAGCGAGGCATCGACACCGGGCAGGAGACGCTGCGCGAGGCGCTGGCACACCCCGGCCGGACACCCGAAGAGACATGCAGGGACGTCGACGCCATCCTTCCCGACCAGCCGCACGACGACATCGCCCTGTTGGTCGCCCGGCCTCGCCTGCTGAAGTCCTCGCAGGTCACCGACTGGGATGTGCCCGCCGACCCCGCAGCCGTCGCCGGTATCCGGGCCAACGCCGCACAGCGGCTCCAGGAGTGGGGGCTCGGGGAGCTGGGGTTCGCCACCGAGCTGGTCATCAGCGAACTGGTCACCAACGCCGTTCGCTACGGTGCCGCCCCGATCCGGCTGCGGCTGCTGCGCGACGACGAGCATCTGATCTGCGAGGTCTCTGATTTCAGCAGTACCTCGCCGCACATGCGTCGGGCGGCCACGACCGATGAGGGCGGACGTGGCCTGTTCCTCGTCGCCCAGTTCACCCAGCGCTGGGGCACCCGCTACATGCCGCGGGGCAAGGTGATCTGGACCGAGCAGTCTCTCCGTGGCCCGGCGGCCGGCCCAGATGGGGCGGTGGCTGACGTCCTGCTCGACGCGTGGGACGACCTGTGAACAGCCCGTAGGCCTCCAGATCGGGCACACGGTCGCCCCGGCACACCGGGGCCCCGCCGGACACCGGCGGCGGGGATGTTCTCCGTCCAGCGCAGGACCGTACCGTCCAAACCGGCCGACCGTCCAAACCGGCCGACCGTCGAAGCCGACCGCCGCCGTATACGTCTGACGGACGCCGCCGGCGGGTACAACTCCCCGTACCGCCGCGTAACTTTGCCCGCACACCCATTCCTGACGCAGCGTCAGTTCAGTAATCTGAAATCTGACGCTGTGTCAGTTGGATGAGTGGTACGTGACCGCGTCACCTCAGTGAATTGGCTGTCACACAGGAGCGGGCGGACCGATGCTTGGATCAACCCACGGCACCCTCACCACCGACTCCCGCCGGGCCCGGGCCATCGCCTGCGGCGAGACCCCCCAGCAGATCGTGCACGGCAGACCCGCCGAGGCCGGCGACCTGGACGTCAGCGGGCGCCCGCTGTACGCCGCCGTCCCCGATCTGGACCGGTTCTTCCGCCCCGAGTCCGTGGCCGTGGTGGGCGCCTCGGACGCGGAGGGCCGACCCAACACCGGGATCACCCGGCAGTTGCTCGCCTGGGCCGAACGGGTCGGCGCCCGGCTGCACCCGGTGCACCCCACGCGTCCGTCCGTCTTCGGCATCCCCTGCTCCCCTTCCGTCGCCGACCTGCCCGAACAGGTCGACCTCGCCGTGCTGCTCGTCTCCGACCCCCTCCCGCTGATCGACGAACTCGCCGAGGGCAAGGTGAAGTTCGCCGTCGCCTTCGCCTCCGGGTTCGCGGAGACCGGCGAGGAGGGCGCCCTCGCCCAACAGCGGCTGGCCGCCGCCGTCGCCCGCTCGGAAGGTCTGCGGCTGCTCGGCCCGAACACCAACCTCAACGCCTTCGAACGCTTCCGTGACGACCTGGACGGCCCCGCGATCGCGCTGATCACCCAGTCCGGCCACCAGGGCCGCCCGGTCTTCTCCCTCCAGGAACTCGGCATCCGCCTCTCCCACTGGGCCCCCACCGGCAACGAGGCCGATCTGGAGACCGCCGACTTCATCTCCTACTTCGCCGAGCGCCCCGAGGTGGGCGCCATCGCCTGCTACATCGAGGGCCTCAAGGACGGCCGCTCCTTCCTCCTCGCCGCCGACCGGGCCGCCCGGCGCGGGGTGCCCGTCGTGGCCGTGAAGGTCGGTCGCACCGAGGCCGGGGCCCGCACGGCCGCCACCCACACCGGCAAACTGACCGGCGCGGACTCGGTGGTCGACGCGGCCATGCGGCAGTACGGCGTGATCCGCGTGGACGGTCTGGACGAACTCCAGGACACGGCGACCCTGTTGGCCCGTGCCCGGCGACCGCGTGCCGAGGCCGCGTCACGTCCGGTGGCCGACGGTGTCGTCGTCTATTCGATCTCGGGCGGCACGGGCGCGCACTTCGCGGACCTGGCGACGGAGGCAGGGCTGCGTCTGCCGACGCTGTCGGAGGCCAAGCAGGCCGAACTGCACCAGTGGATCCCCGACTATCTGAACGTGGCCAACCCGGTCGACAACGGCGGGCACCCGGTGGGCGACTGGCGCGGCCCTCGCATCCTCGACGCGATCCTCGACGACCCGGCGGTCGGCGTGCTGATCTGCCCCATCACCGGCCCCTTCCCGCCGATGAGCGACAAGCTCGCCCAGGACCTGGTGGACGCCGCCGAACGCACCGACAAGCTGGTGTGCGTGGTGTGGGGGTCGCCGGTCGGCACCGAGGACGCCTACCGCCAGACGCTGCTCGGGTCGTCGAAGGTGGCGACCTTCCGCACCTTCGCCAACTGCATCACCGCCGTCCGCGCCCACCTCGACCACGCCCGCTTCACCACCGCCTACCGTTCTCCCTTCGACGAGGCACCGCGCTCCCCGTCGCCCTCCTTCCGCAAGGCCCGGGCGCTGATGCGGCCGGGGCAGCAGCTGAGCGAGCACGCGGCCAAGCAACTGCTGCGCGCCTACGGGATACGGGTGCCGCGCGAGCAGTTGGTGACGAGCGCGGCGGCGGCCGTGCGCGCGGCGAGCCTCGTCGGCTACCCGGTGGTGATGAAGGCGTCCGGAGCGCGGATCGCCCACAAGACCGAACTCGGCCTGGTCAAGATCGGGCTGACCTCCGCGAGCCAGATCCGTGACGCCTATCGCGAACTCACCGACATCGCCCGCTACGAGGACGTGTCGCTCGACGGGGTGCTCGTCTGCCAGATGGTCGAGCGGGGCGTGGAGATGGTCGTGGGGGTCACGCACGACGACCTCTTCGGGCCGACGGTGACGGTCGGGCTCGGCGGGGTCCTCGTCGAGGTGCTCCGCGACGCGGCCGTACGCGTGCCGCCCTTCGGGGAGGACCAGGCGCGCGCCATGCTCGACGAACTGCGCGGCCGGGCCCTGCTGGACGGGGTCCGCGGGGCGCCCCCGGCCGATGTCGACGCGCTCGTGGAGGTCGTGCTCCGGGTGCAGCGGATGGCGCTGGAGCTGGGGGACGAGATCGCGGAGCTGGACATCAATCCGCTGATGGTGCTGCCGAGGGGGCAGGGCGCCGTGGCCCTGGACGCACTGGCGGTGTGCCGCTGAACGCCACCCCACCACACCGGACAAGGCCATCACGACCCGTAACAGATGGAGCATCCACATGTCCGCTTCCCCCCTCGAAAGTCCGGAAAAGTCCCGTGACTCATTGATACTGCACGCCACTGACAACGCGGTCTCGTGGATCACGCTCAACCGCCCCGAGGCGATGAACGCCCTCACCCCCGACCAGCGCGACCGCCTCGTCCAGCTGCTCTCGGACGCCTCCGCGGATCCCGACGTGCGAGCGGTCGTGATCACCGCGACGGGCCGCGGGTTCTGCGCAGGCGCCGACCTGCGCGGCGGGGCGGCCCGCCCCGCCGAACGGGTCGCCGGTGACGTGGCCCGCACCATCCGCCTCGGCGCCCAGCGGCTCGTCGCGGCCGTCCTCGACTGCGAGAAGCCGGTGCTGGCGGCGGTGAACGGCACGGCGGCCGGTATCGGCGCGCATCTCGCCCTCGCCTGCGATCTGGTCCTGGCGGCCGAGGAGGCCCGTTTCATCGAGGTGTTCGTCCGCCGCGGACTCGTCCCCGACGGCGGCGGCACCTACCTCCTGCCCCGGCTGATCGGGCCGCAGCGCGCGAAGGAGCTGATGTTCTTCGGCGACGCCCTGTCCGCCGCCGACGCGGAACGGCTCGGCCTGGTCAACCGGGTCGTCCCCACCGCCGACCTGGAGAAGACGGCCCGCGCGTGGGCCGAGCGCCTCGCCGCCGGCCCCACCCGCGCCCTGGCGCTGACCAAGCACCTGGTCAACGCCTCCCTCGACACCGACCGCGCCACCGCCTTCGCCGCCGAGGCCGCCGCCCAGGAGATCAACATGACGACGGCGGACGCCCAGGAGGGCGTGGCGAGCTTCGTCGAACGCCGCGCGCCGCGCTTCGAGGGCCGCTGAGTTCAGCCCGCGCCCCACCTCCCGACGAAGACGGCCGCCGCGCCGGGGAAGACGACGGACCGATCACCGCCGGAGCGACCGGCACACGGCGGGCGACTCGGAGCGCCCCGCACACGCCACCGGCACCGCCACCGGCACGGGCACCGGCACCGCAGGCGACGCGCGGCCACCTGCCCGCCGACACCACCCCCGCCTCGCCCCCCGCCGGCACCGGCACCGGCACGGGCACGGGCACGGGCACGGGCACCGGCACGGGCACCGGCACGGGCACCGGCACGGGCACCGGCACGGGCACCGGCACCGGCACCGGCACCGGCACGGGCACCGGCACGGGCACCGGCACGGGCACCGGCACGGGCACCGGCACCGGCACCGGCACCGACATGGCGGCCGTTGCGGCCCTTCACTTCTGACGGTCCGTCAGTTTCAATGGGGCTGTGATGGGACATGCGGGAATGGCGGCGGCCGCCGTCCGATATCTACGGTCCGACCGGGCGCGGGCGACCTCGCCCACACGCCCGGTCGAAGCACTGCCCCGCCCCGAGCTGCGCTGTGTCCGCGAGGGCGAGCGGATGCCGGTCGACCAGGCCGAGTTCCGCCGCGTCCTGGGCAGCTTCGCGACGGGCGTGACGGTCATCACCGCCCCACCGGCACCCGACACCACTCCGGGGTCAGGGCCGGCGCTCCGCCCCGCCGGATTCGCCTGCCAGTCCTTCTCCTCGCTCTCGCTCGACCCGCCCCTCGTCGTCTTCATGGTCGGCCGTACGTCGACGACCTGGCCCCGGATCGCCCGCGCGGGCGTCTTCTGCGTGAACGTACTCGGCGCGGACCAGGGCGAGTTGTGCCGACGCTTCGCGGTGAGCGGCGCGGACAAGTTCGCCGGTGTCGCCCACGACCCGGCCCCCGTCACCGGTTCGCCACGCCTCGCCGGCGCCGCCGCCTGGATCGACTGCGCGATCCACGCCGTGCACCCCGGAGGTGACCATCTGATCGTGGTGGGCCGGGTGGAGGCGCTGGGCACCGCCGACGCGGACGAGGCGTCGAGCGCGCCCCTGCTGTTCCACCGCGGCCACTTCGGCGGCTTCACGGCAGGGTGAAACACCCTGCGGTTCAACAACCGGCCAAGCCACAACGCGGCTTCACGACCGGCGGAGCCACCCCACCGCTTCACGACCGGCGGAGCCACCCCGCTCCACAACCGGCCGAGCCACCACGCGGCTTCACAACCGGCGGAGCCACCTGGCCCCTTCCGGTCCTCACCCCACCGCCACGACCGCCCCGCCGCCGATCACCACGCACCCGACGGCCAGCGCGCCCCACGAGAGGATCGCCGCGCAGGGCTGGACGGGCCGGCCCGCCCGGGCCCGTACGACGGTGACGTGCACCGCCAGGGCCGGGGGCAGCGCCACCACGTAGAGCCCGAGTCCCGCGAGGTGCCAGGCGGGGACGGCCAGGGCCGGGAGCACCCACAGGGTGCAGGCGGGCGGGATCCACCACCAGGCGGTACGGCCGGTCAGCTGCCGCGCGGTCCAGTGGGCGAGTCGCACCGCCGGGACGACGTACGCGGCGGTGCGACTCGCCCACT
>NZ_LIQX01000232.1 GCF_001418475.1 Streptomyces ossamyceticus | reverse complement strand
CGCCCCCTTCGCCGGGGCACGTCACTTGCTGAGGTACGTCCAGAACTCGTCGAACGACAGGAGCTTGTCGCCGTTGAGGTCGCGGCTCTTGATGATGGCCTCGGCCACCGCCTCGGTGACGTTCCAGTCGCCCTCCTGGGCCAGGGCGGTCTTGAACTCGGCGGAGGTGATGAAACCGTCACCGTTCGTGTCGATCCGCTGGAACTGCTTGCGTGCTTCCTCGATGTCCGCCACCGGTCCGCCCCTTCGTCGTGCTCTTCATGCGATACAGCCATCGTTGGCGGGCCAAGATTAACCGGCACGCCGAGCAGGCAGTGCGGCGCCCACCCGGGCCGGTGCGGTCGTCGATCATGTCCGGGAGTACGGGCCCTGCGGTGGCCGGACGGTCAAGGAGCGGTGATGGAGACGTTGCGGGACATTCTCGACGCGGCGGCGGGCGGCGTCTTCCCGCCTCCGGACGGCCGTACGACGGTGGTGCCGCAGCCGTCGTACCGGGACGCCGGGGTCTTCGCGTTCACCGCGCACACCGTCATAGCCACGGACGAGGACCCGGCGTGGGTGCGCGAGACGCTGGCGGCCCTCGACTGCGACGCGCTGGCCGCGCCCATGCACGCCCGGTTCCTGGCCGCTCTGCTGGACCGCACGGGGCGCCGCGGCGACACGATCGACGTGATGACGGTGGGCGCGCCGCTGCCGGGTGTGCCGGAGCTGCCGCTGGAGGAGATCGCCGATCCCGGTCATCCGAGAGTGGTGAGTTCCCGCAAGCGGCGCGACGGGGTGCGGGTGTGGAGGACGGAGGGCGGCCTGTTGGTCCTCGGGCGCGGCGTCGCGGGGCGGCTGGAGGTCGCGGTCGAGGTGGCCGAGGGGGGACGGCACCAGGGGCTCGGCCGGGCCCTGGTGCGGGCGGCGCGGCAGCTGAGCGGGGGCGAGCCGGTGTGGGCGCAGGTGTCGGCGGGGAACGCCCGCAGCCTGCGGGCGTTCCAGGCGGCCGGTTATCTGCCGGTGGGCTCGGAGCTCCTGCTGAACGCCCGCTAGCCGACACCGGGGGGGCGACCCGGCGGGGAGGGCCTGCGTCACCGGAAGATGCCGGTGTGGCCGAGGGAGTAGCGGCCTGGCTGCGGGTACACGGCGAGGCCGTGCGGGCCGCTGCCGACGGGGATGCGGGCGAGCTGCTTCCCGGTGCGGGTGTCGATGGCGTACACCTCGGAGTCGTAGCGGCCGGAGAGCCACAGGACCTTGCCGTCGGCGGAGACGCCGCCCATGTCGGGGCTGCCACCGTCGGGGAGGTGCCACTTCTTGGTGAGTTCGTTCCTGGTGAAGTCGAAGACGGAGACGGTGCCCTCGCCGCGGTTGGAGACGTACATCTCGCGGGAGTCGCGGCCGACGTACAGGCCGTGGGTGCCCTTGCCGGTGGGCAGCAGCTTCGGCTCGTCGAACGTGTCGCCGTCCAGGACCCACATGCCGTCGGCCATCATGTCGGCGATGTAGAACCGCTTGCCGTCCGGGGCGATCTTCACGTCCTGCGGCATGGCGCCCTCGAAGGGCAGTTTCCGTTGGCCGACCACCTTCATCTTCTCGGTGTCGACCTTCAGCAGTTCCCCGCTGAACTCGCAGGACACGATGAAGTACTTCCCGTCGAGCGAGAAGTCGGCGTGGTTGACGCCGTAGCAGCTGACCGGTTCGGTCTTGACCCGCTTCATGGTGTGCGGGTCGCGGAAGACGAGTTCACGGTCGAGGGAGGCCATGACGACGGCGTACTTGCCGTTCGGGGTGAAGTACAGGTTGTACGGGTCGTGCACCTCGACGGGCTCGCCCGCCTTGCCCGTCCTCGGGTCGATGGGGGTGAGGGTGTGGCCCCGGTTGTTGTTGACCCACAGGGTCTTCAGGTCCCAGGACGGCACGACGTGCTGGGGCTGGCGGCCCACCGGGATCGTCTCGATGATCTCGTACGTCTTCGGGTCGATGACGGAGACGGTGTCGGACTCACTGTTGGGGACGTACACCCGCGACGGGAAGTCCTTGACGACCGGGGAGAGCCGGCCGGGGCGGTCGGCGGCGTAGACGTCCTTGGGGTCGAGGACGGGCGGCATGCCGCGCAGGCCCCGCACCTCCGGCCCCTGTCTCTTCTTCCGCTCGGCGGCTTCGGCCGCGGCCTGGTCGGCCCGGTCGGCACGGGTCCGCTGTTCCCGCTCGTCGGTGCCGGTCGCGCTGCCGCACGCGGCCACGGCGACGAGGACGGCCGCCGCGAGGAGGGCGCGCTGGACGAGGTGGCGCTGCATGAGGGAGGTGCGGGGCGTGGTCACGCGCACCTTTATAGGGAGGTCGGGCAGGTTTTCCGGCGATTGGCCCGTTCGGCGGAGATCCGCGTCGTGAGACGGCGAGGGGCGGCGGGTGGGACCGCCACGGTCCGGCCTCCGGTCACAGCACTAGCGGTCCGCGACGCGCATCTCGAACCAGGTGGTCTTGCCGCGCGGCAGCAGGTCCACGCCCCACCGGTCCGACAGTTTGTCGACGAGGAAGAGTCCGCGGCCGCTGATGTCCATCTCCTGCACCGGCATCAGACAGGGCAGGCCCCGCGAGGGGTCGCGGACCTCGACGCGGATCCAGCCGCGCCGTCGCCGCATCCGTAACCCGAAGACCCGGGCCCCGGTGTGCCGTACGGCGTTGCCGACCAGTTCGGAGACGAGCAGGACGGCGTCCTCGGTCATCTTGGGCGAGAGCCGCCATTCGCGGAGGACGACGACCTGGGCGAGCCGGCGGGCGGTGGCCGCGGACTCGGGGCGGGACGGCAGCGGAACCTCCGCCTCCGTGGGGTTGCCGAACAACTCCAGTGCTTTCAGCGCCCGTTCGTCCTCGATCGCAGGCGACCAACGCGCCGCGGTCGCACTCCCGTGCCGCCGCGGCTGTTCGATACCCTCCAGCCCCGCCATGCCCCCATCATGGCCGCCCGGAGCGCCCTTCGTGGCCGTTCCGGAGGAATACAACCCCCGGAACCAACCATTCCGGGGGTTTCGTATGTCATATGCCAAAGGCATCATATACCCGTCGACACCCCTCCTGAGCTGCGCGGACCATCTGAACTTCGGTCAGCGGACGGAGCCTTGGCCGGAACTTTCTTAAGACTGCCTTAAGGCTCCGATAAAGCGCTCCATCGGGGGACGCGGGTAAGACATCGCGTCAACTGCAAGGGGATCGGCGGAAGTCGTGGGCCGGAATACCGGCCGTCAGACGAACTTCGCCTTGCCCGGCCCCTCCTCCACGAAGCTGCGCATCCCGCGCTCCCGGTCCTCGGTGGCGAACAGACCGGCGAACCAGTTCCGCTCGATCGCGAGCCCCGTCTCCAGGTCGGTCTCCAGGCCCGCGTCGATCGACTCCTTGGCCGCCCGCAGCGCGATCGCCGGACCCTGGGCGAGCTTCGCGGCCCACTCGTGCGCGGCCTTGTACACCTCGTCGGCCGGGACGACCCGGTCCACGAGGCCGAGCGCGAGGGCCTCGTCGGCCTTGACCATACGGCCGGTGAAGATGAGGTCCTTGGCCTTGGAGGGGCCGATCAGCCGGGACAGCCTCTGGGTGCCGCCCGCGCCCGGGATCACCCCGAGCAGGATCTCGGGCTGGCCGAGTTTCGCGTTCTCCCCGGCGATGCGGTAGTCCGCGCACAGCGCCAGCTCGCAACCGCCGCCCAGGGCGTAGCCGGTGACGGCCGCGACGACCGGCTTGGGGATACGGGCGACCGCGCTGAAGGAGTCCTGGAGGGCGCGGGAGCGGGCGACCATCGCCGCGTGGTCCATCGCCTGCATCTCCTTGATGTCCGCGCCCGCCGCGAACGCCTTCTCCCCGCCGTAGAGGATGACGGCGCGGACGTCGTCCCGCCCCGCCGCCTCCTCGGCGAGTTCCTTGAGGCGGTCCTGGACGGCGATGTCCAGGGCGTTCATCGGGGGGCGGTCGAGGCGGATGGTGCCGACGCCTTCGGCGACTTCGAGATGCACAGTCATGCAGGCAGGTTAACGGGGACTAACGACAGCGGCTCCGGTGTGCTGTGTCACAGCACACCGGAGCCGCACGTCCGACCGGAAGGGCTACGCCTTCCACTTGTCCCAGGACATGTTCCAGCCGTTGTAGCCGTTGTCCGGGTCGACGACGCGGTCGTTGGAGTTCTTCACGACCACGACGTCACCGACCATCGAGTGGTCGAAGAACCAGCCCCCCGGGGCCTTGCGGTCGTAGCCGCCGCGGGTGTCGCGCAGACCGATGCAGCCGTGGCTGGCGTTGTAGTTGCCGAAGGCGTCCCCGCCCCAGTAGTTGCCGTGGATGAAGGTGCCGGTGTTCGTCAGGCGCATGGCGTCCGGCACGTCCTTGATGTCGTACTCGCCGCCGTAGCCGACGGTCTCACCGTTCATCCGGGTCACGCGCAGGCGCTCGCTGATGACCATCTGGCCGTTCCAGGTCTCCATGCCGGGCTTGCCGGTGGTGACGGGGATGGTCTTGATGAGCTTGCCGTCCCGCTTCACCTTCATCGTGAGCTTCTTGACGTCCACGACGGAGACCTGGCTGCGGCCGATGGTGAAGGAGACCTTCTTGTTCTGCTCGCCGTAGACGCCGTCGCGCCCCTCGACGCCGTCGAGGTTGAGGTCGACGGTGACCTTCGTGCCGGCCGCCCAGTACTTCTCCGGGCGGAAGTCGATGCGATCGTTGCCGAACCAGTGGCCGGCCACCTCGACGGGCGGCTCGGTCTTGATGGTGATGGCCTTCTCGACGTCCTCGGGGGCCGTGATGCCCCGGGTGAAGCGGATCGAGAACGGCATGCCGACGCCGACCTTCGAACCGTCCTCCGGGGTGAAGATGCCGACGAAGGTGTTCTTCGGGGTCAGCGTGGTGAAGGACGACTCCTCGGCCGCCTCACGCCCCTCGGAGTCCTTCGCGACGGCGTGCACCTTGTACTCGGTGGCCGAGTTGAGGTGGATGGACGGCGTCCAGGTGGCGCCGCCGTCCGTGATCTCACCGGCGATCTTCTTGCCCTTGCCGTCCTCGACGGTGACCTCGGACAGCTTGCCCTTGGCGGCGGTGACCTTGAGGGCACCGCTGGTGGCCACGTCCTTGGCCTTGTTCTTCGGAGCGATGGAGACCACCGCTTCCGACGGCTCGGTGGCCGCCTTGCCGGAAGCGCTCTTGTCCGAGCCCTTGCCCTTGTCGCCGTCGGAGCCGGAGTCGGACCCCCCGCCTCCGCCCCCGCACGCGGTGACGGCGAGCATCAGCAGACCCAGCAGCAGTGCCAGGACCCCCTTGCTCCCCCGTGCCCGCGCGCCAACCGACGCCCCCGATATCGGTCGCCCGTTCAACTCTCTTGTCTCCCCTCGCACGGCCTTGAGCAGGCCCGCACCCCTCCGCGCAGCACGCGCGTCCGCACGTACATTAACCAGATGATCGGATGGGATTGGCCCCGGCGAATGTCACCGTTCAGTCCCAACTTGAACAATCCGAGCCCCGGTCACCGGTCCGGCCCCACCCTCGGACGCCCCGCGCGCGCGTACGGCTATGTCGGTTACTTCACCGCGGCACCCGCTTTCCACGCCTTCCACCCCATGTTCCACCCGCCGAGTCCGTTGTCGGGAGCGACCTTTTTGTCGTTGCTGTTGACGACCTCCACGACGTCCCCGACGAGGCTGCGGTCGAAGAACCAGCCCGCGGGAGTGCTGGAGCTGCCGCCCTTCACATCCCGCAGGCCGACGCAGCCGTGGCTGACGTTGACCCGGCCGAAGGCGTCCGGGGCCCAGTAGTTGCCGTGCAGGAAGGTGCCGGAGGTGGTCAGGCGCATGGCGTGCGGGACGTCGGGGATGTCGTACTCGCCCGCGCCGTCCGCCTTCTTGAAGCCGACGGTGGCGCCGTTCATCCGGGTCACCTCCAGCATCTCGGTGACGACCATCTTCCCGTTGTACGTCGTCGTGCCGGGCGCCCCGGCCGTGACGGGCAGCGTGGCGAGCACAACGTCGTCGCGCTGGACGCGCATGGTGTGCAGGGCCGCGTCGACGACGCTGACCTGGTGACGGCCGATGGCGAACGAGAACGTCCGGTGCTGCCCGCCGTAGACGCCGGGCGCCCCCTCGACGTCGCGCAGCCGCAGGGCGACGGTGACCTTCGTGCCGGGCTTCCAGTACGTCTCGGGGCGGAAGTCGAGGCGGCCACCGCCGAACCAGTGCGGCCGGATCTCGACGGCGGGCTCCGCGGTGACGCGGACGGCGCGTTCGACGGCCGCGCGGTTCTCGATCTCCCGGTTGAACTCCAGGGAGACGATCATCCCGGTGCCGACGGTGGAGCGGTTCTCCGGGGCGACGTACGCGATGAAGCGCCTGTCGGGGACATAGGTGCGGAACGTGACATGCCGGGCGGAGCGGCGGCCGTGGGCGTCCAGCGCGACCGCGTCGACGGTGTACTTCGCGGCCAGCGCGAGCTTCCGTGAGCCGGTGGGGCGCCAGGTCAGCCCATCGGCGGACAGCCGGCCCGGAACGGGTGACTCCTGCGCGTCCTGCGACTTCACCACCTTGACGGACTCCAGGCGCCCACTGGGCACCCGTACTTCGAAGCGCTGCTCCGGGCGCACGCCCTTGCTGCCGTCCTCGGGGGTGACCCGGATCGTGTCGTCCGGAGCTTTCTCACTGGTCAGCGGGGATGTGGGGGTGCATCCGGCGACTGCGGCCAGCAGGCCGGCCGCGACCAGTACGGCGGCCGGCGCGGCGGCGGGGCGGCGCGCGTGCGTCTGTGCGTGGTTCACGTGCGGCCCAACGACGGCGCACGCCCCCGGGAAACGTGAGTGCGAGGCGTGCTCTGGGCAGAACCATGGGAGACAACTCGACGGGGAGCAGGGACCTGCCCGTCAGCACGAGGGGGGTGTTGTGCGGGGCTGTACAACACCCTCTGGGGCGGCGGGTCCCGGGGCTGGGACTCCCGGCCCCGTTTTCGCGTCGGCCCACCGAGTCGCGGGAGGCCGTGGTGTCGAGCGCAGCCGAGCAGGAGGCAGTGGAGGAGACGCGCGGGGTGCCGGCCGCGCGTCGGGCCGCCGTGCTCAACGGCAGGCAGATCGGGGCGGGGCCGCCGCTGCCCGTGTGGCCCGGTGCCCCGACACCCCTCGGGGCGCGTTTCCGGGTGGGGCCGGACGGGGTCGCCGGGACGAACTTCGCGCTGTGGGCGGGCGGGGCGGAGGCCGTCGAGCTGTGCCTCTTCTCCCCGGAGGGCGAGGAGACACGGCTGAAGCTGACCGAACTCACGCACGAGATCTGGCACGGCTTCGTGCCCGGTGTGCTGCCGGGCCGGAGGTACGGCTACCGGGTGCACGGC
>NZ_LIQX01000231.1 GCF_001418475.1 Streptomyces ossamyceticus | reverse complement strand
TGCTTGGTCAGGGAGACCGCCGGGGCCTCCTTGGTGAGCGTGACCTTGGTCAGGCGCACCAAGGAGGCCGGCGGTCTCCCTGACCAAGCAGGGCGGCACCTCCGGCGCCATGCGCGTCAATCTCAACTGGGAGGTGCGCAAACAGTTCACCGGGTGGGGCAGCAAGCTGGGCCGGGCCGTCGCCATGCACGCCGACCTCGACCTCGACCTCTGCGCCCTGTTCGAACTGTCCGACGGCAGCAAGGGCGTCGTCCAATCGCTCGGCAACGCCTTCGGGGCGCTGCACCGCCCCCCGTTTATCCACCTCGACGGCGACGACCGCACCGGGGCCGTGTCGAGCGGCGAGAACCTCACCGTCAACCTCGACCACAAGAACGCCTTCCGGCGCATCCTCATCTTCGTGACCATCTACGAGGGCGCCCGCTCCTTCGCCGACCTCCATGCGACGGTCACGCTCCAGCCCCAGCACGGGGCGCCCGTCGACTTCTCCCTCGACGAGTGCACCGTCCCCTCCACCGTCTGCGCCCTCGCCCTCATCACCAACCAGGGCGGCGACCTCATCGTCCAGCGCGAGGCCCGCTACCTCGTCCCCGAGCGCGGCGTCAGCCCCCAGCGCACGGTCGACTACGCCTACGGGTGGGGCATGAACTGGACACCCGGCAGGAAGTAGCCGCCCCATGTGAGCTTCTAGCTCTCCTCGGGGACCGTCTCCGGGCGGGCGTAGGTGCGGCCCTTCCAGGCCGCGCCGCGCCCCCGGTAGTGCTGTACGGCGGAGTCGACGGTCATCAGGAGATAGAGGACCGCGGTGAACGGCAGCAGGGGAGCGAGCCACAGCGGCTGCCGGTAGTGGCGCAGCATCGGCAGGTACGTCCCCGCCATCAGGGCCCAGGCGAGCCCGCCGGACCACGCCGCCGGCAGGTCACCCGCCGCGAGCCCCAGCAGGAACGCGGCGGGCGGCACCCCGTAGACCAGCAGCAGACCGAGGACCGTGCCCGCGAGCAGCAGGGGGTTGTGGCGCAGCTGCGCGTAGGCGCTGCGGGAGACCATCCGCCACAGGTCGCCCAGCCGCGGATAGGGCCGCACGCTGTCCACCCGTTCCGCGAGACCCAGCCAGACGTGGCCGCCGCTGCCCTTGACCGCCCGGGCGAGGGCCACGTCGTCGATCACGGCCTGCCGGATCGCGTCCGGGATCCGGGCCCGCTCGGCGGCCTCCGTCCGCAGCAGCACACAGCCGCCCGCGGCGGCCGCCGTGCGCGAGCCCCGCACACCGATCCGGCGGAACGGATACAGCTGGGCGAAGAAGTAGACGAAGGCGGGGACCACGAGCCGCTCCCACGTACTCTCCGCCCGCAGCCGCGCCATCTGCGACACCAGGTCGAAGCCGCCGGTGCGCGCCGCCGCCACCAGCGCGCGCAGGCTGTCCGGCCGGTGCGCGATGTCCGCGTCCGTCAGCAGCAGGTACTCGGGAGCACGCGCGCGTGCCAGCCCGATCCCGTGCCGCACGGCCCACAGCTTGCCCGTCCAGCCCGCGGGCGGCTCCCCGGGCGAGGTGACCGTGAGCGGCAGGCCACCGTGGCGCAGGGCCAGCCCGCGGGCGAGCTCGCCCGTGCCGTCGGTGCTGCCGTCGTCCACCAGGAAGACCTCTGCGCGGCCGGGGTAGTCCTGCGCCAGCAGCGACGGCAGGCTCTCCGGCAGGACGGCGGTCTCGTCGCGCGCGGGGACGACAACACACACGTACGGCCAGTCGTCCGGGTCCCGGCGGGGCGGTAGTCGTACATCCGTGCGCCAGAAGAAGCCCTGGCCGAGCAGCAGCCACAGCCAGGCGGCGAGTGATCCGGCGGCGGTCCACGCGATGGCGCTCACGTCGGCAGTCTGCCCCACGCCGACGGCCCCGCCGAGGCAATCGTCTATCGTGGCCGGGTGAAGATCGCGCTCATGGACTCCGGTATCGGTCTGCTGCCCGCCGCCGCCGCGGTGCGGCGACTGCGCCCCGACGCGCATCTCGTGATCTCGTCCGACCCCGACGGCATGCCCTGGGGGCCGCGGACCCCGGAGGACCTGACGCGGCGCGCCCTCGCGGTCGCCGAGGCGGCGGCCGCGCACCGGCCGGACGCCCTGATCGTCGGCTGCAACACGGCGTCCGTGCACGCCCTGCCCGCCCTGCGCGCCCTCCTCGAACCGGAGCTGCCGGTCATCGGCACCGTCCCGGCGATCAAGCCCGCCGCGGCGGGCGCCGGCCCCTTCACCATCTGGGCGACGCCCGCCACCACCGGCAGCCCCTACCAGCGCGGACTGATCGAGGAGTTCGCCGGCGGCGTGCCGGTCAGCGAGGTGCCCTGCTGGGGGCTCGCCGAGGCCGTCGAGCACGCCGACGACGCCGCCATCGACGCCGCGATCGCTGCGGCTGCCGCCCTAACCCCCGACGACGTGACGACCGTCGTCCTGGGCTGCACCCACTACGAACTGGTCGCCGAGCGCATCCGCGCGGCCGTCCAGCAGCCCGGACGGCCGCCCCTCGTCCTGCACGGCTCCGCCGGCGCGGTGGCCGCCCAGGCGCTGCGCCGGATCGGTGAGCTCCCGGCCCCCGACGCCGAGTGGACCGAGGCCGGCCTGACGGTCCTCCTCAGCGGACGCGAGGGCGCGCTGCCGGCCCCCGCCCTGGCCTACGAGGAGGGCCGGCTGCTCCAGGCGGTCGGTGCCACACTCGCGGCCCAGCCCGAGAAGTAACGTTCCGCGACCAGGTGCCTGCGCAACGGAACCTGAGTACGCTCAGAGCCATGAGGGACCACCCCCACGGCGTGCCGGGCAGCCCCGAAGCCCTCACCTCCGAGGTCTGGACCGGCCGCGCGACCAATCGCGCCCAGTGGCTCCTGGCGCTGGGCGGCGCCGCCTTCATGGCGCTGGGCATCGAACTCGCGGTCGACTCCGCGTGGACGTCCGGTACGGCCCCGCTCGTCATGTCGGTCGTCGGCTGCATCGCGGCCGGGCTGCTCGTCCTGTTCGGGACGCTCGCGTTCGTGCACGTCTCCGTGAGGGTCGACGGGCAATGCCTGGAGGTGCGCTGCGGCCACATCGGCGTACCGCGTCGCCGCATCCCTCTCTCCCAGGTCGCCGATGTGGACTTCGCCCCCTGCGTCACCCCTCACCAGTGGGGCGGCTGGGGCTATCGCTGGCGCCCCGAGAAGGGCACCGCAGTCGTCGTACGCAGAGGCGAGGCCGTGGTGCTGCGTCTCCTGGACGGACACACGTTCACCATCACCGTCGACCACGCGGAGACGGCCGTACGCGTCATCCGGGCCCGGCTCAGGCCCACGGCGTCCGACGCCGCACGCTGACGCCGTCAGGGGCGCCGGGGCCGTCGTGGGCACCGGGGGTCTTCGAGGGGGTCGGGGCCGTCCGTCGGCGGCATCGGTCGTGCTCCCTCGTGGGCTCATCCGCCGCCCGCGTCACGGCCGGCTGCGCCGACACCGTTCTCCTCGTCCGCGAGGGGGCGCGCCGTCGCCATTCCCGCGAGCAGGCCCGCGCCCGCCGTCACCGTCGTGAAGCTCAGCGCGTTGCCGACCATGGCGATCGCGGCCAGCGCGGTCAGCGCCGCGCCCGCGGTGAGCGCGACCGGCGTGGCCCGCGGGGACCGCCACAGCATGTAAAGGACCCAGCAGAACACCATGGCGAGCAGGGCGACGCCGATGAGTCCCTGCTCGGCCGCCAGCTGGAGCGTCGCCGAGTGCGGCTTGTCGTCGGACGGCAGCGCCTGGGCGACCGTGGGGCTGAGCTCGCCGAAGCGGCCGGGGCCGGCACCCAGCAGCGGTTCGGCGCGGGCCATGCCGAGCGCGTCGTGCCACAGCAGGACGCGGTGCGGGGTGAGCCGGCCCTCCAGGGAGTCGGTCAGCCCCGACGGCAGCGCGTTCTCCGCCGTCGCCCAGGTCGTCGCCGTCACCAGGGCCGTGACGAACGCGAGCCCCGCGAGCCCGGGGCCCCGCGGCATCCGGGCCGCCGCGAGCGAGCAGAGCAGCACCCCCGTGCACGCGACGACACCGGTGGTCGAGCCGAGCACACCCGCCGTCACCGCGACGCCCACGGCCAGCAGCCGCAGCCCGAACCGCAGGCCCGGCGCACGGGCCGCCCAGGCCGCGCAGCAGGCGGCGCCCGCCGACAGGACCAGCAGCGCGGCCGTGGCGCCCGTGTGCCCGAGCGGTGAGATGAACGGTGAGCTCACCGTGGTGTGCGGGGCGGCGACCGCCAGACCGAGACCGGCGAACGCCCCCGCGCCCGGCGCCACGACCGGCAGCAGGGCACCGCAGATGCGCCCCGCGGCGTAGCCGGCCGACACCGCGAGCACCGCCAGCAGCACACCCTCGGGGCGGCCGCCCCGTGCCGCCGCCGTGACCAGCGACCAGGCCGCACACGCCCCGAGCAGGATCACGCCCGTGACATCGGAGACGTTCCGTCTGTCGGACGCGGCCGACGCTCCGGCCGCAGGCTCCGTCCCTATGGACTCCACAACGCCCCCCGACTGTGCCGGGCCCCGACCGCTCAACCGTGTTCGGCCGCACGTCAGAGGCTCGGGCACACCGTAACGGGTGAGGTGCCCAAGTGTGGACGAGTTGCGCAGGAACGATGCTGCAGAGGTGTGGCGAACCTCCGCCCGGACCGCACCGGGACCGGACGGACCGCGCTGTGAACCCCCGGGGAACGCGCCGTACACTCCCCAAGTGACCGTCACCGCGACTCCCGTAGACGAGCCGGAACAGCTCGAACCCCAGGCCGCGCCCGTTTCCCGCGCGTCCCGATGGGCCCGTCGGCTCCTCCCGGCCGCCGCCGCGGCGCTCTGTGGAGTGCTGCTCTACGTCAGCTTCCCGCCCCGGACCCTGTGGTGGCTGGCCCTGCTGGCGTTCGCGGGCTTCGGCTGGGTGCTGCGCGGGCGGAGCTGGAAGGCGGGACTCGGCCTCGGTTACCTCTTCGGCCTCGGCTTCCTGCTGCCGCTGCTCGTCTGGACTGGCGTGGAGGTCGGCCCCGGACCGTGGCTCGCGCTGGTCGCCATCGAAGCGGTGTTCGCGGCACTCGTCGGCGCGGGCACCGCCGTCGTGTCCAAGCTCCCCGGCTGGCCCCTGTGGGCCGCCGCCCTGTGGGTCGCCGGCGAGGCCGCACGCGCGCGTGCCCCCTTCAACGGTTTCCCCTGGGGCAAGATCGCCTTCGGCCAGGCGGACGGCCTCTTCCTGCCGCTCGCCGCGCTGGGCGGTACCCCGGTCCTCGGCTTCGCGGTCGTCCTGTGCGGCTACGGGCTGTTCGAGATCGTCCGGCTGGTCGTCGAGGCCCGGCGCACCGGCGCCGCGCTGCGCCGGGGGACCGCCGCCGTGGCGGCGCTGAGCGTGGCCGTCCCCGTGGTCGGCGCCCTCGCCTCGCGCGGGCTCGTCAGCGACAAGGCCGAGGACGGCACGGCGACCGTCGCGGTCATCCAGGGCAACGTCCCGCGGCTCGGGCTCGACTTCAACGCCCAGCGCCGGGCGGTCCTCGACTACCACGCCAAGGAGACCGAGCGTCTCGCCGCCGAGGTCAAGGCCGGCAAGGTGGAGCGGCCGGACTTCGTGCTCTGGCCGGAGAACTCCTCCGACATCGACCCCTTTGCCAACGACGACGCCCGCGCGGTCATCGAGCACGCGGCCACCGCCATCGGCGCGCCCATCTCCGTCGGCGGTGTCGTCGAACGCGACGGCAAGCTCTACAACGAGCAGATCCTCTGGGACCCGGAGAAGGGCCCCACCGACACCTACGACAAGCGGCAGATCCAGCCGTTCGGCGAATATCTGCCCCTCAGGTCGCTCATCGGCGCCATCAACGACCAGTGGACGTCCATGGTCCGCAAGGACTTCAGCCGCGGCACCGAGCCCGGCGTGTTCACCATGGACGGCGCCCGGGTCGGTCTCGTCACCTGCTACGAGGCGGCCTTCGACTGGGCGGTGCGCTCCGAGGTCACCGACGGCGCGCAGCTGATCTCCGTGCCCAGCAACAACGCCACCTTCGACCGCAGCGAGATGACCTACCAGCAGCTCGCCATGTCCCGGGTCCGCGCGGTCGAGCACAGCCGCACCGTCACCGTGCCGGTGACCAGCGGCGTCAGCGCGATCATCATGCCGGACGGGAGGATCACGCAGCGGACCGGGATGTTCGTCGCCGACTCCCTGGTCCAGAAGGTGCCGCTGCGCTCCTCGGAGACACCCGCCACCAAGGTCGGCATCCTGCCCGAGACGCTGCTGGTGCTGGTCGCGGCCGGTGGGCTCGGCTGGGCGGTCGGGGCCGGTGTGCGCGGGAGGCGCGCCGGTGGCGTGTAGCCGTACGCCGCGTGTGCGCGTCCGGGAAGCGTCGGGGTGAGGGAACCGGCCGGTTAGGGTCGGCTCCATGGCTACCCCTGAATTCATCCGCACCCTCCGCGTCTCCGCGGGCCATCAGCTCCTCTGGCTCCCCGGGGTCACCGCCGTCGTCTTCGACGACGAGGGCAGAGTGCTGCTGAACCGCCGGTCCGACAACGGCCAGTGGTCGCTCATCGGCGGTATCCCGGAACCCGGGGAGCAGCCCGCGGCCTGTGCCGTGCGCGAGGTGCAGGAGGAGACGGCGATCAGGTGCGTGGCCGAGCGGGTCGTCCTCGTCCAGGCACTCGCCCCGGTGCGGTACGACAACGGGGACGTCTGCCAGTACATGGACACCACGTTCCGGTGCCGCGCCGTCGGAGGAGAGGCACGGGTCAACGACGACGAGTCGTTGGAGGTCGGCTGGTACTCCCTGGACGCGCTGCCCGACCTGAGCGAGTTCGCGCTGTCCCGGATCAAGCAGGCCATGTCCGACGCGCCCACGTGGTTCGACCCCATCGTCTGACGGCGGCCTTCCACATGCACTCGGCGTACGGGTGCTCGTCGGTCCGGTGCGCCGCCAATTCCCCTTGTGTGCAGGACGGTTGGTGGGTGACCGGGCCGGCGGGGCCGGGCGCGGTCGCCCCGGGCCGGGCGTGTACGTTGGCACGTGATCCGTTACCGACCACGACCGCGCCGGCACCGGCGAAGGGGACAACGAGCACATGGCACGCGTTGCCGTCATCACCGCGCCGAACATCGGGTACCGCAACACGGGCATGGTGACCGTCGACCTGGCGTTCGAGTCCCTCCGGCGGCGGATGGCCACCCCCGTCGACGCCACCTGGTACACCCTGCACCCACCGGAGACGGTCGAACTGCGGGAGTGCGCACGCGGTACCGAGTTCCCGTTCCGCTTCCGGCCGTTGGCCGAGCACCTCGACGAGCTGCGCGACCATGACGCGGTCGTCTTCTGGGGAGACTTCCTGCACACGCGGCACTATCTGGCGCAGGACGCGACGAACCGCCTCATGGACTTCGGTATGGCCGAGGACCGGGACGCGGCCCGGCAACTGCTGAACCGCACGCTGCTGCTGGCGGACCAGCCGGACGAACTCCTCTCTCGGACCCTCAGCTACGGCGGGACGATCCTGCACAACACCCAGTCCGACTACGAGGACAAGGAGTACGGCCCCCTGTTCTCCCGGCTGGTGACCCGCAGTCACCGGATCTGGACGCGTGAGCCGCTCTCCGCGGCCAAGGTCGCCCGCTTCCGCGGGGACCGCGCCACCGAGCACTTCGGCTCGGACGCGGCCCTGCTGTCCCGCCCCGGCGACCTGGACCACCTCCCGGCCACGGCCTGGTCCCAGGACCTGCCGGAGGGCGGCGCGATCGGTGTGTTCCTCGGCGCGCGCACCGAGATCCCTGCCTGGCTCCCGGAGTTCTGCGCGTCCCTCGCGGACCGCCTCGGCGCCCCGCTCGAATGGCTGCCCTGGTTCGACCGGGACGTCCCGGCCCGTGCCGCCCACATCGCGCGGCGGCCCGGCGGCCACACCCTCGGCGACCTGCTGCACGTCCTTCCCCGGTACCGGCTGGTCGTCACCGACACCTACCACCTGGCGGTCAACGCCTGGGGCGCGGGCACCCCGGTCCTGTGCGTGGGCGCTCCCGAGCCGGTGCCGACGACCCACGACGACTATCTGACGCTGAGCGACGTGAAGAAGCATGTGTTCCACATGGCGTACGACGCGGCGGACTTCTATCTGACCACTCTTCCCGACACCCGCGAGGGCCACGAGCGGCGCCTCGACCGACTCGTCCGCCTCGTGGAGGGCGGAGGCGCCGACGCCGTGGCGGCGCGGATACGCGAGCACGCCGACCAGTCGGCGACCGCCTTCACCGAGACGCTCACCTCGCTGCTCGACACCCCGCGCTGATCCGAGAGGGGAACCGGGGGTCCGCGGGACCGTCCCGGTCGACGGGCCGGGGCGCCGCTACCAGGTCACCCGGCGCACCGACTGCCGGATGATCAACTGCGTCCCCAGCACCACGTGGTCGTCGCCGGCGGGGGAGTCCGCACGGCCGAGGGCGAGCCGTACGGCGGTACGGCCCAGCTCCTCGTAGGGCACGCGGACCGTGGTGAGGGGCGGTGTCAGGTCGGTGGCGAAGGGCACGTCGTCGAAGCCCACGACGGACACCTCGCCCGGAACGTCGAGACCTGCCTCGCGGATCGCGGCGAGCGCGCCCAGCGCGACCATGTCGGAGGCGGCGAACACCGCGCCGAACTCCAGCCCGGCACGCAACGCGTCCCGCGTACGGACATAGCCCGAGGCGCGTGTGTACGTCCCGGTGGTGTCCAATTCCTCGATGTGCTCGGCGCCGTGCGCGCGCAGCGCGTCCCGGTAACCGGCACGGCGCTCGTCCCCGCTGCTGAGCCCCGCCTCCCCGCCGAGGAACAGCACCCGCCGGTGCCCCGACGCCAGCAGATGTGAGACGGCCTGGAAGGCGCCGCCCCGGTTGTCGTAGTCGACGACGGTCACCGGCATGTCCGGCGCCGGGGCGGGACGGCCGACCAGCACCAGCCGTGACCCGGCCGCGTCCAGCGCCTGCGCGTAGCCGATCATCCGCCGTCCGTACGCCTCGTCCGGCACGACACTGCCGACGAGGAGGACGGCCGCCGCGTGCTGCTCCCGCATGAGCTGGACCAGGGCGTCCTCACGGGCGGGGTCGTCGTGCGTGGCGCACACCAGGCTGAGCCGCCCCCGGTCGGCGGCCTCCTGCTCCACCCCCGCGGCGACATGGGCGAGCGACGGACCGGTGATGTCCTTGATGACCAGGGCCACCGGGCCCGCGACCCGCCCGGACAGCGCCTTGGCGTGCACGTTGATCACGTAGTGCAGGGACTCCACGGCCGCCATGACGCGGGCCCGCGCCTCTTCCGAGACCGGATAGTTCCCGGCCAGCGTACGGGAAACGGTTGCTACCGAGACGCCCGCCTTGGCGGCCACATCGCGGATCGTGCTGGGCCGCTCCCTGGCGGTGAGCTGTCCCTCGCCCCGTTTGCGCCTGCCCGACCGGCCGGTTCGGGGCGTCGGCCGCTCGCTCTTCCCGTTGTCCGTCACGGCTCGACGCTACTGCATGAGGGGTGCGTCAGGGCCTGCCGAGGACGGAAGCGGGCGCGAGGTCACGGCAAACGTTTACTACGGATGTTGCCGTCGACCCTCGCACGGCCTGCTGCCTCCCTGGCGCGCCCGGTAGCAGTCAACTGGCCGCCTTTGTGTGTGGTTTTCGGAGAGCAGGCCGCGCCGGTACGGAGACGGCAAGGGCCGCCGAACCGGACCGGAAAGGGCCGCCGAACCGGACCGGAAGGGACCGCCGAGCCGGTCCGGAAGGGGCCCGTTGACGGGGGGCGGCCGCGTCGCTGGGACGCCGCCCCGCATCAGCCCCCGTGCAGGGCGACGACATGCCCCTCCGGGACGCGCCGCGTCGCCCGTGTACGCCGGGGCCTCCGGCAGCCGGCTCGTCAACCGCCGCCGCACACCGGCAGGGTGGGGCGGCGGTCGACGCTCATGTCCTCCAACTCCCGCAGTCGGGCGTCCAGTTCACCGGGGGCGACCAGGAAACGCAGCACCGCCTGGTGGAACGCGTCACGCAGGGCCGGGGGCATGGTGTCCGAGGCGTCCCAGCACAGCCGCCGCTCCGCGCCACGCAGGATCGAGCCGATCCGCCGCCTCGGCGCGTCCTCGGGACCGTCCGGCGCGGCGGCCCTCCGGTGGGCGGTGAAGTCCGGCAGCCGGGTTTCGGGATCGGCCAGGAACCGGATCAGCTTCTTCGCCTCGTCCGTCGCGTTCAGCAGGGCCGCGAGGTCCCCGGAGACCTCCCAGTGGGCGGCGCCCTCCCGCGCGCCCGGGATCACCTCGGCGGAGTGCACGAAGTCACCCGCCAGCGGCTTCCAGTGGCTGTCGCGGAACGAGCCCAGATGCTCCAGGTTCCGTCGGGAGCAGTCACGGGCGAAGTCGTCCTGGAGCAGGCGGTCGACCCGGGACCGGTCGCCCGCGCCCACCAGGTCGCCCCAGGTCCGCCACGCCTTCCGCACCCGGGGGTCCGTCCACGGGAGGCGGCCGTTCGCCCACTGCGCGTACACCTCCGGGCCGGCCTGCTGGAGCAGGATGTCCTCCACCCAGTCGGTGCCCGGCCAACCCGAGGTGGCCCCGGACTCCATGCCCACGCACCAGCGGCCGGGCTCACCGGCGGCCCGCCCGATCCCGGCCCCCGACAGCTCGCCCCCGTGCCACACCATGCTCTTCAGACCGGCCTTCACCGGCAGCCAGTACGTCCGCTTCCGGCCGTCCCCGCCCGCCACCTTCGGCACCCAGACCCCGCCGTAGTCACCCGCTTCGAACAGCCCGTCCAGCGGCTCCAGTCTGCCCTCGGCCGCGTACGCCGTCAGCTCGCCAGGACCCGGCAGCAGCGCCACGTCGGGTTGGGTACCGGCCGCAAGATCCGCCGCCAGCACCTGGCTCAGGGCGGAACTGCCCTGGTAGACGATGTCGATGCGGTGCTCCTCCTCGAACGGCCGCACCGCCCGCTCGAACTGCTCCCGCTCGGCGCCGCTCCAGTTGGCGAGCACCGTGACCGATCCCGTCCAGCCCCCCGTCAGACGCACCGCCGCGACCACCGCGGCGAGCAGCACCAGACACACGGCTACGGCGACGAGCGTCCGGGTCCGCGGCCGGCTCATCGCTGGCCCCGGAACCGGTACTCGGAGATGCGCGGCCCCAGCCCCGACACCGTCAACACCATCAGCACGACCCCTCCGACGAGCACCCAGCCGGACAGCGACGCCCAGAAGCCGGCGTCCGCCATGTACCGCTCCACGTTCGCCCCGGCCTCGGGGATCTCCTCCGCCGACCGGACCCCGCGCAGCGCGGCGAGCGAGTCCCCCATCGCCCGCTGCGCCCGTACGGTGAACCAGCCGAGGACCGCCGACCAGCCCGCCCACAGCACCGTGGCGGCGAGCAGCCATGGCTGCACGGCGGTACGGAAGCGGCGCCGCGCGAACCACTGCGCCTCCACCAGCGCCCCGCACAGCGCGAGACCCAGCACCGCCACCGCGCCCCACCCGAGCCACAGCGGCCACGGGAACGACGCCTGCTCACGGGCGACCGCCAGCCACCGCTCCTGCAGTTCGTCGAGGCGCTCGACGATGTCGTCCCGGCCCCGCTCCGCGTAGTGCAGGAACGCCGCGCGCAGCGACGCGTCCTCCTCCTGCCCCGCCTGCTCCACCCACGCCGAGTACACCGTGATCAACCCGGTGATCGTCTTGAGGGTGTGACGGTCCGCCGGGCCGGCGACGTTCTCCGACGCCGCGACGGCGATGCTCTGGTGGGCCACCGATATCTGGGTGTGGAAGTCGCCCGTCGCGTCCGGTGGCGTCCCGCTCCCGTCGACGGCCGCGTGCGCCCGCTGCACGGCGTTCCTCGCGGTGTCCACGGCCAGGATGCCCGGCGCGCTCGACGACGCCAGCGGCACGGTGTCGTCGTGCACGCCCCGGTAGGCGCCGAACAGCACCAGGGTGGAGACCACCGCGAGGGACAGCAGCACCCAGAGCCTGCGCACCAGATCACGCTCGGTGGTGTTCACGCCCGCTCCCGCAGGTCATGACCGCACAACGGGCAGAAACGCGCCGTCGCCGGCGTCCGCTCCTGACACGAGGGGCATCGCACGGTGGCCGCGACCGGGTCGCCGAGGAACACGTCGTCGGTGGAGTCCGCGTCGGGCCCGTACGTGCTGTGGCTGCTCGCGGTGATCAGATGCTCGAAGTCCACCGCCGCCACACCGGGACGGAGCCGGACCCGGCCCGCCTCGGCGTCGAGGACCTCCACCAGCCGCTCCAGCCGGTCGAGGGCCTGCTCGGCCCCGATGGCATGGGCCAGTTGCACGGCCCGGCCCAGGTGGTGCCGCGCCGCGTCGCGCCGCCCGCCGCGGTGGGCGTCCGTCGCCGCGGCGACGGCCTCGCCGAGCCGCTGATGGCGCTCGAAGTGCTCGACCTGGATGTCGCTCCGCCCGGACAGCGCCACGTCGTCGGTCCAGTGCACCACGCACGGCAGGGGCGGCGTCACCTCCACGCCCCGGCCGCCGGGCACGTCGAGGGCGACGACCGCGAGCTGAAGATCCTCGCCCGGGGGCATGCCGGTGGGGTCCGCGGACAGGGACAGCTGGTAGCGACGGATCTCGTCGCCCCACGCGCGCGTGACGAACCTCAGGGTCCCGTCGCCGTCCGTACCCACCGGGTCCAGCTCCACCTCGGTGGGGAACACCTGCTTGAGGGAGCGCACCCGGGCCCCGGCCGTGGGGGTCACCGCGATCACCAGCTCCGGGATGCTCTTCGCGAGCAGACGGCGCGTCAGCCGCGCGTACTCCTCGGGCAGGGACGCCTCCTCCCGCACGGACGACGCCGTGCCGTGCAGCCGACTGGTGATCCGCAGCAGTTCCCGGCCGTCCCAGCCGTCGCCGATGCCCCAGGCGTCGCACACGAACCGTCCCGCGCACGAGTCCAGGACGTCCGACAGCGGCATCAGTTCGTCGTGCTGGTTCTTGCCGTCGGTCAGCAGCAGGACATGCCCGATGGGGGCGTCCGCGTCGATCAGCAGCCTGCGGGACAGGTCCAGCCAGCTGCCGATGCAGGTGCCGCCCCCGGCCACCAGGTTCAGCACGGCCCGCTCCGCCCGCGCGCGGTGCCGGGCGTCGGCCCGCGCCGTGGTCGCCGTCGTCGGATAGACGAGGTCCGCCGACTGGGTGCCCCTGACCACCGCGAAGGGTGTGCCGTCCGGCAGCAGCCGCAGCGCCGCCACGGCCGCCTGATGGGCCGCGCGCAGCTTCTCCTGCGGATACGCCATCGAACTGGAGCAGTCCACGGCCAGTACCTGCGCCAGCATCGGGCCCGCGCCGCCGCCGCTCTGCGTGCCGTCGGCCTCGACGGTCAGGATGGCGTGCATCTGCGGTTCCCGTGCCTCGCGGGACAGGTACTTCCACTGGCTGAGGTCGAGGCCCACCGAAGTGGTGCCCGCGGCCCCGCCGCCCGCCGTTCCGTCGTTCCTCGCGTGCTCGTTCACGGATGCCCCTGTGTCCACGGTGCCCGTGCTCCTCGCCCTCGTCCGCGGGTCTCGGCCCGCCCGGCCCGTTCACGGCCCGCCGGCGTCCCGGCCGCGGGCCCCGCACCTTCACGCCGTCCGCCGCCGGCCCCGCAGAAGCTCCCGCAGGCGGACCGGCTCCGGGAGCACCGCGTACGCCCGGTCGAGCAGCTCACCGCGCTCGACAGCGCTGCCCGCCTGGTCCGCGAGCCTCCGCAGCGAACCGGACAGCCGCGTGCTCAACGCCCCGTGGGTGTCCAGCGGTCCGAACACGTCACCGGCCGGGAAGCGCGGCCCCCACCCGCCGGGCGGGCGGCAGGCCAAGGCGTTCTCGCGGACCTCGGTGACCAGCCGGTCCCATGCCGCGCCGCCCACGAGGTGCTGCGCCGGGCCCGCCAGCCGCTCCAGTCGCCGGTCCGCGTCGGCCAACTCGTCCACCGTCGGCCCCGCTCCGGCCAGCCGGCCGGTGAGCACCCGGACCGCGGCGACGCGCGCGGCGTCGTAGTGCCGTGACGTGGTCGGCACCTCGTCCAGCACCGCGACCGCCCGTGCCCGGTCCCCCCGCCGCAGATGGAGCCGGGCGAGCCCGAAGGCCGCGCTGCCCTGCGTCCGGTCCCGCCGCCATACGGCCTCGTAGTACGCCTCCGTCCGGTCCTCGGCGGCCGAGCGGTACTCCGCGCAGAACGCCAGCGCCAGCTTCGGCGCCGACTCCCCGGGCAGCGCGGCGTAGGCGGCCGCGAACTCGGCCTCCGCCGACTGCACCTGACCACGCGTCAGCCACACCAGCCCCTGGTGCCAGAAGCCCCGCCAGTCGTACGCGCCGCTCCGCTCGCGGGCCCGGTCGAGCCACTGTCCGGCCCGGTCGGTGTCCCCGTCGGCGAGGTAGGCGCGGCACAGCCACCACGCCGTCTCGACGGTGCCGAGCGCCGGGTCCCGTTCGGCGCGCTCCGCGATGCGCTCGGGGCTGCCGGAGACGAGACCGCCGAGCAGGACGGCCGCGGGATCCCCGGGATCGGGGATCGGCACGGGCAGCGCCCGCGCGGTGTCCTCGGGGGCCGGTGCCCCGACGGGCAGCTCCGGCGCGTCCGTCCCGGAGCGGTGGGTCCAGTGGTCCAGCGTCGGTACCGTGCCGAGGGCCGCGCCGAACACGGCCGCCGTCGGCTCGAACCGGGTGGAGCGCTCCGGGTACGGCGCGTGCCCGCTGAGCGCCTGGTGTTCGCGCAGCACCTCCCACAGTTGACGGGACATCTCCGCCGCGGACGTGAAACGCGCCGTCGGCTCCGCGTGGGTGGCCCGTCTGATCAGCGCGTCGAAGGAGCGGGCGGCGAGCCCTGCGGCGGGCTCGGCGCGCGCGGCCAGGGTCTCCAGGGTCCGGCCGACGGTGAAGAGGTCGGTGTCGATGTGGAAGCCCCGCTGGTCGCGTTCCTTCTTCGGCGGCGCGTAGCCCGAGGTGTAGACGAGCGTGGAGGACCGGTCGTCGGTCCGCCGGATCGCCCCGAGGTCGATGACCTTGATGTCGCGCCCGTAGTGGATGACGTTCTCGGGCTTCATGTCGCAGTACAGCAGGCCCTGATGGTGCAGATACTCCAGTGCCCCGAGGATCTTGCAGCCGTAGGTGATCACATGGCCGATGCCGAAGGAGCCGCCGAACAGGCCCGCGAGTTCCGTGTCGGAGGCACGCCGGATCCAGTCGAGCGAGCGGCCCCCCACGTACTCCATGACGATGTACCCGGTGGGTTCCGTCTCGCCGGGCTCCTGGTGCCGTACGTACGTCACGATCCGCACGATGTCCCGGTGGTGGAGCGTGGTCAGGGAGCGGCGCTCCTCGACGGCCGACCGCCGGGCGACCGCGTCCCCGGTGTTGATCAGCCCCTTGAGGACGACATGGAGGTCCGGCACCCGGGTGTCCTCCGCCAGATAGACCCAGCCGAGGCCGCCCACCGCGAGGAAACCGAGCACCCGGTAGTGGTCGCCGACCCGGTCGCCGGGGCGCAGCTTCGGTTCGAAGGAGTACGCGCGGCCGCAGTGGGGGCAGTAGCCGTTGGCCAGGGCGGGGCCGCCGGGGAAGACGACGCCGATGGTCCCGGCGCAGTTGTCGACGCCGCAGCGCCGGCCGCCGGTGGGCGGGGCGGCGACGGTGGCCGCGGCCTCCGAGGGATCGGGGGAGGGGACCTCGGGGAGGATCACCAGCCCGTCGTTGTCGAGGGTCTCGGCGGCCGGCCGTGCGGCCCGCGGGGTCTGCTTCCCGGATGCGGATGCGGATGCGG
>NZ_LIQX01000230.1 GCF_001418475.1 Streptomyces ossamyceticus | reverse complement strand
TGGCGGCGCCGTTCGTCGCGCTCGGCCCGTCGGGTGTGGCGGTGCGTGACCGGCTCAAGCACCTGACCGCCGAGGACGAGCACGTTCTCCGCCTGGTGGGGGATCATCTGGGCGCGCTCGCCTCGCGGGATCTGAAGGCGCGGTGCGCGGTGGGGCTGGACCATGACGCCGGGGGGTGGGCAGCGCGTAAGCGGGCTGTGACGGGGGCGTCGTCCTCCCGCTGGGCCGGCAGCATCACGAAGGCCACGCATGATCAGTGGGCGCTGGCCCGGCGCGGCCAGCTCGCACACATCCAGCACCTGGACGTGGGTGTGCGGATGATCGCGCACCGGTTGTCGCTGCCGGTGGGCGAGAAGGGCAGTAAGCATGCTCCGGGGGGTTACGCGAGCAGGCGGGAGTGGCACGCGAAGGCGCGCCGCCTGCACGTGCTCACCGACCGGCTCCAAGCCCTCCGGGCGGACTGGGAAGCCGGACGGGTGCACGTGGTGCGGGGCGGGAAGCGGCTGCTGAACACCCGCCACCACCTCGATGCCGCCCAGCTCACCGAGGAGCAGTGGCGCACCCGCTGGCAGGCCGAGCGCCGCTTCCTCCAGGCCGACGGCGAGTCCGGCAAACGGTTCGGCAACGAGACCATCCGCGTCACCCCCGACGGGGAGGTCTCCCTCAAGCTCCCGACACCGCTGGCGTATCTGGCGAACGCCCCGCACGGCCGGTACGTCCTCGCCTCCCGGGTGAGGTTCGCGCACCGGGGCGTCGAGTGGGCCGACCGCATCCATGCCAACCGGGCTGTCGCCTACCGCGTCCACGAGGACACCGCACGCGGCCGCTGGTACCTCACCGCCTCCTGGACCAACCCCGTGGTGCAGACGGTGCCGCTGGCCGCGGTCCGTGCGGGTGGCCTGGTGGGGGTCGACACCAACGCCGACCACCTGGCCGCCTGGCGCCTGGACGAACACGGCAACCCCGTCGGCGCGCCCAGACGGTTCGGCTACGACCTCTCGGGCAGTGCCGCCCACCGTGACGCCCAGGTCCGGCATGCCCTGATCCGTCTGCTGCACTGGGCGAGCCGCCATCACCTCGCCCTCGCCGTCGAGGACCTCGACTTCACCGGGGAGACGACCCGTGAGAAGCACGGCCGCCGCAAGCGGTTCCGCAGGCTGGTCTCCGGTATGCCGGTCTCCATGCTGCGGGCCCGGCTGGTGTCGATGGCCGCCGCACTCGGCATCCCCGTCGTCGCCGTCGACCCCGCCTACACCAGCAAGTGGGGTGCGCAGCACTGGCAGAAACCCCTGACCACCAAGACAAGGAAGACCACTCGCCACGACGCGGCCGCCGTGGCGATCGGAAGGCGCGCCCTGGGACACCCGGTCCGGCGACGGACGGCACCGCCCCCTGCTCACCGGAGTGATGAGCAGGGGCATCGGACCGTCCAGGCCCCACCGGGCATCCCGGGGCGTGAGGGACCCCGCCCCCGCGTTCCCGGACCACGGACACGATCCGTGCCGCCCGGACACGGAGCGAAAGCGGGCGACCAGGACACCCAACACCGTTCGGGGCGTCCGGCTGAGCATGAGTCCTGGCAACAGGACTCACTCCCACTCAGTCTTTAGGAACGGTGCGTCAGTGCCGGGCGAACTGGACCCGGGTCGGCTGCACGGTGTTGGGCCGCAGCGCGATCCCGTCGAGGGTCAGCTGTTCCCCGTAGATGTCGGTGATCCTGATCGCGCCGCCGCAGCCGGCGCCGTGCTCGGAGAGGAAGTAGTTGTACCCGGTGCGGGCCAGCGCGGTCCAGCCGCTGCCGCTGCGCACCTCCAGCCGGGCCAGCGGGTTGCGGTGGCCGAGGGCCTGGATGCCGCACCAGTACTGGCTGGATCCGGTCTTGTACCGGATGGAGAGCGTGTCGGAGGAGCTGGGGCTCACCAGGCTCCAGGTGATCGGTATCTGGCCGCGCGACGGATCGGCGAGCTTGGCGAAGGCCTGGGTGGAGAGGTCGAGCTGGCCGGGCTTGCAGGGGGCCGGGCACTCGTTGGTGATCCGGACCGTGACGGAGGCACTGCCCGACCGGACCAGGACGTACGCCCCGCACGCCCTGGACGTCTCGTAGTCGGTGGTGTTCATCGCGGCGATCATCATGTCGTCGCTCGGGCCGAACGAGCAGGCGCCGTCGCCGTTCCCGGCGTCGTAGAGGGTGGCGATTCCCTGGTAGGTGGTCCCGGGGCGGATGCGGCCCGCCAGGGTCGCCGTGCCGGACCCCGGCCGGCGGGCGCTCGTGACCTTCGGCTTCGGGGACTTCGCGGTCGGGGTCGGCGACGGGCTGGGGGACGCGCTCGTCGAGGCCGACGGGCTCGAGGACGGCGACGGCGAGGACGTACGCCCGGTCGGTGTCGGCCGCTCGCGCACCGGGGCGTCGGCGGCGGCCGTGGTGGTGACCTTCCTGGCCTCGTCGCCCTCGGCCCCGCGGCCGGAGCCGAACGCCATGACGAGGGACGCGACGAGTGCGACGGCCGCCACGGCGACGGCGGAGACGAGGGCGGTGCGTCGGCCGGGCCGGGAGGAGCGGCGCGGTGAGCGGTGTGAACGGGATGCCACGGATGAGTCCTTGCCTGGCTCGGGCGAACGGATGGTGCGTGTGGGGCTCCTGTGGGGGGAGCGCACACCTCATCAGTGGCCGCCGGGTGCGGAAAGGTTGCCGTCACTTTCGCATCAGGTCGATGGACCGGGTGGGGGAACGGGTGAAACCTGCGTATGCCCTGGTGGCCGACCGGTGTTCATAGGATGATCGATCATTGGGTGGGGGGCGGAGATACGGAGCCGCCGAGGTACAAGGAGGTCGTCATGTCACGTGCGGTCACGGTGGTCACGGGGGGAAGCCGGGGCATCGGCGCCGCGACCTGTCTGCGGCTCGCGGCGGACGGCCATGACGTGGTCGTCGGATATGTGAGCGACGGGGCCGCCGCCGAGTGGATCGCGACGGGGGTCCGGGCGAACGGCGCCCGGTGCGTCACCGTCAAGGCGGACACGTCCGTCGAGGCCGACGTCGACCGGCTCTTCGAGACGGCGGCGGAACGGCTCGGCCCGGTCACCGGGCTGGTCAACAACGCCGGTGTGACGGGGCCCTTCGGCAGGCTGGCCGACACCGACCCGGCCGTGCTGCGGCAGGTGGTGGAGGTCAACCTCCTGGGCGTGCTGCTCTGCTCCCGCCGCGCGGCGGGAG
>NZ_LIQX01000023.1 GCF_001418475.1 Streptomyces ossamyceticus | reverse complement strand
GTTCCCCGCGCCCCTGAAGGAGACGGGCCTGCGGCCCGCCCCTTCATGAAAAGCACGGGGCGCAGCCCCGCTTTTCAGGGGCGCGGGGAACTGCGCGAGCAACCACGAACCACCCGCACCCGCGTACGCGCCCTACCCCTCAGCTCGCCAGGACGTTCTCCGGGGATCCCGTCGTCCTCGGCTCTGCCAGGCGTACCGGCGGAGCCTGACGGTGGGCGGGGTCGCGGACCTCGCCGACCAGGAGTTCCAGGACGTCCTCCAGGGCGACCAGGCCGAGGACCTTGCCGGACGCGTCGACGACCTGCGCGAGGTGCGTGGCCGCGCGGCGCATGACCGTGAGCGCGTCGTCGAGGGGGAGTTCCGAGCGGAGGGTGGTCATGGGGCGCCACACCTGCTGGGGGACGGCCCGGTCGGAGTCCTCCACGTCGAGGACGTCCTTGACGTGGAGATAGCGGCCCATGAACGCGCCGGTCTCCGCGACCACCGGGAAGCGGGAGTAGCCGGTGCGGGCGGTCAGGGCCACCACCTGCGCGGGGGTGACCGAGGGGCCCACCGTCACCAGCGAGTCGCGCTTGAGCAGGACGTCCGTCACCGGGCGGGAACCCAGCTCCAACGCATCCTCCAGGCGTTCCTGCTCCTCGGGGTCCAGCAGTCCCGCCTGGCCCGAGTCCTCGACCAGCCGGCCGAGCTGGACGCTGGTGAAGACCGCCTCCACCTCGTCCTTGGGCTCGACGCGGAAGATCTTCAGGATGACCCGGGCGCAGGCGCCGAGCCCCACCGTGACCGGTCCGCAGACACGCGCGAAGGCGACGAGGCCGGGGCTCAGCCACAGCGCCGTCTTCTCGGGCGCCGCCATCGCCAGGTTCTTCGGCAGCATCTCGCCGATGACGAGGTGCAGGAAGACCACCACGGCCAGCGCGATGACATACCCCAGGGGGTGGATCATGCCGTGCGGCAGATGGATCGCCTCGAACACCGGTTCAAGCAGCTTCGCCACGGTCGGCTCCGCGACCGCGCCGAGCGTCAGGGAGCAGATCGTGATGCCGAACTGGGCCGCCGCCATCATCTGCGGCAGGTTCTCCAGGCCGTGGAGGACCTGTCGGGCCCGTGCCGTGCCGAGCGGTTCGATCTGGCTGCGGCGGACCGAGACCAGGGCGAACTCGGCGCCGACGAAGAAGCCGTTGGCGAGCACGAGGAGCAGGGCGAACAGGAGTTGGAGCACGCTCATCGGGCCGCCTCCGCCAGGGTGAGGGGTTCGGGGGCGGGGGCGGTGCGCACGAGGCGTACCCGCTCGGCGCGGTAGTGCCCGACCTGGCGCACCGCCAGCCGCCAGCCGGGCAGCTCCGCCTTGTCGCCCGGCGCCGGGATCCGGCCGAGCAGGTCGGCGACGAGGCCCGCGACCGTCTCGTAGGGGCCCTCGGGCACGTCGAGGCCTATGCGCTGGAGCACGTCGACCCGGCAGCTGCCATCGACGTCCCAGGCGGGGCGGCCCTCCTCGGGCGGGGCCACGGCCAGTTCGGGCAGGTCCTGCCCGTCGTGCTCGTCGCGGACCTCGCCGACCAGTTCCTCGACGATGTCCTCCAGGGTCACCACGCCCGCCGTGCCGCCGTACTCGTCGACGACGACGGCGATGGGCTGTTCGCTGCGCAGCCGGGCCAGGAGGGGCTGCACGGGCAGCGACTCCGGGACGAGCAGCGGGACCTTGGCGATATGCCCGACCGGAGTGTGCAGCCGGTCCCGGGCCGGGATCGCGAGGGCGTCCTTCAGGTGCACCATGCCGACGATCTCGTCGATCCGCTCCCGGTAGACGGGGAAGCGGGACAGGCCGGTGGCGCGGGTCAGGTTGACCACGTCCTCGGCGGTGGCCGAGGACTGCAGGGCGCTGACCTTCACGCGGGGCGTCATCACGTTCTCCGCGGTCAGCTCGCCGAGGGACAGTGTGCGGACGAAGAGGTCGGCCGTGTCCTGTTCCAGGGCGCCGGCCTGCGCGGAGTGGCGGGCCAGGGAGACCAGTTCGTCGGGGGTGCGGGCGGAGGCCAGTTCCTCGGCGGGTTCGACGCCGAGTGCGCGGACCAGTCGGTTCGCGACGGCGTTGAGGCCGGCGATGACCGGGCGGAACAGGCGGGAGAAGACGTACTGGGGGCCCGCGACGAAGCGGGCGACCTGCATGGGCCGCGACACCGCCCAGTTCTTCGGAACCAGTTCACCGATCACCATCTGCACCGCGGACGCCAGCAGCATGCCGACGACGACGGAGACTCCGGAGACCGCGCCTTCGGGTATGCCGAGCGCGGTGAACGGGCCGTGGAGCAGCTCCGCGAGCGCCGGTTCGGCAAGCATGCCGACGACGAGGGAGGTGATGGTGATGCCGAGCTGGGTGCCGGAGAGCTGGAAGGACAGCTCCTTGAGGGCGCCCACCACCTTGTGGGCCCGGCGGTCACCCTCGGCCGCGGCCTTCTCGGCGTCCGGTCGCTCGACCGTCACAAGGCCGAACTCGGCGGCGACGAAGAAGCCGTTGGCGAGGATCAGGAGGAAAGCGGCTGCGAGCAGCAGCAGAGGGATGGTCATGCCGCCGCCTCGATATCTCGGGAGGGGGCGGCGCAGGTACTACAGGACGATCCGTCCATCGCTGGAAGGAGTCACTCCTCGAAGTAGCAGGGGGCCACTGGCGTACCCGGTGGCACAACAGTGGCGGAGGCGCAACGAAAACGCCTCCGCCAACAGATTAATCAAGACATGGGCCGGTACGGCAGGGGCGGCGGCCCTGAGTCGGCCCCGATCTTCCCCTGCGTCGACCGTGAGCCTGCTCGGGGGCGCCCCGGATGCGCTCGCTGTCAGTCCTGGGTCACTCGGTGTCAGCCCCGGGGCTGTTCGGGTTCGCCGACGGAGCGGGCCTCGACCAGTGCCCTCAGGGCGCGGGCGTCGTCGATGGCGTGCTGCTTGGCGATGCCGGGCTGAATGCCGAGGGCGGGCAGGCTGGTGCCGTCGGTGAGGTCGAGGAAGACCCAGGGGTCGCCGACCCGCAGGTTCACCTGGACGATCTCCGCCCAGCCGAGCCGGCGCCTCCCTGTGATGTTGACGACGGTCACCCCGGACTCGTCGGCGACCACCTTGAGCCGGGACAGCAGACACAGCACCCCGGCGAGCAGGGCCGCCGTGAAGACGAAGCTGAGCCTCTCCCCCGGGCCGAGGGTCGGCAGCAGCAGCGCGACCACCGTGATGACCACGAAGATCGCCGCGGCGGCGGTCAGCAGGACGGCCCGGGTGCGCCCCGGCCGGAAGGTGACCGGCAGGGCGGGCAGATCCGACATCGCGTACGACTCCCCGGAACTCAGAGGCGACAGGCGTGGATGGCGGTGGTCAGGATGGCCCGGGCACCGATGTCGTACAGGTCGTCCATGATCCGCTGGGCCTCCTTGGCCGGGACCATGGCGCGTACGGCGACCCAGCCCTCGTTGTGCAGCGGCGAGACGGTCGGCGACTCCAGGCCCGGGGTGAGGGCGACGGCCTTCTCCAACTGCTCGACACGGCAGTCGTAGTCCATCATCACGTAGGTGCGGGCCACGAGGACGCCCTGGAGGCGGCGCAGGAACTGCTGCACCTTGGGCTCGCTCTCCGAGGAGGTGTCGGCGTCGACGCGGCGGATGACGACCGCCTCGGACTTCATGATCGGCTCACCGAAGACCTCCAGGCCCGCGTTGCGCAGGGAGGTCCCGGTCTCGACGACGTCGGCGATGACCTCGGCGACACCCAGTTCGATGGCGGTCTCGACGGCGCCGTCGAGGTGGACGACGGAGGCGTCGATGCCGTGGTCGGCGAGGTGCCCCGCGACGATGCCCTCGTACGAGGTGGCGACGGTCTTGCCCTTGAGGTCCGCGATGCCGGCCGCCGTGCCGGGCTTGGCGGCGAAGCGGAAGGTGGAGCGGGCGAAGCCGAGCGGGAGGATCTCCTCGGCGTCGGCACCGGAGTCGATCAGCAGGTCGCGGCCGGTGATGCCGATGTCGAGACGGCCGGAGGAGACGTAGATCGCGATGTCGCGGGGGCGGAGGTAGAAGAACTCGACCTCGTTCTCCGGGTCGACGATCCGCAGTTCCTTGGACTCCCGGCGCTGGAGGTAGCCGGCCTCATGCAGCATCTCCCCCGCAGGGCCGGACAGGGAACCCTTGTTGGGGACGGCGATGCGCAGCATGAGGCGGGCTTCCTTCGTTCTCGTGGGTGCGGAGATGTGTGCGGGGTGACGGCTCAGAGGTGGGCGTACACGTCGTCCAGGGAGATGCCGCGGGCGACCATCATCACCTGGACGTGGTAGAGCAGCTGCGAGATCTCCTCGGCGGCCGCTTCCTTGCCCTCGTACTCGGCGGCCATCCAGACCTCGGCGGCCTCTTCGACGACCTTCTTGCCGATGGCATGGACGCCCTTCCCGACCAGTTCGGCGGTGCGGGAGGTGGCGGGGTCGCCGTTGGCAGCCTTGTGCTGGAGCTCGGTGAAGAGCTCCTCGAACGTCTTCTTGGACATGGTGGGCCCCACACTACGCCGTCACGGGCGTGCCTCAGCGCCAGGGTTCAGATACTGAGCGGAGCGTGGCCGCGGTCGCCACGGCCGCGGTCACCGCCTCGTGCCCCTTGTCCTCGTTGGAGCCCTCGATGCCTGCGCGGTCCAGGGCCTGCTCCTCGGTGTCGCAGGTCAGTACGCCGAAGCCGATGGGGACGCCGGTGTCGACGGAGATCTGGGTGAGGCCCTGGGTGACGCCCTGGCACACGTACTCGAAGTGGGGGGTGCCGCCGCGGATGACGACGCCGAGGGCGACGATGGCGTCGTAGCCGCGGCCGGCGAGGACCTTGGCGACGACCGGGAGCTCCCAGCTGCCGGGGACGCGCAGGAGGGTCGGCTCGTCGATGCCCAGGTCGTGCAGGGCGCGCAGGGCGCCGTCGACGAGGCCGTCCATCACCTTCTCGTGCCACTGGGCCGCGATGACCGCGACGCGCAGGTCGCCGACGTTGCTGACGGACAGTTCGGGTGCGCCCTTGCCGCTCACGTTGCTCCTTGGTTCCTGAATCTCGTGCGTGCTGTTCGTGCCGCTGGTGTTACTGCTCGCCGCAGGTGGTCACGGTGGTCGTGTCCAGCCAGGGCAGGTCGTGGCCCATCCGGTCCCGCTTGGTGCGCAGGTAGCGGAGGTTGTGCTCGCCCACGCGGACGGGCATCGGCTCGCGGCCGGTGACGGCGAGGCCGTGCCGGACGAGGGCGTCGGTCTTCTCGGGGTTGTTGGTCAGCAGCCGGAGGCTGCGGACGCCGAGGTCGCAAAGGATCTGGGCGCCGGCGCCGTAGTCACGGGCGTCGGCGGGCAGGCCCAGTTCGAGGTTGGCGTCGAGGGTGTCGCGGCCGCGTTCCTGGAGTTCGTAGGCGCGCAGCTTGGACAGCAGTCCGATGCCGCGTCCTTCGTGGCCGCGGAGGTAGACGACGACGCCGCGGCCCTCGGTGGCGATGCGTTCGAGGGAGGTCTCCAGCTGCGGGCCGCAGTCGCAGCGCAGGGAGTGGAAGACGTCGCCGGTGAGGCATTCGGAGTGGACGCGGACGAGGACGTCCTCGCCGTCGCCGATCTCGCCGTGGACGAGGGCGACGTGTTCGACGCCGTCGACGGTGGAGCGGTAGCCGTAGGCGGTGAAGTCGCCGAAGGCGGTGGGCAGCTGGGTCTTCGCCTCGCGCTTGACGGTGGGCTCGGAGGAGCGGCGGTAGGCGATCAAATCCTCGATGGAGATGATCGTCAGGCCGTGCTTGCGGGCGAAGGGGATCAGCTCGGGCAGGCGCAGCATGCGGCCGTCCTCGCCGGCGATCTCGACGATCGCGCCGGCCGGGCGGAGGCCCGCGAGGCGGGCGAGGTCGACGGCGGCCTCGGTGTGGCCGTTGCGCACGAGGACGCCGCCGGTACGGGCGCGCAGCGGGAAGATGTGGCCGGGGCGGACGAAGTCGGTGGGCCGGGCCGTGCCGCTCGCCAGCAGCTGGAGCGTGGTGGAGCGGTCGGAGGCGGAGATGCCGGTGGTCACGCCGTGCTCGGGGGCGGCGTCGACGGTGACGGTGAAGGCGGTGCGCATGGACTCGGTGTTCTGCTGCACCATCTGCGGCAGTTCGAGCCGGTCCAGTTCGTCGCCCTCCATGGGGGCGCAGATCATGCCCCGGCATTCGCTCATCATGAAGGCGACGATCTCGGGGGTGGCCTTCTCTGCGGCGATGACGAGGTCGCCCTCGTTCTCCCGGTCCTCGTCGTCGACGACCACGACGGGGCGGCCGGCCGCGATGTCGGCGATGGCCTGCTCCACGGGGTCGAGCCCGAAGTTCTCGATGTCGTCGGTGCTGTAGAGAATCGGCGCCATGGTCATGCCGGGGCTCCTTCCAGGGCGGGCTTGCGGGACCGCAGCCACCAGTCGCGCATGCCCCACAGGACGAGCGCGCCGTAGATGATGTAGACGAAACCGGAGAAGGCGTAGCCGTTGGCGAAGTTGAGCGGTACGCCCACGACGTCGACCAGCAGCCAGGCGAACCAGAACTCGACCATGCCGCGTGCCTGCGCGTACATGGCGACGATGGTGCCGGTGAAGATGTACGCGTCCGGCCAGGGGTCCCAGGACAGGGTGGGGAACGCGGTGAAGAGTCCGCCGACGGCGAGGGTGCCGAGGGCGGCGCCGGCGAGGAGGTAGCCGCGTTCGCGCCAGGTGGCGAAGCGGGGGGCGATGGCACCGTCGGCGGCCTGTCCCTTGGTGCGGTTCCACTGCCACCAGCCGTACGCCGCGACGACCATGACGATGACCTGCTTGCCGGCGCTGCCGGTGAGGTGGCCGACGAAGGCACCGAAGAGGATGAGCCCGGAGAGGAACTGCACGGGCCAGTTCCACAGGGAGCGCACGGCGCCGAGCGCGAGGGCGATCAGGCCGAAGATGTTCCCGATCATGTCCGACCAGCGGATCTGCTGGTCGAACACGGTGAAGGCGACCGAGTTCAGCGAGTTCACCGCGTCGCCCCTTGCGATCCGAGGAGCCGCTCGACGTACTTGGCGATGACGTCGACCTCGAGGTTGACCGGGTCGCCGGGCTGCTTGCGGCCGAGGGTGGTCAGGTCGAGGGTGGTGGGGATGAGGCTGACGGTGAAGTGGTCGGTGCCGGCCTCGACGACGGTGAGGCTGATGCCGTCGACGGTGATGGAGCCCTTCTCCACGACGTACCGGGTGAGGTCGGCGGGGAGCGAGATCTTGACGATCTCCCAGTTCTCGGACGGCTTGCGCTCGATGACCTGGCCGGTGCCGTCGACGTGGCCCTGCACGATGTGGCCGCCGAGGCGTTCGCCGACGGCCATGGGGCGTTCGAGGTTGACGCGGGAGCCGACGGTGAGGGCGCCGAGGCTGGAGCGGTCGAGGGTCTCCGCCATGACGTCGGCGGTGAACCAGTCGTCCTCGTGCTCCACGACGGTGAGACAGACGCCGTTGACGGCGATGGAGTCGCCGTGCTTCGCCCCCTGGGTGACGACGGGGCCACGCAGTCGGAAGCGGGAGGCGTCGCCGAGGTTCTCGACGGCGGTGACCTCACCCAGCTCTTCGACGATTCCGGTGAACACTTCCCGGGTCCTCCTGCCTCGTGGGGCACGGACTCCGGGGCTGTCGAAGACGACAGAGATCAGCGGACAACGGCACAGGGGGCGACGCCGTGTGGAGGACCCACTCCCGCTGGAGCAGGCCGACAACAGTCGGCGGCGCGCACGCATGCCCGCCCGCCGCGCACTGCCTCCCATCCGGACTTTAACCGTCGGTCCAGGAATTTCACCTGGTCAACCGGCCGCTGGAAGCGACCGGGTCGCGGACTGTAACCGCCGGTTCGGACTTTCACCGACCCCGGAGTGCGCTGCTTCTGGTACACGGCCAGTGTGCCACGCCTGATCGGCACCCATGCGGGTGATGACTGTGGGGTGGCTCACAGATGGTGTCACTGGACTTCTACGGCGCGTGACACGGAGGCCGGGCCCTGACTGACCACGAGTCAATTTCCGCCCCACGGGCCCCAGTCGGACCCGCCGAGTCCCTGCCGGACGGCACGCCGACCCATTGACCAGGTTGGTCTAGTCCTTTTAAGGTCTGCGATCGCGGTTACTCGTCCCGAAGGCGTTCAGGCCGCCCCCAGTCGGCCCGGCGGCGGTGACGACGGCCCTTGCCCCGCCGCCGGGTCCCCTTCTCCCCCTCCCTCGCCGTCCGGTGGGTTACGCGCCCCGTGTCACATTCCTCGGGTGCTGTCCGGTCATAGCTGCCGAAGGCGTTCCGCGGGGAGCGCCGGTGTCGAAAGGTTGGGCAGCATGACCACGATCCTGGTGACCGGCGGGACCGGTGTCCTCGGCCGGCACGTCACCGAGCGGCTGCGCGCGGACGGACACGAGGTACGGGTGCTCAGCCGGCACGCGCGGCCGTACGCCGTCGATCTGGTCGCGGGCGGGAGCGGGCTGGACTCGGCGCTGGCGGAGGTGGACACGGTGGTGCACTGTGCGTCCTCGCCGCGCGGCGGCGACGAGAGGGCGGCGGCGCATCTGATCGCCGCCGCGCGGCGGGCCGGGGTGGGGCATCTCGTGTACATCTCGATCGTCGGCGTCGACCGGGTGCCGTTCGGTTACTACCGGAGCAAGCTGGCGGTCGAGCGGCTGGTCGAGGAGTCGGGGCTGGGCTGGACGACGCTGCGGGCGACCCAGTTCCACGACCTGCTCGTGACGCTCTTCGAGGGCCTGGCGAAGTCCCCGGTCATGCCGGTGCCGACCGGGGTGAGCGACCAGCCGATCGCTGTCGCCGAGGTCGCCGACCGCCTGGCCGAGCTCGCCGTGTCCGCCCCCGCGGGCCGCGTCCCGGACATGGGCGGCCCCGAGATCCTCAGCCTCCGCACGCTGGCCCGCATCCACCTGACCGCCACCGGCCGCCGCCGCGCCCTCCTGACGGTGCCCCTGTTCGGCAAGGCGTACGCGGGGTTCCGGGCCGGGGGTCACCTGGCCCCGGAAAGGGCGGTGGGCAAGGGGACGTTCGGGGAGTACGTGGCCGAACGGTTCGGCGGGGGCCGGAGGACGGGGTGAGCCGAGAGGCCGCCGGGTCGGTGGGCGGATGCCGGGGGCGGCCGGGTCCGGGCCCTACCCGGCGGGGAATGCCGAGGGCGGCCCCGTTCACGTGGGCCGACCGGCAGCCCCGCACATGGAAGGCGAGGTGGGCCGCGATGCCTGACATCCGGGCGGACGCCGAAGGCACGGTGAGCCGCGAAGCCTGTTCAGCGGCGGGGTGCGGATGATGGACCCGGCCATGGCCCGCTCGCTGCCGACCTACCGCGGCGGCGGTGCGAACAGCTCGTCCTGGGCCGTGTCTCTCGCCATGAGCAGGGCCCCGCGCAGTACGGCGGCGCCGCCGAGGGCGCTGGGCCGGACCTCGGTGGGCAGCGGCGACAGTGCCGCCAGCCGCGCCTCGACCCGGGACGCGAGGACCTCCCCTCCGGCTCGCCCGACCTCCCCTCCGAGCACCACGCAGCCGGGGTCGAGTACGGCGACGACGGAGGCGGCACCGATGGCGAGACGATCGGCCAGGGCGTCGAGGAAGCGGGCATGGGCGTCGGCCGACGGGCGGGTGTCCGGGGTCGCGTGCGCGTCAGCCAGGGGGTGTACGGGAGGGTGTACGGGAATGTCCGTCCCGTCCGACGAGGCCTCGGCCCCGACCGATGCGGGACGCGTCTGCGGAGCGTCGGCCACGGTTCCACCCGCCGCCGGACGCGTCCGCGGGGCGTTCGCGTCGGCCGGTGCGGCAGCGCTCCCGTCCGTCGGCGGGCCGGATCCGCCCGTCGGAGGTCGGCTCGTCACCGCCTGGGCGGCTGCCCTCACCAGGGTGGCCGCGTGTGGCTCGTTTCCCGTGGGGGCGGCGGCCGTCAGGGCGTACTCCCCGGCCAGGGAGTCGATCGCGGCGGCGGCGCCCAGGGAGTGGAAGCCGCCCTCGCAGTCGGTGGCCGAGGGCAGGGTCGTGGTGCCCGGGACCGGGAGGAAGCCGATCTCACCGGTACCGCCGGAGGCGCCGCGGCGAAGGGTGCCGTCGAGGACGACGGCCGCGCCGGTGCCGAGGCCCAGCCAGAGCAGGACGAAGGTGTCGCGGTCGCGGGCGGCGCCGTCCCGCTGCTCGGCGAGCGCCGCGAGGTTGGTCTCGTTCTCGACGAGGACCCGGGCCGGGAGGCGTTCACCCAGGGCGGCGGCCAGCCGACGGTGCCATTCGGGCAGCCCGGTGCTGTCGCGCAGTTCGCCGGTGGCCGGGTCGATGAGACCGGGGGCGCCGATCGCCACGGTGTGCAGCCGGTCGGCGCCCGACTCCTTCGCGGCGCGCTCCACGAGACCCACGGCCTGCTCGACGGCGGGCCCCGTCCCCGCGTCGTGTGCGATCGGGACGGACGCCCGCGCCAGTTCCCTGCCGAGCAGATCGGCCACGACGACCGTGACGCCCTCGGTGCGCACGTCGAGCGCGGCGAGGTACGCGCGGTCGGCGACGATGCCGTAGAGGCGGGCGTTCGGCCCGCGCCGCTGCTCGCCCGACTCCCCCACCACCGAGATCAGTCCGGCCTCGGTGAGGCGCTCCACGAGGTCGGCGACGGTGGGCCGGGACAGACCGGTGAGCTGCTTCAACTGCCCCGCCGTCAACGGCCCTTCCTCCTGCAACAGCCGCAGGGCGAGCCGATCGTTGATGGCCCGGGCAGTGCTGGGTGATGCGGGCATGCCGGGATCCTCCCAGATCGACGACGCGTACGGTTGCCTGCCCTGCGCCGACCAGGGAACACGACTCGGCCCCCGGACCCACGACGCCGTACGGACAGCGCTCTCTATCTATCAGGCAGGGTTCCTGATAGTTTACGGCGGCGCGAGAGCGGGCCGGGAGGCCGCAAACGGGCGAGTACGGGAGGTCCGGAAACGGGCGGGTACGGCCGGCGCGCGAGTCCGAGGGCACTGAAGGAAGCCAGGGAGGGCGGAGAATGAGCGCAGTGGTCTACGAACGGCGCGATGTGCGGCGGGCCCGGTACGCCGTGGCCGCCGTCTTCGCCGTGCACGGAGCGGTGACCGGCTCGTTCGCGACCCGGGTGCCCTGGATCCAGGACCACGCCCAGCTCAGTGCTGGTCAGCTGGGGTTGGCCCTCGCGTTCCCGGCGATCGGCGCGTCCGTGGCGATGCCGCTCGCCGGCTATGTCAGCCATCGGCTCGGCGCCCGTACGGCGATGCGGGTCCTGATCGCGCTGTGGACCCTCGCGCTGGTCCTGCCGTCCCTCGCCCCGAACCTGTGGACGCTGTGCGCCGCCTTGTTCGTGTACGGCGCGGCGGCCGGGATGGCGGACGTGGCGATGAACGCGCTCGGCGTCGAGGTCGAGGCCCGCCTCGGCAAGTCGATCATGTCAGGTCTGCACGGCATGTGGAGCGCGGGCGCCCTCGTCGGCTCGGCGGCCGGCACGCTCGCCGCGCATCTCGGCTCGGACGCCCGCCTGCACCACGCGCTCGCGGCGGCCACCCTCACCGTGCTCGGTCTGGTCGCCTGTCAGTGGGTGCTGGACATCCGGGCCACCGAGGACGAGGAGCCGCCACCCCGGTTCGCGTTGCCGCCCAGGTCGGCGCTGCTCATCGGCGCGGTCGGGTTCTGCGCGGTCTTCGCCGAGGGGGCGGCCCTGGACTGGTCGGCGGTGTATCTGCGGGACGAGCTGGCGACCTCGGCGGGCCTCGCGGCGGCGTGCACCACCGGGTTCATGCTCACCATGGCGGTGGCCCGGCTGGTGGGCGACGCGGTGGTGAACCGCTTCGGCGCGGTGCGCACGGTGCGGGCGAGCGGTGTCCTCGCGGCGCTCGGCGGTGTGCTGATCGTCGTGGCGAACCACCCGGCGGTCGCCATGGCCGGGTTCGCGCTGATGGGGCTGGGTATCGCCGTCGTCGTACCGCTCTGCTTCGCCGCGGCCGGGCGCAGCGGCCCGAACCCGAGCCTGGCCATCGCGGGCGTCGCGACCATCACCTACACCTCGGGGCTGATCGCGCCGAGCGCGATCGGTGGTCTGGCGCAGCTGACCAGCCTGGTGGTGTCGTTCGGTCTGGTGACCGTGCTGGCGTGCGGGCTCGCCGTGTTCGCGGGGGTGCTGCGGGCCGGGGAGGGCGACCGGGCGCGGATCAGTCGGCCGGACGCAGCAGTTCCCGACCCGAAGCCCTGAAGTCGTCGCTCCACGCGGTGGGCCGCAGGGTGTCCGCGTCCAGCCTGACGAGGACGCGGGTGCCCCGCGCGTAGGTCCGCGAGCCGTCGGTCGAGCAGAAGCGGAAGCCGTAGGTCAGGCCGGTGGTGCCGAGCCGCTCCAGCCACAGGTGCACGGCGTAGGCGCCGGGCCGGGTGACCGGTGCCTCGTAGCTGATCCGCAGTTCCTTGACCACGTTGCAGAAGTCGCCGGCGGCGGCCCAGTCGCCGTCGAAGCCGTAGCCCTGCTCCCGCCAGTGCTGGGTCCAGGCGCGCTCGACCATCACCGGGTAGCGGGCGTTGTGCAGCATGCCGAGGGCGTCCAGGTCGTCGAAGTGCACGGTGACGGGGACGAGCCTGCCGTGGGCGAGGGCAGGGGCTGTCGGGGCTTCGGCGGTCACGGGTGGTGCTCCTGGGGAAGGTCGACGCGGAACGGGACGCCCTCATCCTAAGCAACCGCTCAGTGTGGGCGGTGGGGGCGGTCCCCGTCGCTCAGCCCCGCGGCGGTACGGACGCGGACCCCGCTCACCCCCGTGCCAGTTCGTACGCGTACCCCGGTGAGAACTCGCCGGCGTCGCCCTGGCATCCGTCGGACTCGCCCGGCAGTTTCACCCACAGATAGGCGTCGATGCGGGACTCGCCGGTGGTGAGCGTCGGCGAGCGGCCGAGGCCCCGGCCCGGCGGGTCGCACCAGGCGCCGTCGGTCGGGGCACCGTTGCCGTTGCGGCTGGTGTCGATGACGGCGCCGAGGTCCGCCGGGCCGCCGAGGGCGTCCAGCACCTTCCGGGTGTAGGCGATCTCCGCGTCGGTGCGGTTGAAGTTCGACACGTTGCTGAAGACCCCGTCGGAGGAGCCCGGTGCGGCGGC
>NZ_LIQX01000229.1 GCF_001418475.1 Streptomyces ossamyceticus | reverse complement strand
GCGACGAGGATGCGCAGCCAGGCCGGGACGTGGTCGAGGTCGAGGACCCCGGCGGTGGCGACGTTCGCGCCGAGCGAGGCGACCAGGGCGATCAGGAACCAGAACCAGGCCGTCACGGACCGGTCGACGCGGAGCCGGTGCAGGACGCAGACCAGCAGCAGGTCGACGGAGACGGGGTAGGCCCAGGCTTTCCAACCGGTCTGGCCGGCGGCTTGGGCAAGGTCGTGCAGGTGGGCGAAGGACAGGGAACCGGCGATCACGGCCAGGACGAGCACAACGGCCCGGATCTTGAACGGCACGAGTCTTCACCTCCCTTTCGGGGGATCGGGCCGGGCCGGGAGCGTGTGGTTGGCCGCCCGGCCCCGGCGGGGTTCAGTCGGTGGCTTCGCCAGAGCCCCAGCAGGTCAGGCACGCGGCGGACTGACGGTGTTCGGTGGCACGCCCCTTGCGGGGGCCGACGCGGACGGTTTCGGTGATCTCACCCTTGCCGTCACAGGCCGGGCACTTCGGCACGGCAGGCTTGACGGTCTTGGTGCTCTTGCGCGGTGCCATGAGCGATCTCCGTTCGGTTTTCGGCATGGCTCGGGTAGGGAGCTGGCGTGAGACGGTCACGCCGACGGTGTGGAACGGGGGTGTTACTCGGTGACCGGGCGGGGTTTCACGCGCGGCGGTACGGCCGGCATCGGCGGCACGACGATCTGACTGACCGGCCGGAACGGCGCGAGGAACGGCAGATCAGGGGTGAGGTGCGCGAACTCCTGGCAGACCGCCGCCGCATCGGCCGGGCTGATCTCGGGGGTGCGGATGCGGGACCAGCCACCGGAGGTGTCGCCGGCCACCGCCGTACCGGGACGGTTCGCCGCGATCGAGGTAGCCGCAAGGACCGCTTCCGGGGAGATGTCCCCCAGGCCCATCTCGGCGCTGGCCTTGTCGTTGACGCGGTGCACCACACGGCCGGTGAGCTGGGCACGCAGCGCGGTTGCACCACGGCCGAGGTCGGAGCCGAACCGCTGCCCGCACACCTCCAGGAAGATCCCGATGGCGCGGGCCATCTGCCCCAGTCGCACCAGTTGCATGACCGTGCGGTCGCGGGCCGGCTCATCCTTCTTGGAGACCACCAGGAACAGTTCCGCGATCTCGTCGATCAGCACGACAAGGGGCACCGGCCGCAGATGCTCGGGCAGCTCCCACAGGTCCGACACCCCATGTAGGGCGAGGAGGTCGAAGCGCTCTTCCATCTCGACCACCAGCGCGTCTATCAGGCGCGCGGCATCCTCCGGGGTGGTGACCAGCGCCGACAGCCGGGGCGCGTAGCGGCTCTGTTCCACACCGCGCTTGCAGTCGATACCGATCAGCCCCACCGGCAACTGCGCGAGCCCCTTGATCAGGTTGCGCTGATACACCGACTTCCCCGACAGCGTCGCGCCCAGGGTCAGCGCCATGGGTACTTCGTGGTAGTTCCGCTCGAAGACCGTGCCGTCCTCGCGCAGCGCGACCGGGACGACCAGGTCGTGAGGCCGGGCCTTGCGCGGCAGGCGGACCCGCGCCAGGACGTCATAGCCCGTCATGCGCAGCTCCACGAAGCCGGGCTTGGTCTCCACTACGGTCACCGAGCGCACACCCCAGGCGTGACGCAGACGCTCGCAGGACGCGGCGATGTCGGCGGGCTCCAGGCCGGCCGGGAGACGCAGCGTCACCCGCAGACCGGTCGAGGTCGGGCTCACCCGGCGGACCTTCGGCGCCACCGGCCGCACCTCACCACGGGCCAGGTTGCGGGCGACGAAGGCGCGGAATCGAGACGGCTGCACCGTCAGCCCGCACACCTCCATGGTCGAGCTGTAGGTCCAGGTGAACCGGCCCCAGGTGACCGGCAGACCGACCAGCGACCAGTACGCGCGAGGAGCACGTGCCTTCGCGTAGCCGATCCCGCCGGCACCAGCGGCCACGGTCCCCAGTTCCACCCAGGGCGACAGGTCGGCCATGGTCAGGCCGCCGCAGTGATCGCGACCGCACGGAACGAGATCCCGTGCCGCTTCTGGCCGTTGAACTCGTTCTCCCAGTCGCGCGCCTTGAGTCCGATGACCTTCACCGGCATGCCCGGCGCGAGGCCCTCGGGGTAACCCGTCTCCGGGATGGTCACCTGGTAGAGGTTCCCCTCCCCGTCGTCCGAGACCAGCAGGCCCACGGTCGACAGAGCCGCACCGGTCTCCCGGTCCATGGCCCGCTCACCGGTCTTGGCGTTCGCGAGCTTCGGAACCGGGGCGGTCGCCACGAACACGACAGCGGTCGAAGTGTCGATCTTGAAGGACGGCATCTGTGCCTCTCTCCTGATTGCGAGCGAGCTAGCTTGCACCCGCTCAACGCGTACTAGCTTGCGTTCATAGTGCGCGTACTAGCATGCGTATGTCAAGCGCCCGTCTCCGCAGGTAGGCCGAAGACTGCCGAGCGTGTCTTGGAATGTGGGGCATACGATGGGTATGCGAGCTAGAACGCGACGAGATCGACAGCTAGCACGCCCGGAAGGAGAAGGAGAGAAGCGATGGCCCCGAAGGTGCAGCGCACCGCGTCCCCGTTCCTGCAAATCGCCGAGCACTACCGCATGAAAATCAAAGACGGCGCACTACCGCAGGACTCCAAGCTCCCCTCGATCGCGAGCATCTCGCGTGAATGGGGTGTCGCTACAGCTACCGCAGCAAAGGCGATCAAACAGCTCCAGGAGGAGGGGTACGTGCGGTCCTCTTCGCAGGGCACATTCGTCGACCTGGGCAGGAAGCTGACGAGCGGTTCGGATCGCCTTCAGATGCTGCGAGCAACAGGCAGCGGGTTCCGCAAAGGCGAGACCGTGGAGATCCTTAGCGCCGGCCTGGTTGCCGCGCCGGGGCACGTTGCGGAGGCGTTGAAGCTCAGCGAGGGTGACCAGGTGGTTCAACGTCGACGGGTCTACCGCGATGACGACGGGGTAGTGGCGGTATCCACGTCGTACCTTGCCGGGGAGTTGGCCGAGGCTGCACCAGAGTTGCTGGAGGCTGGGCCGCTCCCCAAGATGACCTTCGGCTTGATCGAAGAGCGGACAGGCCGGCGCGCGGTCCGACGCCGCGACGTGGTCGCGATGTTCCCAGTCCCTCAGGACATTGCCGAGGTACTCGAAGCCGAAGCGGGCAGTCTGGCCCTGACAATGACCAACCTGTACTGGGACGACAACGGCGAGCCAACCGAGTACGCCCGCGACTTCCTTGGAGCAGGGCGCGAACTCTCCGCCGAGTACCCGATGGATTGACCGGGCCAACGGCCTCTGGCCTGTTACAGATTTCTCTACCTCATCAAGCCCCGGCTACGCTCCGCTCCGCCGGGCGCTTCCCGGCTCTGGCCGCGCCCGCGCTCCTGCCTCCGGCCCGCTCGGCGCCGCCGACGCCGACGCGCGCCCACAGGTGGATAGGGCCGAGGCCATGGGGTGAGCCCCGTGCAGAGAAGCCGCGCTCAGAACCAGCCTCCGGCGGGGGCGCTCAGGCTCCGAGATGGCAGGGGGCCCGGTACGCGAGTGCCGGCCGTGAGTGGCTGGTGCGGGGGGCTCCCATCCCGTCTGCCGTCTCGACGGCAGACGGGATGGGAGCTGGGTGAGTGGTGGCTTAGCAGACAACACGGCCGTAGAGCCGGACTTGGGTGTCCCGCTGCTCAGCAGTCGCTGGTGGAGAATTGCGGCAAGTGACCTCGTTGCCGTCCTCATCAGCCCAGATCGAGACGACGCCGCCGTGGTGACTGCACGCGCCCTGCCGTCCGATTGAGGACGAAGGCCAGCCATCTGCACAGGTGCTTCCCTTGTACTGCCAGTGCAGCAATGACGGCGCCACTGCCGGCACGGGCTTCTCTGGTGGGTCGTAGTCCGGGGTAGTCCACTCATCGATCCCCCATAGCAGGAAAAGTCCCGCTATAAAGGCCGCAAGACACCCGCATCCTCCATCACTTCCAGCCATCCGTACCCCCTGACGTGAGGGGGCATCCTACGTGCCGGCACGCCCAGACGGAGCCCCGCGCACAACCCTCTCAACACCTGCCGCACGACGACTTCAACAACATGAGCGCGCGATCCGCATAAAGAGGCCAAATCGCGCCCTACTGACATCCAGCCAGGTTCGCTCACACTCGAACACATGGGGGCGATTCAGGATCGTGACCAGTCCGTATGCGATCAGTGCAGGGCGACCAGCCTCACAGTGCGTGAGCGCGGACGGTTCGACTTCATGTCGAGGCTCTGCGATCGATGCTGGAACACCCTCGCCAACGAGATGGCCGAGGCCGACGGAGCCACAGCGGCGCCCAGGCCCACCCTCGACCCTGACGACGTGACATGGGTCGAGCCGCCGGTATGTCCGGTGTGTGGCGCGATGGTCGGTGTGTACCGCACTATCTACGACCGATGGGTCAGCCTCGCCATGGTGGAGTTGCCCGCCAAGGACGTCCCAGAGCCCTTCCGGTGGCGCTTGGCGAGGCTTCCGGACCTCTCCCCCACCCCCACGGATATCGTGGCTGTACGGGTCCGTGGAATCGATCCACTGCCGGGCGATCCGGTCGTGCCGGCCCATCGCATGATGTGCGTTCCCGAGTGGGACGAGCCGTAGAACGTGGCGGAGAGCACGGAGCGCGGCCGTGTCTCTCGCGTGCCCGATCGAGCAGCGACCGACAGGGAGTAGCGGGGAACACCGGGGAGTCAGCCGAGAACGCGCACGTCAGCGAGTCTCCAGGTCAGGCGCGGTCCACATACGCGATCTTCCAAACTAGCTACGCGGGTTCGATTCCCGTCGCCCGCTCCATACGACTCAGGGCCAGGCCGGAGGATCACACCTCCGACCTGGCCCTGATCGTTTCGAGCGTGGGCCGAGGAGTCGCCGCAACAATCGGGGGGGTCCTTCTTCTCCTGGGCGCCCCGATCGGCGCCTGCGGGTACCTCCTGGGCGCCCTCTACCGTCGAACCCCCTCCGCACTGGACGGCCGCACCTCTGATCGCCGATTGCGGCCAAATCGCGACCTACCGGGATCCTGTCGGATTCGCCCACACTCAAACACATGGGGGCGATTCGGGATCGTGACCAGTCGGTATGCCATCACTGCGGGAAGACCGACCACACCGTGCGTGAGCGCGGACGGTTCGGTCTCATGGCGAGTTACTGCGAACGGTGCTGGAACATCCTCGCCAACGAGATGGCCGCGGTTGACGGAGCCACAGCCGCACCCGGGCCGGCCCCGGAGCCGGACGACGTGACGTGGATCGAGCCGCCGATCTGCCCCGACTGCGGCGCTTTGGTCCGCATGTACCCCACCAACTACGACCGGTGGGTCAGCCTCGCGATGGTGGAGTTGCCCGCCAAAGACGTCCCAGAGGCCTTCCGGTGGCGTTTGGCGAAGCTTCCACCCCTCTCCCCCATACCCACCGATGTCGTGGCCGTACGGGTCCGTGGAATCGATCCGCTGCCCGGCGAAGCCGTCGTGCCGGCCCACCGCATGATGTGCGTTCCCGAGTGGGGCGAGCCGTAGGGCGCGGGGGAACACCGGGGAGCCGGACGAGAACGCGCACGCCAGCCGCATCCGGCCCGGCCCGGAGGGACCCCCTCGGGGCCGGGCCGGAGCCCTTTGCGCGTGACATGTGCGACGGCGACGCCGTCGCGGCGCCTCGCTAGAACTGGATCGAGTTGATCGTTTCCGCTATCGAGTTCAGGAAGCGTTGGATGTCGTCGGCCATACCGGTGGAGGCGAGGAAGAAGCCGAAGAGGATGGCGACCACGGCCGGGCCGGCCTTGATCGTCCCACCTCTCATCAGAACGATGAGGATGATCCCCAGCAACAGAACCACTGACAGCGATATGGCCACAACAGATCACACCCTCGGTCGGTCCGCACTCCCGGCCCGGGGCGCCGACCCCACGCGCACCCCGCCAGAACCATCGTGCCACCAACCAGGCCGTCCTATGCGGCAGGTGAGGCAACGTCCGCCACAGTGACGCGGATCCGCGAGCGCGCCCGCGACCGGCGAGAGGGGGACGGGAGTGAATTCACGGTGATCGTTTCCGTGCACACACATCCCGTTCGCAGGTAATTCGAGTTGTTGCCACAGACACATCAAGCCCCGTACGGAGAACGGCAATTAACCGGACATTCCGCCGGAGTCGCCCGAGCATGTTATGCACCGTTTAGTCCGGATGTATACGGACAGATGGGTCTTGTGTCATGCCGCTTCGGTGCACGGACAGTGACGCTCTGACTGATGCTCACTTCACCGAATCCCGGGTACCCGGAGAGGACACGCACTCACCAATACGGGATTAACGTCGATGGTTTTACTGACTCGCACACACAACGCTAGGGTGCCTCAGATGTTCACCGCTGCCTCGTCCCCCCCTTGCGCAGCGAGTGCTCGGACCGGCCCGCGTCGTACACGGCGGGAGGGTCTGTGACGAACTCGCTGCGACCGCATGGCCACACCAGCGCGCCGCTCCCCCCGGCCCAGTCGTCGGCGGACGGAGTGCCGAGTCCACGCTCGCTGAAGTCCTCGTCCCCCCACCCGGCCACGAGCGCCGCGTCCCCGGACACCAGACCGGCCAGACAACGCGACGCGTTCTTCGACAACGCCAAATACCTGGCCATCGTGCTCGTCGCGATGGGCCACGCCTGGGAGCCGCTGACCGACCACAGTCGCGCCGCCGAGGCGCTGTACATGGTCGTCTACACCTTCCACATGCCGGCGTTCATCATCATCTCCGGCTATTTCTCGCGCAGTTTCGACATGCGTCCCGACCGGCTGCGAAGGCTGGTCACCGGCATAGCGGTGCCGTACGTGCTGTTCGAGATCGCGTACTCGGTCTTCAAGCGGTACGCCGACGACGACCCGTCGCACCCGATCAGCCTGCTGGACCCCTGGTATCTCACCTGGTTCCTGATCGCGCTGTTCGTCTGGCGGCTGACGACCCCGTTGTGGAAGGTCGTCCGCTGGCCGGTGCCGCTCGCGCTCGCCATCGCGGCGCTCGCCTCCGTGTCGCCGGACATCGGTGACGACCTCGACCTCCAGCGCGTCCTGCAGTTCCTGCCGTTCTTCGTGGTCGGTCTGTTCATGAAGCCGGCGCACTTCCAGTTCATGCGCCGCCGTGAGGTGCGGATGCTGTCCGTGCCGGTGCTGGCGAGCGCGCTGGCGATGGCGTACTGGCTGGGCCCGGACATGAACTCGGCCTGGTTCTACCACCGGGACAGCGCCCAGGAGCTGGGTGCGCCATGGTGGGCCGGTGTCGTGATGACCTTCGCGCTGTTCGGCTGCTCCATGGTGCTGACCACGTGCTTCTTCGCCTGGGTGCCCCGGCGGAAGATGTGGTTCACCGTGCTCGGCGCGGGCACCCTGTACGGCTATCTGCTGCACGGGTTCCTCGCGAAGGGCTCGCGCTTCTGGGACTGGTACGACCTCAACGCGTGGATCCACCAGCCGCTGGGCGAGCTGTTCGTGACCTTCTTCGCGGCCGCCGTCATCACCGTGCTGTGCACGCCGCCGGTGCAGCGGATGTTCCGGTTCGCGATGGAGCCGAAGATGGAGTGGGCCTTCAAGCGGGACGCGACCGAGCTGGCCCGCGAGCGCGGGAAGGCCGGCGCGAGGACCTGACTCTCAGCCGTCCTGTTCGTCCCCGACCTCCTCGGTCGCCGGTTCGTCCGGCAGACCGAGGAGGTTTCGCATGTGGGCGTACTTGTGGGTCAGCCGGGCCCGGGTGAACTCATCCAGGACGGCCAGGCGGGCCGGGTTCGCGTTGTGGGCGAGGTCGGACTGTTTGACGAGGACGGCGCCCGGGGTGGCGAGGATGCGCGCGGCGTACGCCTCCGGGGCCTCTCCGGGGCGTTTGGTGAGGGCCAGCACGATGTTCTTCGTACGGGTGGTCAAGGGGGCCTCGACGAGCCAGTCCTCGGTGAGGGCCTCGTCCTCGATGGCATCGTGCAGCCAGGCCGCCGCGATCTGGTCCTCGTCGCCGCCGCGGGCGGCCACGCCGTGGGCGACCGCCTGGAGGTGCTCGGCGTAGGGGCGGCCCGCCTTGTCGGTCTGGGCGGCGTGGGCGCCGCGGGCGATGGCTTCGACGTCGGCGAGGGAGAGAGACATGGGGTGGGCTCCTGGTGTGTGTCGGGCGGGCGGGATCCCGATGGCGGTTCACCCGGTCCTCGCGGTCCCCGGTGGCCGGTTCGCCCGGTCCCCGCGGCCTCTGGTGGCTGGTTCGTCCGGTCCCCGCGGCCCTCGGGAGCGCGCCCTGTCACTTCGGGGCCGTGGGGCCCTCTCGGCAGATCAGGAGCAGGGCCCGGTCGTCGTTGACGTCCTTGGCGACCGCTTCGATGAGGTGCCAGGCGGCGCCGTGGAAGCCGCCGGGGACGTAGCGGTCGGCCTCGCCGGTGAGGCGGTCGATGCCCTCGACTATGTCGCGGTCGGAGGTCTCGACGAGGCCGTCGGTGAACAGCATGAGGACGTCGCCGGGGCGCAGCGAGCCCTTCACGGGGTCGAACTGGGCGCCGTCGTAGACGCCGAGGAGCGGGCCCTCGGCGGCCTTCTCCTCCCAGCGGCCGGTGCCGGCGCTGAGCTGGAGGCCGGGCGGGTGACCCGCGGAGAAGAGTTCGTAGTCGCCGGAGTCGAGGTCGAGGACGAGGTGGATGGAGGTCGCGAAGCCCTCGTCCCAGTCCTGGCGGAGGAGGTAGCCGTTCGCCGCCGGGAGGAACGCGTGTGGTGGGAGCGATCCCAGCAGGCCGCCGAAGGCGCCGGAGAGGAGGAGGGCGCGGGAGCCGGCGTCCATGCCCTTGCCGGAGACGTCGGTGAGGACGACTTCGAGGGTGCGGCCGCCGTTGGTGCGGGCCGCGACGACGAAGTCACCGGAGAACGACTGGCCGCCGGCGGGGCGCAGCGCCATCTCGCGGTGCCAGCCGGCGGGCAGCTGCGGCAACTTGCTCTGGACCCGGATGCGTTCGCGGAGGTCGAAGAGCATGGTGCCGCCGCGTCGCCAGGGGACGCCGACGCGGCTGCGGAACTGGGCGATGAGCAGGCCGAAGAACCCGCAGGCGGCGACCACGAGCACGATGCCGGGTGTCACTCTCGCCGGGCCCTCGGTGTAGGGGCCGAGCTGCACGGACTCGATGATCAGCGCGGTCGCGGCGGCGGCGTAGAGTCCGAGGAGGCTGGCGGGACGCAGCAGGAGGCCACCCGCGACGATGGGCAGGACCAGCGCGGCGGGCGAGAACCACACCGGGTCGATCATGGTGAGCATCGCGATGAGCGGGATCATCAGCAGCAGACCGGCGAGGGCGACCCAGTCGGAGCCGTCGCCCCGGAAGTAGTCGACGGCGGATTTGCGCACGCCGGTGCGGACCCGGTGAACCAGCTTCTTCATCCGGGCCGTGAACGTATCGGCCGCCGCGCGCCGCTCTCGTCCTGCTGCCATTGTTCGGGACCTTATCCATCGGACCAGCCCCTGTGCACAGGAGGTCCTACTTGTCCCCCTTCCGAGGGCCGGTTCACGACGAATCTCACACAGATCTCACACGGGAGCCGTCCTGCGGCCCTCGCGCGGCACCTGTGAAGGATCCCACGATGTCCCCGTGCGGCATGGGGAAATTAACTCGCTCGTAACGAAGGGCGCTGCTACGCATGGCACATGACGACTGAGCTGCGGATGCTGGGCAAGGACGAGTGGAATGTCTGGTACGCGAACCTTCTGCGGGCCTTCGGGGGGATGCGGGCTCCGGCCGAGGAACGCGACCTCGACGAGTCGCTCCTCGACCACGGCCGTGCCCTCGGCGCCTGGGACGGCGGCCAATGCGTGGGGACGGCCGGGGCGTTCGACTTCCGGGTCACGGTTCCCGGTGGCGCGGCCGTCCCCGCTGCGGGCGTGACGATGGTGGGGGTCGCGGCCACGCATCGGCGGCGCGGGGTGCTGACGTCCATGATGCGGCGGCAGTTGGCGGACGTCCGCTCGTGGGGCGAGCCGCTGGCCGTGCTGGTCGCGTCGGAGCCGGCGATCTACGGCCGGTTCGGTTACGGCGTCGCCACGCATCGGCTCGGTGTCGAGGTCGACACCACGCGGGTCCGGCTGTCCGTGCCGCCCGGCACGGACGACGTACGGCTGCGGTACGCCGACCCGGCCGAGGTACTCGACGCCTGCGAGGCGGTGTACGCGCGCCGGGTGCCCCAGCGGCCGGGGATGCTGGTGCGGCGGCCGGGCTGGGAGCGGGTGGAGCTGCTCGACACGGACCGGCACCGGGCGGGCGGCTCGCCGTTGCAGTGCGTGGTGGCGGAGCGGGACGGGGACGAGGGGCTCGTCGGGTACGCGCGGTTCCGGGTGAAACCGGACTGGGGGCCGGGTGGGGCGGCGGGGGTCGTCCGGCTGAGTGCGCTGGAGGCGGTGGATCCGGCCGCGCACGCCGCTTTGTGGCGGTTCCTCCTCGACATCGACCTGACCTCGTCGGTCGTCGCGTACCGGCGACCCGTGGACGAGCCGTGGCTGCACATGGTGTCGGACGTCCGGCGGTGCGGGCTGCGGGTGCAGGACGATCTGCATGTACGGCTCGTGGAGGTCGGGGCGGCGTTGGGGGCGCGGACCTATCAGGCGCCGGTGGATCTGGTGTTGGAGGTCGAGGACGCCTTCTGCCCCTGGAACGAGGGGCGTTGGCGGCTGGTCGGCGACGCTCGGGGGGCGAGCTGCGAGCGGACCGAGCGGGCCCCTGATCTCGCCCTCTCCGTACGGGAGTTGGCGTCGGCCTATCTGGGCGGGGTGAGCCTCGCGTCGCTGGGTGCGGCCGGGCGGGTGCGGGAGCTGCGGCCGGGGGCGCTCACGGAGGCGTCCGTCGGGTTCTGCTCGTCGACCGCGGCGCCCTGGTTGCCGCACTCGTTCTGAGGACGGGCGCCCTCCGGGGGCGTCAGCGGTGCTGGCAGGTGGGGCACCAGAAGAGGTTGCGGGCGGCCAGGTCGGCGGTGCGGATCTCGCCGCCACAGATGTGGCAGGGCAGGTGGGTCCTGCGGTACACGTACACCTCGCCGCCGTGGTCGTCGACGCGGGGCGGGCGGCCCATGGCCTCCGGGGTGTGTTCCGGGCGGACGGTGTCGATGCGGTTGTTGCGGACGCCCTCGCGCATGAGGGCGACGAGGTCGGCCCAGATCGCGTCCCACTCCGCCGCGGTGATGTCCCGGCCGGCGCGGTACGGGTCGATGGCGTGCCGGAACAGGACCTCCGCGCGGTAGACGTTGCCGACCCCCGCGATGATCTTCTGGTCGAGGAGGAGCGCGGCGATCGTCGTACGGCTGCGGGAGATCCGGGCGTACGCGAGGGCCGGGTCGGCGTCCGGGCGCAGCGGGTCCGGGCCGAGGCGGGCGTGGACGGCCTGCTTCTCGGCGTCCGTGATCAGCGCGCAGGTCGTGGGGCCGCGGAGGTCCACGTACGACGTGTCGTTGCGCAGGCGGAGGCGGACGGTGTCGGTGGGCGGGGGCGCCGGGGTGGGGCCGAGGTCGACCTTGCCGAAGAGGCCGAGGTGGATGTGGACCCAGTCCTCCGCGTCGGGGGCGCCGAAGTGGAGGAAGAGGTGCTTGCCGTGGGCCTCTGCGGCGGTGAGGGGGGTGCCGTCGAGGAGGGCGGCGGCGTCGGCGAACTTGCCCTGGGGGCTGGTGACGTGGAGGGCCGTGCCGTTGCCGAAGTGGGACAGGTAGTCCTCGGCCAGGCGATGGATCGTGTGGCCTTCCGGCACGGGGCCCTCCGGGGG
>NZ_LIQX01000228.1 GCF_001418475.1 Streptomyces ossamyceticus | reverse complement strand
GCCCCTCCCTCATGCTCCGTTCCCGGCCCCGGCACGGGCACCACCTCCGACGGTCGCACCGGCCCGCCAGGGACCAGCGGCAGCGGATCCACCGCCTCGAGATCCGGGTCGTCCGTCCGGAACGTCCGCACCCGCCCCGGCTCCTTGTCCTCGGGCGTCTCGAACCGCACGGTGACCCGCCCGAGCCCGCTCCCCTGCACCCAGCCGTGCCCGTACACGGAGTGCCGCACGTCGTGCCCGGCCGACCACCGACGCTCGACGGCCTGCCCCACGCCCTCGTCAGGGACGGCTTCCTCCACCGCGTCCTCCTCCGGCAGCTCCGGCTCCCCCGCGGCCTGGGCGAACAGGTCCTCCTGCGTGTAGTCGGCAAGCCCGCTGACCCCGACCCCCAGCAGCCGCACCCCACCGGTGGTGTCGACGGCCTCCAGCAGCCGGGCCGCGGCCTCCCTCACCACGGCCGGGTCGTCCGTCGGCCCCCGCAGCGTCTCGGACCGGGTCAGCGTCGAGAAGTCGTACCGCCGCACCTTCAGCACGATCGTCCGCCCCGACAGACCGGCGCCCCTGAGCCGCCGCACACACCGGTCGGCGAGCCGCTGCACCTCCAGCCGGACCCGCACCCGGTCGTGGATGTCCACGTCGTAGGTGTCCTCCACGGACACGGACTTCGCGTCCCGCTCGGCGACCACGGCCCGGTCGTCACGTGCCGATGCCATCGCGTACAGGCCGTGCCCATGGGCCTTCCCCAGCAGCCGTACGACCTCGTCCTCGCCGGCCTCCACGATCTCCTCGACGGTGGTGATCCCCGCGCGCCGCAGGTGGTCCCCGGTGGCCGGCCCGACTCCGGGGAGGATCCGCACGGACATCGGCCCGAGGAGTGCCCGCTCGGTGCCGGGCTCGATGAGCACCAGGCCGTCCGGCTTGGCCTGCTCGGAGGCGATCTTCGCGAGCATCTTGGACGCGGCGAGCCCCACGGACCCGGTGAGCCCGGTGACCTCACGTATCTCCTGACGCAGCCGCACGCCCGTCCCACGCGCGGAGGCCTCGTCCCAGGCCGTTCCCCCGGCCTCCAGGTCCACGAACGCCTCATCCAGGCTCAGGGGCTCCACCAGCGGCGACAAGGCGTGCAGAAGCCCCATGACCTGCTGGCTGATCGCCCGGTAGAACGTGAAGCGGGGCGTGAGGTACGCGGCGTTCGGCGCGAGCCGACGGGCCTGCGCCGTGGGCATCGCCGAGTGCACCCCGAGGACCCTGGCCTCGTACGAGGCGGTGGCGACCACACCGCGGGGACCCAGGCCGCCCACGATGACGGCCTTACCGCGCAGACTCGGCTTGGACGCCTGCTCCGCCGAGGCGTAGAAGGCATCCATGTCGAGATGCAGGATCGTGGGCGCGGTTCTCACATCTCCGATGCTGCCCTACACCACTGACAATGCCCTGCCACGCCCGTCGGCGAGCCCCTGTCACCGCTGACGAACCGGCTCGGTCGCGGGCCGACCACGAACCCGCCCCGGAGGGACCGGCCCGCCACTCGGAACTCGCCCCCGCCCGCCGGGTCGGGCCCGCCTCAGCCCACCACGCCGGCCCGCCTCAACCCGCCCGCTCGCACCCGCCGCGGCGCCCCGCTCAGACCGCGCGGTTGCGCCTGCGCGCCAGCTCGTCCGCCGGGTTGGGGCGGACCAAGGTCTCACCCGTGTCGATCCGCTCGCCGTGCAACTGCGAGAGAGCGCTTTCTACGTCACGCCAGACGACCCCGACGGCAATCCCGAAGATCCCCTGGCCGCCTTGGAGAAGGGCGTGGACCTCGTCCGGCGAAGTGCATTCGTAGACCGTGGCCCCGTCGCTCATCAGCGTCATCCGCTCCAGGTCGCTGAAGCCCCGCTCCCGCAGGTGCTGGACGGCTGTGCGGATGTTCTGCAGGGAGACACCGGTGTCGAGGAACCGTTTCACGATCTTGAGGACGACGACGTCCCGGAAGCTGTAGAGCCGCTGTGTCCCGGACCCGTGGGCGGACCGCACACTGGGCTCCACGAGGCCGGTGCGGGCCCAGTAGTCGAGTTGGCGATAGGTGATACCGGCGGCGGCACACGCGGTGGGGCCGCGGTACCCGACCTTCTCGTACGGCTCGGACTCGACCTCCGAACCGTCCTGGACAGCCGTAGGCAACTGTGGAACGGGACCGGCCGGGCCGCCGGGATGGGGATAGCCTCTGCTCGAGCGGAGCCGAGCGCTCGGGGGAGGGTACGAGCCGCTCTCCCCCAGGCTGCGTCCGGGGGCACCCCCAGTCGTACCGTCGCCGCTGTTCCTCACGCCGACCTCCGTCCTTGACCTGCCTTCTCGACGGTAGGCAGCCACCAAGGGTGCGTCAACGACCGCCACACTCGGCACGCCGAGTGATAATCACCCTGAGAGTGGTTTCCCGTGCCCTTCCGCGGGGAAAGGCTAGCCGAATGTGCTAAGCGGAACCCCGGGACACCGCACGGACATGTGTCAGGTGCCGGACTCTCGTCACGCCACCCCCTTGATCGACACCCCCCGGACCCAACCCCATCGGTCGGCGCTCCGGTAGGCCCTGGACGGCACGTGGTGCCGGTCCCGCCGGTCACGACCGCGCAGCCCGCCAGCGGCGCGACCCAACGGCCCACGAACCCTTGGCGGCACGACGACGACTGGGCCTCGCGCCAGGGCCCGATGCCCCGACGGCCGCAAGGCCCGACACCACCGCAGCCCGGCCTCACTGGCTGCTGGTACCGAAGTCCTCCGGCGAGATCTGGTCGAGGAACTCGCGGAACTTCTCCACCTCGTCCTCCTGCTCGTCCGGGATCGCGATGCCCGCGTCGTCGAGCACCCCGTCACTGCCGAAGATCGGCGTCCCGGTGCGCAGCGCCAGCGCTATGGCGTCGGAGGGCCTGGCGCTCACCTCGACACCGCTGGCGAAGACCAGCTCCGCGTAGAAGACGCCCTCACGCAGATCCGTGATGCGCACTTCCGTGAGCTCCTGGCCGACGGCCTCCAGCACGTCCTTGAACAGGTCGTGGGTCAGCGGCCGCGCGGGGGCCATGCCCTGCTGGGCGAAGGCGATCGCGGTGGCCTCCCCGGGCCCGATCCAGATGGGGAGGTAACGGTCGCCTCCCACTTCACGCAGGAGCACGATCGGTTGGTTGGAGGGCATTTCGACCCGGACACCTACGACATCGAGCTCGTTCACACAGCAACCCTAGGCCGTGCTCGGGATGTTTGGGTAGTCGAGCACCGATAGGCCGAACGATCCGCCACAGGCGAACACCCCTCTTCAGCGCAGCCGGACACCCAGCGCACTCTGCACCAGCGCGGCGTGCAGCTTCACCGTGAGCCCCGCCAGCTCCCGCGTACGGTCCTCCGCATGCGCTCTGGTCTGGGGATTGCGGTGGCGGCGCAGCGGCGCGACCACCTGCTCCACGAGGCCCGCCTCACGGTCGACGGCGGCCCGCATCACCCGCAGATGCCTCGGCTCGATACCGAACCGCCCCAGTTCCACCACAAGCGTGGCGACCGTGAGGGCCTCGGCGTCGTACGTGCCGTCCGGCAGCGGCGCCACGAGCCCGTACGACTCCCACTCGGCCAGCTGCTCCTCGCCGATCCCGGCGCCGGCCAGCAGCTCGGCCCGCCCGATCCGGGCGGCGGTGGGCTCCTCGGGCTCCCCGAAGAGCTCGCTCAGCCGCTCTCCGTCGCCGTTGTCCCGCTGGCGTCCCACCGACGGCAGCCGGACCTCCTCGCCCCGTTCCAGGGCCGCCAGGTGCTCACGGATCACCTTGAGCGGCAGATAGTGGTCCCGCTGCATCCTCAGGACGTGTCCGAGACGCTCGACGTCCCCGGCGCTGAACTTGCGATACCCCGAGGGGGTCCGCTGCGGCTCGATGAGCCCCTCCGATTCCAGGAAACGGATCTTGGAGATCGTGACCTCTGGGAACTCCTCGCGCAGCAGGTTCAGCACCGAGCCGATGCTCATCAGGCCACTGTCCGCGGCGGTGGTGCCGTGATCGGCACCACCGCTCGTTGTTCGAAGCATGGACCTTCCCTGGGGATTCCCCCCGGATCGAGTCCGGGGGCGGGTCAGTAACCCCGCTGGCTCGCGTAGAAGACCAGCCGGTACTTGCCGATCTGCACCTCGTCACCGTTGTGCAGGGCGACCTGGTCGATCCGCTCACGGTTGACGTAGGTGCCGTTCAGGCTGCCGACGTCGGCGACTGTGAACGAGCCGTCCTGGGCCCGGCGGAACTCCACATGGCGACGGGAGACCGTGACGTCGTCCAGGAAGATGTCGCTCTGCGGGTGACGGCCCGCCGTCGTCAGGTCGCTGTCGAGCAGGAAGCGGCTGCCCGCGTTCGGCCCGCGGCGTACGACGAGGAGTGCGGAGCCGAGCGGCAGCGCGTCGACGGCGGCCTGGGCCTCCGGCGAGAGCGCCGGCAGCTGCGTCTGACCCGTCGTCTCGGAGTCGTAGGCCTCAAGGCCGGAGATCGAGATCGTGGAGGTCGTCTCGGAGGGACGCTCCGGGACCGCGCCGGGACGCAGCGGCGCACCGCAGTTCGAGCAGAAGCGGCTGTTCTCCGCGTTGCGGTTACCGCACCTCGTACACACCAGGGCCGACATCGACGGATCCTCCTGCCGCGGCTGCCCCGCCGGGGCATTGGACGCATACGGGTCGGTGGCAAACCCTCCACCCGTACCTGAGGCTGACGGGTCCCCGAAACCTATGCGGCCCGACTGGGCAGGGTCAACAGACGGCGCGCCCTGACCTCCGGAAATGTCACCGCCCGGACCAGCGACCTGGTCCCGGAACAGGGGGCGCTCGCCACCCTGGCCCTCCGCCTCCGAAGGCTGCGCGCGATGGCGGGAGGTCGCGTTGTCGCTGTCCTCTCGCGCGCTCTTGCCGAACAACTTCGCAAACAACTTCACGGGCGATTCCCCTTGACCGAAACAGACCCGCCCGTGGGGCAGGACGAACCCTGACTGAACACACCGGCCGACCCGGACATCCTCACAACGTCCGTTTCCACCAGACAGTTTCCACCACGCACCACCCATTCGGTGCGCCGACCCCCCGCAACCTCTTGCCCTTGCCGGACGACCCCTATGCACCTGCGGTTCACTGGGAGGACGACCGAGCGTAGTCAGGCCGCTTCGCTGCTCGCAAGGCGTCCACGACGATCTTGTCAGCCCGCTCCACGGTCACGGTGGCCTGCTCCTTCTCCAGTGTCTGCACCACGCCTCCGGGGATGTTCAACGCGGGCTCGAGGTCCTGCGGGTTGCCGATGACCTTGAAACGAAAGGGCTGGGTGATCTTGTTCCCGTCGACACTGATTCCCTTACCCGAATCGGTGAGATAGGTACTGGCGACGACGCGTACGCCGTTCACCTGGATCGCCTCCGCGCCGGCGGCGCGCAGCTCCTGGATCGCGTCGAGCAACATGTCCGCCTCGACCGTCCCCTTCGTGTCGTTGATCGTCAGCGTGATGCCGGGTCCCTGCGCGGCCACGGTGCCCGCCAGCACGCCGAGTTGTCTTTCCTTCTCGACCGTCTGCTTGCGCGCCTCCTCGGCCTGGTCCGAGCTGTTCTCCAACTCGGTGCGCTGATCCTCGAGACCCTGCTTCTCCTCCTCCAGACGCTGAGTACGGTCATCCAGTTCATCGAGGATGCGTACGAGATCCTCCTGGCGTGCGCCTCGCAGCGCGCTGTCGTCGTTGTTGGAGGCCACCTGGACGGCCAGGCCGAAGCCCAGGCCGAACAGCAGGACGGCCACGATGAGTTGGGCTCGTGTGAAGCGCGGCGGCCACAGCCCCTGGGCCAGCCGCTCCCGTCCGGTCAGCCGGTTCTTCTCGTCGGGCGCGGCCGTGCCGGGCCCTCCGGCGGCCGTGACGGGGACCTCCTGCGGCAGCTCGCGGCGCAACCGGGTCGTCGGCTCGTCGTCGTCGGCGCCGCCCGCGCCCGCCGTCGGCCTCGGCGTCTCGTGCCTGTCGCTCATCGGCCTCACGCCCGGAACACGTGCCGACGGATCGCCGCGGCGTTGGAGAAGATGCGGATGCCGAGAACGACCACGACGCCCGTGGACAGCTGGGCCCCCACACCCAACTTGTCGCCGAGGAAGACGATCAGGGCGGCCACGACCACGTTGGACAGGAACGACACCACGAAGACCTTGTCGTCGAAGATCCCGTCCAGCATGGCGCGCAGACCACCGAACACGGCGTCCAGGGCGGCGACGACGGCGATGGGGAGGTACGGCTCGACCACCGCGGGTACCTCGGGCCGGACCAACAGTCCGGCCACGACTCCGAGGACGAGGCCCAGTACGGCGATCACGATGTGCCCTTCCTAGTGCTCGGTTCTGCTGTTCGTACGATCACGCTCGGCGCGGCCGGCACCTTGATGTCACTCTCGACGGAGATGCTCGTCCGGATCCCGAAGTTCTCTTGCAGGGCATGCAGGTACAGCCCGTCGGGGCTGTTCTGGAACCTGGTGCTCAGCCGCTGCCCGTCCCCCACCGCGAGGACCGTGTACGGCGGCACCAGCGGCTTGTTGTCGACCAGTATGGCGTCGCCGGCGGCCCTGATCGCCGAGAGCGCGGTGAGCCGCTGTCCGTTGATCGAGACGGCCTCGGCGCCCGACTCCCACAGCCCGTTGACGACCCGCTGCATGTCCCGGTCGCGCACGCGCCCGGTGTCGGAGAACCCGGAGGTCTCACGGGGGTCGCCGTCACCGCCCTGGCTGGCGTCCTTCGAGTCGTTGACGACCAGCTTCACTCCGGGGCCGTGCACCTCGACGGCGCCCGACAGGATGTCCACGAGGTCGCCCTGGCCGCCGCCGTCCTTGAGCGCCTCGCGCTGGCGTGCGCTCACGTCGTCACGGAGGTCGTCGACGGAGTCCTCCAGCTTGTCCGCGGCCGTGGTCTGCTGGTGGATGCGGTCGATGAGCTCCTCACGTTCCTTGGCCAGCACCGGGGCGCTGATCCGCGCCTGCGCCGCGCCCACGGTCACCACCAGGGCGGCGAGCACCAGCCCGACGGCGAGGCCCAGTTTCGCCCGTACGGTTTTCGGCATGCCCCCGGTACCGTCGGCCTTCTTCCGGGCGGCGGCCTCGGCGTACCCGTCGTCGAGGCTGTGGTCCATGACGTTGTTGAGCAGCGACATGGAGGCGTCCGGACGCGACGGGCGCGTGGGCGTGCTCCGAACGGGGGGCTGCTGCGGCATGCCGCACATCGTCGCACGTCGGGCCCGCTACCTCCGAATGGCCCCACCCGCGTGCCGGACAGGCCCCGTTGGGGGCACTTGTCCGGCACGCGCGTGGGGCGGTGTTTCAGCGTCCGGCGCTGTCCACCACGGAGGACCATTCGTCCAGCAGGGCCTGCGCCGAGGCGTCGTCGGGCCCTTCGGCCCACAGATGCGTGACGGCCTCCGCCGGGTCCGGCAGGACCATCACCCACCGCCCGTCGGTCTCCACGACCCGCACACCGTCAGTCGTGTCAACAAAGCGATTGCCGGCGGCCTCCACGACCCGGCGCATCACGAGCCCCTTGACGGCCCACGGAGTGGCGAGATCCCGCTTGAGGACATGTGCCCGCGGAATCCGGGCGTCGATCTGGCTCAGGGTGAGCTGCGTCCGCGCCACCAGCCCGATGAGCCGCACGAAAGCAGCCGTCCCGTCGAAGACGCTGCTGAACTCCGGCACGATGAAGCCACCGCGCCCGTCTCCGCCGAAGATGGTCGTCTCGTCGCCGCCGACCCGGGTCAGGTCGTCGGGCGAGGTGGTCGTCCACTCGACCTGCGTGCCGTGGTACGCGGCGACCTGTTCCGCGATCCTGGTGGTGGTCACCGGCAGCGCCACGCGCCCGCTCCGCCGCTCCGCGGCCACCAGGTCGAGCATCACCAGCAGGGCCCGGTCGTCCTCGACGATCCGCCCCTTCTCGTCCACCAGGGACAGCCGCTCGCCGACGGGGTCGAACCGCACTCCGAACGCGGCCCGCGACGACGCCACGATCTCGCCGAGCCGCACGAGCCCCGACCGCCGCATGTCGCCCGTCTCCGTCGGCCTCGACTCGTCGAGGCCGGGGTTGATCGTCAGCGAGTCGACTCCCAGCTTGCCGAGCAGGCTCGGCAGTACGAGTCCGGCGCTGCCGTTGGACGCGTCGACGACTACCTTGAGTCCCGACTCGGCGATGCCCGTGGTATCGACGTTCCGCAGCAGGGACCCGGTGTACGAGTCGAAGACGCTGGCCGGGAAGTGCAGGTCGCCGATCTCGCCCGGGAACGCGCGCCGGTACTCCTGCCGCGCGAACACCCGGTCCAGCTTCCGCTGGCTGCCCTGCGACAGGTCCGCTCCCTGGCTGTCGAAGAACATGATGTCGACGGAGTCCGGCACGCCGGGCGTGGTCCGGATCATGATCCCGCCGGCACTGCCCCGAGCGGTCTGCTGCCGGGCCACCGGCAGGGGTACGTTCTCCAGGTCCCGTACGTCGATGGCGCTGGCCTGAAGCGCCGAGATGACCGCCCGCTTGAGGGCCCGCGCGCCTCGGGAGTGGTCACGTGCGGTGGTGACCGTCGAGCCCTTCTTGAGCGTCGTCGCGTACGCCCCGGCCAGCCGCACGGCCAGCTCCGGGGTGATCTCCACGTTAAGGATCCCGGACACGCCACGGGCACCGAAGAGATGCGCCTGTCCGCGGGACTCCCAGATCACCGACGTGTTGACGAACGCGCCGGCCTCGATCGTCTTGAAGGGGTAGACGCGGACGTTCCCCTGGATGATCGATTCTTCGCCGACGAGGCACTCGTCGCCGATGACAGCGCCGTCCTCGATCCGCGCGGCCCGCATGATGTCGGTGTTCTTTCCGACCACGCAGCCGCGCAGATTGCTGTGCTGTCCGATGTAGACGTTGTCGTGGACGACGGTCTTGTGGAGGAAGGCCCCGCTCTTCACGACGACGTTCGAGCCGACCACGGTGTGCTCACGAATTTCGACGCCGGCTTCGACCTTGGCGTAGTCCCCGATGTACAGCGGCCCGCGCAGCACGGCGTCGGGGTGCACTTCGGCGCCTTCGGCGATCCACACCCCGGGTGAGAGCTCGAATCCGTCGATCTCGACGTCGACCTTGCCTTCGAGGACGTCGGCCTGTGCCTTCACATAGCTCTCGTGCGTGCCGACGTCCTCCCAGTAGCCCTCGGCGACATAGCCGTAGATCGGCTTGCCTTCCTTCATGAGCTGCGGGAAGACGTCTCCGGACCAGTCGACGGGAACATCGGCCTCGACGTAGTCGAAGACCTCGGGTTCCATCACGTAGATGCCGGTGTTCACGGTGTCCGAGAAGACCTGCCCCCAGGTGGGCTTCTCCAGGAACCGCTCGACCTTGCCTTCCTCGTCGACGATCGTGATGCCGAATTCCAGCGGGTTCGGGACCCGCGTCAGGCAGACGGTGACGAGGGCACCCTTTTCCTTGTGGAAATTGATGAGCTCGGTGAGGTCGAAGTCGGTCAGGGCATCACCGGAGATGACGAGGAAGGCGTCGTCCTTCAGCGCTTCCTCGGCGTTCTTCACGCTCCCGGCAGTACCGAGTGGCTTCTCCTCATTGGCATAGGTGAGCTCCATCCCGAGCTCCTCACCGTCGCCGAAGTAGTTCTTGACGAGTGACGCCAGGAACTGGACGGTAACGACGGTCTCATTGAGCCCATGCCTTTTGAGCAGCCTCAGGACGTGCTCCATGATCGGGCGGTTCGCCACGGGCAGGAGCGGCTTGGGCATGCTCGAGGTCATGGGGCGAAGGCGTGTGCCTTCGCCTCCGGCCATCACGACGGCCTTCATGTCGGAAGCGTCCTCCTTGAAGAGACACGGTCTAGCCGACTTCACCCGCCCAGATTGTCCCGCACTTTTCCGACGCGGGCCATCGAGCCACTACGGCTGTCCCATCGGACGGGCTCAATCGGCCATGGCGTCCGCCGCGACAAGTCGGCGGACCTGAACCACGTAGAGGATCCCTGCCCACCAATACAGCGTTGTACCCCATCCGGCGAACGCCCATCCGAAAATAGCAGCGAGTGACGAGATCCACCCGGTTCCGTCACTGAGCAACAGCAAGGGGAAGGCGTACATCAGGTTGAAGGTGGCTGCCTTCCCGAGGAAGTTCACCTGTGGCGGCGGATAGCCGTGCCGGCGGAGGATGCCGACCATCACCAGCAGAACCAGCTCACGCAAGAGAAGTACAGCCGTCAACCAAAGAGGGAGAATCTCGCGCCAGGTGAGACCGACCAAAGTCGTCAGAATGTAGAGCCGGTCTGCCGCCGGGTCGAGTAGCCGGCCGAGGCTGCTGATCTGGTTCCAGCGTCGCGCCAGCTTGCCGTCCAGATAGTCGCTGACGCCGCTCAGGGCGAGCACGAGGAGCGCCCAGCCGTCGACCTGGGGGCCGCCGAACTCAGGCCAGAGAATCAGCCACAGGAAGACGGGGACTCCGAGGAGCCGCGCCATGCTGAGGATGTTCGGGATGGTGAGCACCCGGTCCGTCTGGACTCGGGTCTCTTGGACCTCCACCCGGGGGCCTCCTGTGCAAAACGAGCCAATGATGCTCCCTGACCCTACCTCAACGCAAAAAAGCTCTGGCTCCTGGGCGTAGTGCCCAAGAGCCAGAGCTGTAAGAGGAGTTCGGCGGCGTCCTACTCTCCCACAGGGTCCCCCCTGCAGTACCATCGGCGCTGTGAGGCTTAGCTTCCGGGTTCGGAATGTAACCGGGCGTTTCCCTCACGCTATGACCACCGAAACACTATGAAACAATCAACCGCACCACACCCCCGCGTGAGGGGTGTGGGGTTGTTCGTGGTTTCAGAACCAACACAGTGGACGCGAGCAACTGAGGACAAGCCCTCGGCCTATTAGTACCGGTCACCTCCACACGTTACCGTGCTTCCAGATCCGGCCTATCAACCCAGTCGTCTACTGGGAGCCTTACCCCATCAAGTGGGTGGGAGTCCTCATCTCGAAGCAGGCTTCCCGCTTAGATGCTTTCAGCGGTTATCCCTCCCGAACGTAGCCAACCAGCCATGCCCTTGGCAGGACAACTGGCACACCAGAGGTTCGTCCGTCCCGGTCCTCTCGTACTAGGGACAGCCCTTCTCAAGACTCCTACGCGCACAGCGGATAGGGACCGAACTGTCTCACGACGTTCTAAACCCAGCTCGCGTACCGCTTTAATGGGCGAACAGCCCAACCCTTGGGACCGACTCCAGCCCCAGGATGCGACGAGCCGACATCGAGGTGCCAAACCATCCCGTCGATATGGACTCTTGGGGAAGATCAGCCTGTTATCCCCGGGGTACCTTTTATCCGTTGAGCGACGGCGCTTCCACAAGCCACCGCCGGATCACTAGTCCCGACTTTCGTCCCTGCTCGACCCGTCGGTCTCACAGTCAAGCTCCCTTGTGCACTTACACTCACCACCTGATTGCCAACCAGGCTGAGGGAACCTTTGGGCGCCTCCGTTACTCTTTAGGAGGCAACCGCCCCAGTTAAACTACCCATCAGACACTGTCCCCGATCCGGATCACGGACCCGGGTTAGACATCCAGCACGACCAGACTGGTATTTCAACGACGACTCCACCCATACTGGCGTATGAGCTTCACAGTCTCCCAGCTATCCTACACAAGCCGAACCGAACACCAATATCAAACTGTAGTAAAGGTCCCGGGGTCTTTCCGTCCTGCTGCGCGAAACGAGCATCTTTACTCGTAGTGCAATTTCACCGGGCCTATGGTTGAGACAGTCGAGAAGTCGTTACGCCATTCGTGCAGGTCGGAACTTACCCGACAAGGAATTTCGCTACCTTAGGATGGTTATAGTTACCACCGCCGTTTACTGGCGCTTAAGTTCTCAGCTTCGCCCACCCGAAAGTGAGCTAACCGGTCCCCTTAACGTTCCAGCACCGGGCAGGCGTCAGTCCGTATACATCGCCTTACGGCTTCGCACGGACCTGTGTTTTTAGTAAACAGTCGCTTCTCGCTGGTCTCTGCGGCCACCCCCAGCTCACCGAGTAAATCGGATCACCGAGTGTGGCCCCCCTTCTCCCGAAGTTACGGGGGCATTTTGCCGAGTTCCTTAACCATAGTTCACCCGAACGCCTCGGTATTCTCTACCAGACCACCTGAGTCGGTTTAGGGTACGGGCCGCCATGAAACTCGCTAGAGGCTTTTCTCGACAGCATAGGATCATCCACTTCACCACAATCGGCTCGGCATCAGGTCTCAGACTCAATGAGCGGCGGATTTACCTACCACTCGTCCTACACCCTTACCCCGGGACAACCACCGCCCGGGATGGACTACCTTCCTGCGTCACCCCATCACTCACCTACTGCAAGTCTGGTTCGTCGGCTCCACCACTCCCCTTTGCCCGAAGGCTCCGGGGCGGCTTCACGGACTTAGCATCGCCTGGTTCGATGTTTGACGCTTCACAGCGGGTACCGGAATATCAACCGGTTATCCATCGACTACGCCTGTCGGCCTCGCCTTAGGTCCCGACTTACCCTGGGCAGATCAGCTTGACCCAGGAACCCTTGGTCAATCGGCGCAAACGTTTCTCACGTTTGTATCGCTACTCATGCCTGCATTCTCACTCGTCAACCGTCCACAACTCGCTTACGCGGCTGCTTCACCCGGCAGACGACGCTCCCCTACCCATCACGATCCCCGTTGGGGGTACATATCGCAATGACACGACTTCGGCGGTACGCTTGAGCCCCGCTACATTGTCGGCGCGGAATCACTAGACCAGTGAGCTATTACGCACTCTTTCAAGGGTGGCTGCTTCTAAGCCAACCTCCTGGTTGTCTCTGCGACTCCACATCCTTTCCCACTTAGCGTACGCTTAGGGGCCTTAGTCGATGCTCTGGGCTGTTTCCCTCTCGACCATGGAGCTTATCCCCCACAGTCTCACTGCCGCGCTCTCACTTACCGGCATTCGGAGTTTGGCTAAGGTCAGTAACCCGGTAGGGCCCATCGCCTATCCAGTGCTCTACCTCCGGCAAGAAACACACGACGCTGCACCTAAATGCATTTCGGGGAGAACCAGCTATCACGGAGTTTGATTGGCCTTTCACCCCTAACCACAGGTCATCCCCCAGGTTTTCAACCCTGGTGGGTTCGGTCCTCCACGAAGTCTTACCTCCGCTTCAACCTGCCCATGGCTAGATCACTCCGCTTCGGGTCTTGAGCGTGCTACTCAGATCGCCCTATTCGGACTCGCTTTCGCTACGGCTACCCCACCCGGGTTAACCTCGCAACACACCGCAAACTCGCAGGCTCATTCTTCAAAAGGCACGCAGTCACGAGAACAAGGCAAGCCTTGCTCCGACGCTCCCACGGCTTGTAGGCACACGGTTTCAGGTACTATTTCACTCCGCTCCCGCGGTACTTTTCACCATTCCCTCACGGTACTATCCGCTATCGGTCACCAGGGAATATTTAGGCTTAGCGGGTGGTCCCGCCAGATTCACACGGGATTTCTCGGGCCCCGTGCTACTTGGGTGTCTCTCAAACGAGCCGCTGATGTTTCAGCTACGGGGGTCTTACCCTCTACGCCGGACCTTTCGCATGTCCTTCGCCTACATCAACGGTTTCTGACTCGCCTCACAGCCGGCAGACTGTGAAAGAGAGATCCCACAACCCCGTATACGCAACCCCTGCCGGGTCTCACACGCATACGGTTTGGCCTCATCCAGTTTCGCTCGCCACTACTCCCGGAATCACGGTTGTTTTCTCTTCCTGCGGGTACTGAGATGTTTCACTTCCCCGCGTTCCCTCCACTTGCCCTATGTGTTCAGGCAAGGGTGACAGCCCATGACGACTGCCGGGTTTCCCCATTCGGACACCCCCGGATCAAAGCCTGGTTGACGACTCCCCGGGGCCTATCGTGGCCTCCCACGTCCTTCATCGGTTCCTGGTGCCAAGGCATCCACCGTGCGCCCTTAAAAACTTGGCCACAGATGCTCGCGTCCACTGTGCAGTTCTCAAACAACGACCAACCACCCGTCACACACCACCATCGCAGTGCTTCACCGGGGCCGGCATCGTGAAGAGCGAGCAACGCTCGCACCCTCAGATACCCAACAGCGTGCCCGACCCGGTCAGTTGATGAGCTTCGCGTTCCACGCCGAAGCAGTACTAGCGCTCTCACCCATACTGAACCGTGCCGAATAATCAACGTTCCACCCATGAGCTACCAGCATCAGACATTCGCTGATGTTCTGGCCTCTGAACCAGGCCGAAGCCCGGCTTAGAAGTGCTCCTTAGAAAGGAGGTGATCCAGCCGCACCTTCCGGTACGGCTACCTTGTTACGACTTCGTCCCAATCGCCAGTCCCACCTTCGACAGCTCCCTCCCACAAGGGGTTGGGCCACCGGCTTCGGGTGTTACCGACTTTCGTGACGTGACGGGCGGTGTGTACAAGGCCCGGGAACGTATTCACCGCAGCACTGCTGATCTGCGATTACTAGCAACTCCGACTTCATGGGGTCGAGTTGCAGACCCCAATCCGAACTGAGACAGGCTTTTTGAGATTCGCTCCGCCTCACGGCTTCGCAGCTCATTGTACCTGCCATTGTAGCACGTGTGCAGCCCAAGACATAAGGGGCATGATGACTTGACGTCGTCCCCACCTTCCTCCGAGTTGACCCCGGCAGTCTCCTGTGAGTCCCCATCACCCCGAAGGGCATGCTGGCAACACAGAACAAGGGTTGCGCTCGTTGCGGGACTTAACCCAACATCTCACGACACGAGCTGACGACAGCCATGCACCACCTGTACACCGACCACAAGGGGGACCCTGTCTCCAGGGTTTTCCGGCGTATGTCAAGCCTTGGTAAGGTTCTTCGCGTTGCGTCGAATTAAGCCACATGCTCCGCTGCTTGTGCGGGCCCCCGTCAATTCCTTTGAGTTTTAGCCTTGCGGCCGTACTCCCCAGGCGGGGAACTTAATGCGTTAGCTGCGGCACCGACGACGTGGAATGTCGCCAACACCTAGTTCCCACCGTTTACGGCGTGGACTACCAGGGTATCTAATCCTGTTCGCTCCCCACGCTTTCGCTCCTCAGCGTCAGTAATGGCCCAGAGATCCGCCTTCGCCACCGGTGTTCCTCCTGATATCTGCGCATTTCACCGCTACACCAGGAATTCCGATCTCCCCTACCACACTCTAGTCTGCCCGTATCGAATGCAGACCCGGGGTTAAGCCCCGGGCTTTCACATCCGACGCGACAGACCGCCTACGAGCTCTTTACGCCCAATAATTCCGGACAACGCTCGCGCCCTACGTATTACCGCGGCTGCTGGCACGTAGTTAGCCGGCGCTTCTTCTGCAGGTACCGTCACTTTCGCTTCTTCCCTGCTGAAAGAGGTTTACAACCCGAAGGCCGTCATCCCTCACGCGGCGTCGCTGCATCAGGCTTTCGCCCATTGTGCAATATTCCCCACTGCTGCCTCCCGTAGGAGTCTGGGCCGTGTCTCAGTCCCAGTGTGGCCGGTCGCCCTCTCAGGCCGGCTACCCGTCGTCGCCTTGGTGAGCCGTTACCTCACCAACAAGCTGATAGGCCGCGGGCTCATCCTTCACCGCCGGAGCTTTCCACGCACATCGGATGCCCGAGCGCGTCGTATCCGGTATTAGACCCCGTTTCCAGGGCTTGTCCCAGAGTGAAGGGCAGATTGCCCACGTGTTACTCACCCGTTCGCCACTAATCCACCCCGAAGGGCTTCATCGTTCGACTTGCATGTGTTAAGCACGCCGCCAGCGTTCGTCCTGAGCCAGGATCAAACTCTCCGTGAATGTTTACCCGTAATCGGGTGCACACATCACGAGAGCGGAACCACCGGAGGAATGATCCGATGGTTCACAGCGTCCTCGCTGTGTTTTTTCAAAGGAACCTCGTCCCGACCGAACCGGCCGGAGACGGGGTATCAACATATCTGGCGTTGATTTTTGGCACGCTGTTGAGTTCTCAAGGAACGGACGCTTCCTTTGTACTCACCCGATC
>NZ_LIQX01000227.1 GCF_001418475.1 Streptomyces ossamyceticus | reverse complement strand
CTCCAGAACCAGCCCCGCACCCCCGGCAAGCCGCACCGCCGCCCCCGCGGGACCACCCGCACGCACGCGTGTGGTGCCCCTGCCGTCCGGGTCACGCAGCTCGACGGCCCACCGCCCGTCATCGCCCCGCGTGGAGAAATGCACCACCACGCGCGCGTGCCCGATCACCCCGTCGACGGCCGCCGCCAGCGTCGACGACGTGTTCACCACCAGCAGGTCCCCGGCCCGCAGCAGCCGGGGCAGTTCCGCGAACGCGTGGTGGGACACCTCCGTACCGCGCGACACCAGCAGTCGTACGGAGTCCCGGTCGAGCCCCGGCCCGCGCTGCTCGACCGGCACCCGCGCCGACCGGTCCCCGGGCACCTTCAGCGCCGTCGTCATCACGCCTCCAGCAGGGACGGCGCCCCGTACCGGCCGCTGGCCGGCCGCTCCTCGATCAGCCGCAGGAACGCCGGCACCACACTCTCCGGACGCGGCCGCGGATCGTCGTCGTCCGGCACCGCCGCCGCGTACAGATCGGTGCCCATGTCGCCGGGATCCACCGCCCACACCCGCAGCCCCGGCTCCTCCACCGCCAGCACCGCCGACAGCTGGTCCAGCGCCGCCTTCGACGCCCCGTACCCGCCCCACGTCTCGTACGCCTCCGCCGCCGCGTCCGAGCTGACGTCGATCACCGCGCCCGCGCCGGACGCCCGCAACAGCGGCAGCGCCTCCTGGACCAGCCCCAGCGCCGCGACCACATTGACCTCAAGGGCCCGCCGCAGCCCGTGCAGGGCCAGCTCCTCCAGCCGGACGAGCGGCTCGGCGCCCAGCGCGCTCGCGTTGTTGACCAGCAGGTCCAGCCCGCCCAGCGCACGGGCCGCCGCGACCAGCGCGGCCCGGTGCGCCGCGTCCGTCACATCCCCCGGCAGCGCCTCGACCCGCGTCCCGCGCGCCGCCAGCTCCTTCGCCGTGCCCCGCAGGACCTCCTCGTTCCGCGCGTCGAGCACCAGGTCCCATCCCCGCTCGGCCAGCGCTTCCCCCAGCGCCCGTCCCAGGCCCTTGGAAGCCCCCGTGATGATCGCCACCGGCATGACATCGTCCCGTCGTCGTTGGCCGCCTCCCGCTCCGGTCGGCGGTGATCCCAACGTAGGAACCCGGCCCTCCCCACCGCCTCGTACGCGGGCCCCAGTACGCCAAGGCCCTTCGCCCTAGGCCACCGGTCGGGGCCCCGGGACCTAGGTCCGGTCGTAGGCCAGGAACCTAGGTCCGACGGCCGGGGCGCCGCCGTCGGCGGTCCGATCCGCGCTGTCGGGCCCCGCCGGTACGGTGAGCTCATGAGTCAAGGTCCCCGGTCGGGCCTCGCGGCGGTCAGTTCCGCGCTGCTGGCCATGAGCCGACACCTGGAGGTGCGGGACGTCCTGAAGACGATCGTCGCCTCCGCCCGAGAGCTGCTCGACGCCGAGTACGCCGCCCTCGGCGTCCCCGACGACCACGGCGGCTTCGCCCAGTTCGTCGTCGACGGCGTCACCGACGCGCAGTGGAAGGCCATCGGCCCCCTCCCGCGCCAGCACGGCATCCTCGCCGCGATGCTCCACGAGGCCACCCCGGAGCGCCTCGCCGACGTCCGCGAGGACCCGCGCTTCGAGGGCTGGCCCACCGCCCACCCCGACCTGATCGACTTCCTCGGCCTGCCCATCCGCGACGGCGACGAGGTCATCGGCGCCCTCTTCCTCGCCAACAAGCGCTGCCCCCGTCCGGAGGGCGGCTGCGGCTTCACCGAGGACGACGAGGAACTGCTGTCGATCCTCGCCCAGCACGCCGCGATCGCCCTGACCAACGCCCGCCTCTACGAGCGCAGCCGCGAGCTGACCATCGCCGAGGAGCGCTCCCGCCTCGCCCACGAGCTGCACGACGCCGTCAGCCAGAAGCTGTTCTCCCTGCGGCTGACCGCCCAGGCGGCGGCCGCCCTGGTCGACCGCGACCCCTCACGCGCCAAGGGCGAGCTCCAGCAGGTGGCCGCCCTCGCCGCCGAGGCCGCGGACGAGCTGCGCGCCGCCGTCGTCGAACTGCGCCCCGCCGGACTCGACGAGGACGGCCTGGCCGCCACCCTGCGCACCCAGGTCCACGTCCTCGACCGCGCCCACAGCGCCCGCGTCACCTTCTCCGGGCGCGGCGCCCGCGCGTTGCCGGCGGCGCAGGAGGAGGCCATGCTCCGCGTCGCCCAGGAGGCCCTGCACAACGCCCTGCGCCACTCGCAGGCCGAGCACGTCGACGTCGCCCTGGAGCGCCGGGGCCCCGGCGCGGTGCTGCGGATCACCGACGACGGCACCGGCTTCGACCCGCTGGCCATACGCCGCGCGGGACGCCACCTCGGCCTCGTCTCCATGCGCGACCGGGCGAGCGGGGTCGGCGGCACGCTGACCGTGGAATCGGCGCCCGGCAAGGGCACCACGATCGAGATGGAGGTCCCCGGTGGCTGACGCAATCAAGGTGCTGCTCGTCGACGACCACCAGGTGGTCCGCCGGGGCCTGCGCACCTTCCTCGAGGTGCAGGACGACATAGAGGTCGTGGGGGAGGCCGCCGACGGCGCCGAGGGCGTCGCCCGCGCCGAGGAGCTCCGGCCCGACGTCGTCCTCATGGACGTCAAGATGCCGGGCATGGACGGCATCGACGCGCTCCGCAGACTCCGCGAACTCGACAACCCCGCGCGCGTGCTCATCGTCACCAGCTTCACCGAGCAGCGCACCGTCGTCCCGGCCCTGCGCGCCGGCGCCGCCGGGTACGTCTACAAGGACGTGGACCCCGACGCCCTCGCCGGCGCCATCCGCTCCGTGCACGCCGGACACATCCTGCTCCAGCCGGAGGTCGCCGGGGTGCTCCTCTCCCAGGAGGAGGCCAACTCCGGTCAGGGGAGGGGCGGTTCGCTCACCGAGCGGGAGCGGGAGGTGCTCGGCCTGATCGCCGACGGCCGCTCCAACCGCGAGATCGCCCGCGCCCTGGTCCTGTCCGAGAAGACGGTCAAGACCCACGTCTCCAACATCCTCATGAAGCTCGACCTGGCGGACCGGACCCAGGCCGCGCTGTGGGCGGTGCGCCACGGTGTGACCGGATGATGGGCCGATTGTCCGGCAACCCGGAAGGTTCCCCTCCGATCTGAGATTCATACCGTCGGGTGTATGTCCTCCGAATGGCGCATCCTCGGCGGGGCCCCGCCGTTCTTCAGTGCGTGCTGCGTGCGACCGCCGCAGTGATCGCGAGGAAGGGCTCAGAAGTGAAGAACCTGAAGAAGGCCGCCGCTGTCACGATGGTGGCCGGTGGCCTCGTCGCCGCCGGTGCGGGCATGGCCTCCGCCACCGACGGCGGGGCGCACGCGGGCGGCACGGCCGTCGGCTCGCCGGGCGTCATCTCGGGGAACGTCATCCAGGCCCCCATCGACATCCCGGTCAACGTGGTCGGCAACAGCGTCAGCGTGGTGGGCATCCTGAACCCGGCCTTCGGCAACCTGGGTGTCAACCACTGACGTTCCGCCCCGGAGCACCAGTGACCACCGGCCTTCCGGATCCCTCCGGAAGGCCGGTCAGCCATGTCCGCGACCCCGGCCGAGGCCCCCAGCGACTCTGCCGACCCGGGCCAAGGTGTCAGGGCCCCGGGGCGCGCACTACCCCCGCTCCCGCTCCTCCACGAACGCGTTGTACGCCGCCACCTGCGCCCGCCGGGCCGTCCGCTCCACCGGCCGCAACGCGGCCACCCGGGAGCCCATCTCGGACGCGCTCACCGCACCCCCGTGCCCGTTCTCGTACGCCAGCGAGATCAGCAACCCCACCCGCTGCGCCAGCTCCAGCACCCGCACGGCCCGCGGCGGATACCCGGGCGCGAGCACCTCACGCCCGCGCTCGGCCCGCGCCCGGTACGCGTCGATCGCCGCCTCCGCCACCGGCCCCGACGCCGCCACGTCCAACCGGGACAGCACGGCCGTCGCGTCCCGCAGTGCCTCCGCCAGCTCCCGCTCGGCCTCCCCGAGGGACGGCACATCGGCGGGCGGCGCCTCCCGCACCTCCAGACAGTGCCAGACCACCTCGACGTGCTCGTCGCCCGACGGCCCCGCCGCGTACACCTCCGGCACCAGCCCCAGCGCACCCCCGTGGCACACCACCGCCTCCTCCGACTCCAGCGCCCGCTTGTTGAACTCCGGCGGCCCACTGAGCCCCAACGGATGCCCCGGCGCGGGCAGGGCCACCCGCAACCCCGTCACCCCCAGCGTCCGCAGCCGCCCGAGCCCGAGCGTCAGCCCCACGGGCCCCGACTCGCCGGGCAGCCCCTCCACCCGATGCACCGCGTCCTCCCCGACGATCGCGAGCACCGCGTCATCCGGTGAGACAAGTCCGGCAAGAAGGGCGTTCCCCCATGCGGCAAGGCGTCCTGAACGTGGTTCCGAGAGCATGCCCCCCACCCTAAGGACCGACCGATGGAATGGACCGCCCGACCGGTGGCGTAGATTTCCCTGAGGGCTGCGCCCACCCGGCGGTGGCTCCAACCACAGGCGTACGCGACAGCCGAGACAGGCCGACACTGCAAGGGGAGACAGCGCGCTCATGAGCGATGTTCTGGAGCTGGAGGACGTATCCGTGGTCCGCGAGGGCCGGGCTCTGGTGGACCAGGTCTCCTGGTCGGTCAAGGAGGGCGAGCGCTGGGCCATCCTCGGCCCGAACGGCGCGGGCAAGACCACCCTCCTGAACGTCGCGTCCAGCTACGTCTACCCCAGCAAGGGCACCGCCACGATCCTCGGCGAGACCCTCGGCCGGGTCGACGTCTTCGAACTGCGCCCCCGCATCGGCATGGCCGGCATCGCCATGGCGGAGAAGCTCCCCAAGCGCCAGACCGTCCTGCAGACCGTGCTGACCGCCGCGTACGGCATGACGGCCACCTGGAACGAGGACTACGAGGAGATCGACGAGCTCCGCGCCCGTGCCTTCCTCGACCGCCTCGGCATGACCGAGTACGTCGACCGAAAGTTCGGCACCCTCTCCGAGGGCGAGCGCAAGCGCACCCTGATCGCCCGCGCCCTGATGGCCGACCCCGAGCTCCTCCTCCTCGACGAGCCCGCCGCGGGCCTCGACCTCGGCGGCCGCGAGGACCTCGTCCGCCGGCTCGGTCGCCTCGCCCGCGACCCCATCGCCCCCTCCATGATCATGGTCACGCACCATGTCGAGGAGATCCCCCCGGGCTTCACCCACGTCCTGATGATCCGCCAGGGCGAGGTCCTCGCCGCGGGCCCTCTGGAGCTGGAGCTGACCTCCCGCAACCTCTCCCTCTGCTTCGGTCTCCCGCTCGTCGTCGAGCAGGTCGGCGAGCGCTGGACCGCCCAGGGCCTGCCCCTCACCTGACCTCCAACTTCTCCCGCCGATCCGCCAGTCGGGCATCCGCGCTCCACAACCAGGGCCGGACGCAACCGACTTGGCGGATCCGCTGTAAGCGATCTTTGACCGTGCGCTCTGTCGGCGCAGCCATCCCGGTCCTACGATGGACGATGTGGACAGCATCGACGCGTGGGTGTGGTGGCTGATGGGCGCGGCCGGGCTCGGGATCGCCCTCGTCGTGACCGCGATGCCGGAACTGGGCATGCTCGCCCTGGGCGCCGTCGCCGGCGCCGTGACCGCGGGACTGGGCGGCGGTGTCGTCCTCCAAGTGGTCGTGTTCGCCGTCGTGTCCGTGGCGCTCATCGCCGTCGTACGGCCCGTGGCCGCCCGCCACAGAGCCGGGCGGCCCGAACTCGCCACGGGGATCGACGCCCTGAAGGGCAAGCACGCCGTCGTGCTGGAACGGGTCGACGGCTCCGGCGGCCGTATCAAGCTCGGCGGCGAGATCTGGTCCGCCCGCTCCCTCGACTCCGGGCTCACCTTCGAGGTGGGCCAGGAAGTCGACGTCGTGGAGATCGAAGGAGCCACCGCGATCGTCATGTGACCTCGTACGACGCGGTCACGACGCGATCACGCAATGCACCGAACGTCCCACCTGGCAGGCACTGTTCTGCCAGACTCGACGAGCAAGATCCTCAACAGGCAAACAGGCATAAGATCTTCCACAGGCGCCGCGGCGAAGAAGGGCACGGGGAGCGAACGATGGAACCGATCATCATCGTCCTGATCATTCTGGTGGTGTTGGTCTTCATCGCCCTGATCAAGACCATCCAGGTCATTCCACAGGCGAGCGCCGCCATCGTGGAGCGCTTCGGCCGCTACACGCGCACGCTCAACGCGGGCCTCAACATCGTGGTCCCGTTCATCGACTCCATCCGCAACCGCATCGACCTCCGCGAACAGGTCGTGCCGTTCCCGCCCCAGCCGGTGATCACCCAGGACAACCTGGTCGTGAACATCGACACGGTCATCTACTACCAGGTCACCGACGCCCGAGCCGCCACCTACGAGGTCGCCAGCTACATCCAGGCGATCGAGCAGCTCACCGTCACCACGCTCCGCAACATCATCGGTGGCATGGACCTGGAGCGGACCCTGACCTCCCGTGAGGAGATCAACGCGGCCCTGCGCGGCGTCCTCGACGAGGCGACCGGCAAGTGGGGCATCCGCGTCAACCGCGTCGAGCTGAAGGCGATCGAGCCGCCCACCTCCATCCAGGACTCGATGGAGAAGCAGATGCGCGCCGACCGTGACAAGCGCGCCGCGATCCTCACCGCCGAAGGTACGCGCCAGGCGGCGATCCTGACCGCCGAGGGTGAGAAGCAGTCCCAGATCCTGCGCGCCGAGGGTGAGGCCAAGGCCGCCGCCCTGCGCGCCGAGGGCGAGGCCCAGGCCGTCCGTACGGTCTTCGAGGCCATCCACGCCGGTGACCCGGACCAGAAGCTCCTCTCCTACCAGTACCTCCAGATGCTCCCGAAGATCGCCGAGGGCGACGCCAACAAGCTCTGGATCGTCCCCAGCGAGATCGGCGACGCCCTGAAGGGCCTCTCCGGCGCCATGGGCAACTTCGGCAACCTGGGCGGCGGCCCCACCGTTCCCAGGCCGGCCGACGGCAACGCCGACCGCCGCGAGAAGCCGGCCATCGACTGACCACGACGACGGGCCCGCCTTCCATCAGGAAGAGCGGGCCCGTCCGTCGTAAGACAGCAGTCGGTGGCGCCGGTTACGCGGCACCCTTCGACAGCCAGTCCGGCAGCGCGTCGAAGTCGTCATGTCCCAGGGACAGCAGCATCGCGTCCGCCGGAGTCGGCTCGAACGGCTGCCGCAGCAGAGGCATCCCCGCCTCGTCGGGAGTCCGGTTCGCCTTGCGGTGGTTGTCCTCCGCGCACGACGCGACCGTGTTCAGCCAGCTGTCGGAGCCACCCTTGGACCGCGGCACCACATGGTCCACGGTCGTCGCCCGACTGCCGCAGTACGCGCACCTGTGCCTGTCCCGTACCAGCACACCCCGCCGCGACCACGGCGCTTGTCTTCGGAACGGCACCCTCACGTACCTGCAGAGCCTGATCACCCGGGGCGCCGGTATGTCGACCGCGGCTCCGCGCATGCGCAGTTCGGGGTGGGTCTGCTCGACGACGGCCTTGTCCTGCAGCACCAGAACGACGGCTCGGTTGAGCGTCACCGTCGACAGCGGCTCGAAGCTCGCGTTCAGTACCAGCGTGTCCCGCATCCCAGCCCACCTCCTGTGCACCAGCCCACCCCCCGGCAGGCTTGGATCAACTGTGGCCGGGCACGCCGAGATGGACAACGCAATAAAAAATGCCCGCCTCTGATCACTTCCAAGACCAGAGGCGGGCAAACGCTCAATGAACGTCCGGCTTCGTTACTTTTCCGCTACAGCGGCGTACTCCCCGATGAGCTGGGCGCGCGCCAGCGTGTGGAAACGGAGGTTGAATCCCACCACGGCGGGCGAAGCGTCGGAATCCGGACCGAGCTTCTCCTGGTCCACGGCGTACACCGTGAACACATAACGGTGTGCCGGGTCACCGGGCGGCGGGGCGGCCCCACCGAAGTCACGCGTCCCGTAGTCGTTGCGCGCGTGCACCGCGCCCTCGGGCAGCCCTTCGAACTTCCCCGACCCCGCGCCGGTCGCCAACTCGGTCACGGACACCGGGATGTCGAACACGACCCAGTGCCAGAACCCGCTGCCCGTGGGGGCGTCCGGGTCGTAGCAGGTCACGGCGAAGCTCTTGGTCTCCGGCGGGAAGCCCTCCCAGCGCAGCTGCGGAGAGGTGTTCCCGCCCGCGTAGACCTGAGCGTCCTTGAGCGTCGCCCCCGGCTCGACGTCCTCGCTCGTGACCGTGAAGGACGGCACGACCGGATGGAAATCGTGGGGGAGCGGCGGCCTCTTCGGCTCGGTCACCTCGGTACCTCCTGGTGGATCCTGTGGGTTGGTTCAGAGCCTAGAACCAGCTGCGCTTGCTGCCGACTTCCGACAGCCACTGGTTCAGGTAGGCGGCCCAGTCCGTGTTCCCGTAGTCCTGCAGCCCCACCCGGAACGAACGGAACGAGTCGCTGCCCTCACTGAACAGTCCCGGCTTCTTGTCCATCTCCAGCACGACGTCCATCTCGCGCTCGTCGGCGACGAAGCTCAGCTCGACCTGGTTCAGCCCGTGGTACTGCTGCGGCGGGAAGAACTCGATCTCCTGGTAGAAGGGCAGCTTCTGCCGCGTGCCCCGGATGTGGCCGCGCTCCATGTCCGCGTTCTTGAAGCGGAAGCCCAGCTGGATGAAGGCGTCCAGGATCGCCTGCTGCGCCGGCAGCGGGTGCACGTTGATCGGGTCGAGGTCACCGGAGTCGACCGCACGCGCGATCTCCAGCTCCGTCGTCACACCGATGTGCATCCCCGGCAGCGTCTGGCCCTGGATGGTCGTGACCGGCGTCTCCCACGGGATCTCCAGCCCGAACGGCACCACGTGCACCGCCTGCGCCTTCAGCTCGAAGGCACCCCCGAGGCGCTGCTTCAGGAACTCGATGTCCTGCTTGTACTCGGCGTCCTGGCCCTCGACCTCGACCCGGGCCTGCAGCCCGACCGACAGCGCCTCGATCTGCTGGTCCACGGAACCGCCCTGGATCCGCACCTCACCCTGGACGACACCGCCCGGCACCACGTTGACCTCGGTCAGCACCGTCTCGACCGAAGCGCCACCGGCCCCCAGGCTCGCGAGCAGTCGCTTGAACCCCATGTCTGTTCCTCCCGTCAGGCAGCAACGCCTGTGTATCTGTGTGGCTCTGTAGTTCTCTGTGGGTGGATCGCTCTGTGTGGCGTGGATCCTTGATCCCTACAAACGCGAACCGGCGGTGACCGGTTCCGTGTCCCCACACTTCCAAGGAGGACGCTTCCTCGCCACCCATCGGCCCGCACCCGTCTGGACTACGCTCGTACGCCATGATCGCGACCCCCGACCGTACGCCCCTGGCCCGAGAGTTCTTCGACCGCCCCGTCCTGGACGTCGCCCCCGACCTCCTGGGACGCATCCTCGTGCGCACCACCCCGGACGGTCCGATCGCCCTCCGCATCACCGAGGTCGAGGCCTACGACGGTCAGAACGACCCCGGTTCGCACGCGTTTCGCGGACGCACCGCCCGCAACGGCGTGATGTTCGGTCCACCCGGTCATGTGTACGTGTACTTCACGTACGGCATGTGGCACTGCATGAACCTGGTGTGCGGTCCGGAGGGCCGGGCGAGCGCGGTCCTGCTGCGCGCCGGCGAGGTCATCGAGGGCGCGGAGCTGGCTCGCAAACGTCGAATCTCGGCCCGAAATGACAAGGAACTGGCCAAAGGGCCGGCCCGCCTGGCCACAGCCCTGGATGTCGACCGCGCCCTCGACGGCACGGACGCCTGTTCCCCCGAGGATCCCCCTCTCACGGTCCTGACCGGCACACCTGTCCACTCCGACCAGGTATGCAACGGCCCCCGTACCGGCGTCGCGGGCGACGGAGGCGTCCACCCCTGGCGCTTCTGGATCGCCGACGACCCCACGGTGAGCCCCTATCGGGCCCATGTCCCCCGCCGTCGCCGAACTTGACTCGCCTCCGGGCGGTCCGTAACGTAGCCCGAGCCGCTTGAACCGGGTACGGCAGTCAGCCAGCAGCCGGAAGCGGCCACCCACTACCTACGACATCCCCTCCGCGGGGGCGAATTAGGCATGCCCTGATTCGAGTCCGCAGAACTCAATTATGAGTTGCCGAGGGAATCGGCTAACGTAGTGAATGTCGAAAGGCCGCGAGGGAAACCGAGAAGCCCAAAGACAGCCGAAAGGCAAATCCCGCCGACAGGGAATCGGATCGGAAAACGATCT
>NZ_LIQX01000226.1 GCF_001418475.1 Streptomyces ossamyceticus | reverse complement strand
GACCTGACACTCCGGGGCTCGTGCGGGTCGTGCCCGCTGCGAGCCCCGGAGTGTCAGGTCAGCTCCAGTCCTTGTCCAGGTCGATGACCTTGCCCTTGGGGGCGTCGGCCGGGACCGGCTTGTTGTAGTCGGTGAAGCTCATGTCGCCCGGCTCCTTGGCGGACTTGCTCACGACCCGCAGGAGGTACGGCTTGCCCTTGGTGGCGACGGACAGGGTGTACCGGTCCTTGCCGTCCTTCTCGTGGAGGAGGATCGCGGGGGTGCCGTCGACCGTGGTGGTCTTGCCGCGCTCGGCGTCGGAGTTGGTGTCCTCGAAGTCGGCGAGCACGGTGTCCAGGTCGCAGAAGCTGGCCATCTCCTTGGAGTCCTCGGCGGTCGCGGACGTCTTGGTCCACTTGCCGGCCAGCATGTCCACGATCATGTCGGTCTCCTCCTTGGAGGAACCGCCGCCCTGGGCGCGCAGGAACGCCTCGTCGTACTTCATGTAGATCGTGTCGCCGGTCTTGATCAGGTCGGCCTTGCCGTCCTTCATGCCGATCGTGCCGGCGCAGTCGCCCTTCTTGTTGAGGGCCATGTCGAGGTTGATCGTGCCGCCGGCGCTGTCGTCCTGGATCTCGCCCTTCATCCGGAGCGAGTCGGCGTCGGAGGTGGCCTTCACGGCCTTGTCGGCGATCTCGCCGCCGCTCAGGCCGGAGAACGGCTCGTTCGACTTGTCCTCGCCGGGCAGGCAGCCGGTGAGCGAGAAGGTGGCCGCGGCGGCGATGCAGAGAGCGGCGAGTGCGGTGCGACGCATGGGAGGTCCCCCCTGGGATGTGATGAGTGAGCGGTGCCGCCGCACGCGGGCACGGGTGTGTGTACGGCGGCGGGGCGTGAGCGGTGAGCGGTGATCTCGGATCGGCGGGCGGTGACACCCGCCCCGACGGGCGGACGTGTCTGTCAGTAGGCGCGGTTGGCGAGTTGCTCGCCCGCCGAGTCGTAAACCGTGACGTGACCCCGCTCGTCGTGCTTCCAGTCGGCGAAGGCGGCGGCGATCAGCCGGGCGGGGCGGGTACCGCCGCCCGGTGGGCCGCCGGTGAGGTCCGTGAGGACCTCGGCGGAGTCGGTCCCGCCCGCGGGTGGCGCGGGTCTGTGCACGTCGGTGACATGCGAGACGGCGACTCTCTCGGCAGAGGTGCCGTGAGTGTTCACAAAGCCCTTGAAGCGGTCGGCGGATCCGGTGCCGTAGGAGGCGCTGTCACCGCTCCCGGCATTCGCCGAGACCACACCGATGACGAGGAGACCCACCGCCGCATGCAGGGCGAGCTGTGCCTTCATGCCCATGGTCGTGCCTCCTCTCCTGGTGGATGACCGCACGACGAGGTGTGACCACCCGAAGCGGGCGGCCCGTCGTTCGATGGGTTAATCACAGCAGAGCTTGTGAACCGAGTCAACACGGTTCACGATAACGAGTGCGTACACGGCGTGAAGCGGTAGATCTTGCGTGCGTCGGTATGCTCAACGCCACACACCAGGTACGAGGGGAGCCGGGCGCGTGCAGGACAACGGGACAGAGGTCACCGCCGCGGAGATCGCGCGGCTCGCCGGCGTCGGCCGCGCCGCCGTCAGCAACTGGCGCCGCCGCCATGCCGACTTCCCCAGGCCGGTGGGCGGTACGGAGACCAGCCCGTCCTTCGCGCTGACCGACGTCGAGGAGTGGCTGCGCAAGCAGGGCAAGCTCGCCGAGGTGCCGCTCAAGGAGCGGGTCTGGCAGCAGGTCACCGGCCACCCGGAAGGCCCCGTGACGGCCCTGGTGCACGCCGGCTGCGCCCTGCTGTACCTCCACGACCGGCCCCTGGCCTGGCTGGAGTCGAGCGCCACCGACGACGACGAACAGCTGGCCGGCGCTCTGGCCGACCACCTCGCGCAGCTTCTCGGCCCGCGTTTCGGCCCGGATGGCGAGCCCGCCGTGCACGCGCCCACGGCCGCCGAGCTGCGGCCCTCGATCCCGCTGTTGCGGGGCGCCACGGAACTCGCGGCGGACCTGGGCGCACGGCAGACCTTCGAGTTCCTGCTGGCCCGCCATCTCGACGCCAACCCCCGCCAGTACACGCTCACTCCGGGTGGTCTGGCCGAGCTGATGGCCGAACTCGTCGGGCCCGCCCGCACCGTGCTCGACCCGGCCTGCGGCACCGGCGCCCTCCTGCGCGCCGTCGCGCCCCGCCCCGGCCAGGAGCTCCACGGCCAGGACAGCGCCCCGGAACTGGCCGCCCTCACCGCGCTGCGACTCGCCCTGCGCACCAAGAGCGCCATCCGCACCGCCGTCGGGGACAGCCTCCGCGCGGACGCCCATGAACACCTCAGGGCCGAGGCGGTGCTCTGCCACCCGCCGTTCAACGAGCGCAACTGGGGCCACGACGAACTCGCCTACGACCCGCGCTGGGAGTACGGCTTCCCGGCCCGCACCGAATCCGAACTCGCCTGGGTGCAGCACGCGCTGGCCCGGCTGGAGGACGGTGGCACCGCCGTCCTGCTGATGCCGCCGGCCGTCGCCAGCCGCCGCTCCGGGCGCCGTATCCGCGCCGATCTGCTGCGCCGCGGCGCCCTGCGCGCCGTGATCGCCCTGCCGGTCGGCGCGGCACCCCCGTACAACATCCCGCTGCACCTGTGGGTGCTGCGCCGGCCGGGCAGGACGCCGGCGCCGCCGGAGCTGCTGCTCGTGGACACCGGGCGGCTCGGCGCCGAGGGGCGGGGCGGGGTCGACTGGGCGGCCGTGACAGCCGCCGTGCTGGGGGCGTGGAAGCCGTTCGACCGCACCGGCGAGGCCGTGGCACGCCCCGGGCTGAGCCGTTCGATGCCGGTCATCGAACTGCTCGACGACGACGTGGACCTGGCCCCCGCCAGGCATCTGCCGCCACCGGCCGCGGGCGGCGGAGCCGCGGAACTCGGCGCCGTACGCGAACGCCTCGGCGAGACCCTGCGGTTGACCGCCGATCTCACGCCCCCGCTCGCCGACGAGACACAGCCCCCGCGCTGGCCGCTCACCACCGTCGGGGAACTCGCGCGCGGAGGGGCCCTGTTGCTGCGGGCCGGGGGGAACGGCCCCCACGCGCGGGTGCTCACCGACCACGACGTCCTGGCGGGCACGGCCCCGTCGGGGACCCTCACCGAGACCGGGGAGGAGCCGGTACTGGTGGAGTGCGGGGACATCGTCGTACCCGTCCTCGGCGGCGGCGGGATCGCCCGCGTCGTCGACGAGGACACCGCCGGAGCCGCCCTCGGCCGCAACCTCACGCTCCTGCGCCCCGACCCGGCGGCGCTCGACGCGTGGTTCGTCGCCGGGTTCCTGCGTGGCACCGCCAACAGCCGCCAGGCCAGCAGTTACGCCTCCACCGCCAGCCGACTCGACGTACGCCGCCTCCAACTGCCCCGGCTGCCGCTGGAACAGCAGCGCCGCTACGGCGAGCGGTTCCGGTCCCTCGCCGCCTTCGAGGACGCGCTGCGCGAAGCGGGCCGCCTGGGCACCCGGCTCGTACGCGGCATGTACGACGGACTGACGGACGGAACGGTCTCCCCGGACTGAAAACGACGAACTGCCCTTACGATCAGGTGGGTCCGCCGAACGAGCGTGTGGATCCGCCGGGACGACCGACACGGTTCCACCGGACGGAACCACTCCGCACCGGGCGGCGTGACCAGGACTGCAACGGTTGTCCACAACCCTGGACCGCTTGTCGTGGTCGACCTATACGCTCGGAACGACATCGCGGTCCACTTCCACCAGGCCTTCAGGAGCAGCCATGCACGGCCACGGCTACGCGCCGCAACAGCCCCCCGGCCCCTCGCAGGGGGCGCCGGTCACGCTGCGTGTGATCTTCGTGGTGGTCACCGTCATGAGCTGCGGCCTCCTCGGCTGGGCCAGCCTGCTGCGACTGGCCTCCGTCACCCGCAAACCGCGCGACTGGTTCCTGTTCGCTTTGGCGGTCGTGCACATCGTCGCGACGCTCTACATCATCGGCACCGACCCGGGCAAGGACGAGTTCACCACCTGGCGCGGTGACGTCGGCATGTCGATGCTGTTCGGCGGACTCGTGGCCACCGTCGCGTACTACCTGTACGCGGACATACGCCACTTCAGCCCGCCCCGCACGGCCCCGCCGTCGGCGTACGCCCAGACCACGCTCTACTCCCAGCAGTCGGGCTACAGCTACCCGCCGGTCCAGGTCCCGCAGCCGCAGCCGCAGCCCTACACCCCGGCCCCGCAGCCGCCCGTCCAGTCGCAGTCGACGCCGATCCCGGGTCCCCCCGCCCAGCCGCAGCCCGCGCCGGATCCGCAGCGCCCCGGCCCGGCCCGTATCGACCAGGTGCGCGCCGAGCTCGACGAGCTCAGTGACTATCTCCGCAGAAACGAAGGAGACCGGTGACCCAGGGGACCGGACGCCTGATCACCGGCCGCTACGAACTGTCCACCCTCATCGGGCAGGGCGGCATGGGCCAGGTGTGGACGGCGTACGACCAGCGCCTCGACCGGCGGGTGGCGGTCAAGCTGCTCCGCCCGGACAAGGTCGCCGGCCAGGAGGCCGACGAGCTGCGCCGCCGCTTCGTGCGCGAGTGCCGGGTCACGGCCCAGGTCGACCACCCCGGTCTGGTCACCGTGCACGACGCGGGCAGCGAAGGCGAGGAGCTGTTCCTCGTCATGCAGTACGTCGACGGCGCGGACCTCTCCGACCACCTCGCCGAGCACGACCCCTACCCGTGGCAGTGGACGGTCGCGGTCGCCGCCCAGCTGTGCGCGGTGCTGTCCGCCGTGCACGCGGTGCCGATCATCCACCGCGACCTCAAGCCGCGGAACGTGATGGTCAAGCAGGACGGCACGGTCACCGTCCTCGACCTCGGTGTCGCCTCCGTGATGGACACCGACACCACCCGCCTCACCCACACCGGCTCGCCCATCGGCAGCCCCGCCTACATGGCACCCGAGCAGGCCATGGGCGGCGCGGTCGGCCCGTACACCGACCTGTACGCCCTCGGTGTGCTGATGCACGAACTGCTCAGCGGGAACGTGCCGTTCACGGGCTCCACGGCTCTCGGCGTCCTCCACCGCCATCTGTACGAGCCGCCCGTCCCCGTCCGCCGGATTCGCCCCGAGGTCCCCGAGGCGCTGGAGACGCTGGTGCTGCGGCTGCTCTCCAAGGACCCGCAGCACCGCCCGTCCTCCGCGCAGGAGACCTACGAGCAGCTCCTGCCGCTGCTCCCGGCGCGCGGCATGCCCACGGGTTCGCCGCTCGACCCGACCCGTCCCTTCCTGCGCCCGCACGCCCCCTGGCCGGACCGCGCCCGGATCCCGGCGCCGCAGCCCTCCGCCGCCCCGGCGGAGGCCCCTCCGGTCGACAAGCCCGATGTCGCGGGCGCCGTCGACGAGGTCAAGCGCCTCCTAGGCGAGGGCCGTATCACCCAGGCCGTCGACATCCTCGGCGCGATCCTCCCGGCCGCCGCCGCCCAGCACGGCGAGCACTCACCCGTCGTGCGCACCCTGCGCAAGCAGTACGCGGCCACGCTCATGGACGACGGGCAGTACCGCCGGGCATTGCCCGAGCTGCGCCGCCTCGCCGACGAGCGCGCCGCCGAGGCGGGCCAGGCCGACCCGCAGTCCCTGCGCTTCCGCTACGACTCCGCCCAGTGCCTCGAACAGCTCGGCGAACCCGCGGCGGCCCTCTCCGAGTACCGCTCGCTGCTGCCGTACTTCGAGAACCAGTACGTGGGCGGCGACCCCGAACTGGCCCTCGACGTCCGCCGCCGCATAGGCCACCTGCTCCTCGCCCTCGGCGACCGGGGCGCCGCCCACGAGACCCTGGGCCGCCTCCTGCTGGACGTGGAGCGGCTGCGGGGCCCCGGCCACCCCCTGGCGGGCGAGGTCCGGCGGACCTTGCAGTGGCTGGGGCAGGTGCGCGGCTGACATTCACCGGCGGGCGTATGTTTTGCGCCGCCTTGGCCGAAGTTTGCCGCACCGCAGAGGCGGTCTTTCCCGAACACGGAGCCGGCACCGCTTAGCTGTGCACACACAGATCGATCAAGGGGTGGGGCCAACCATGTCCGACGAGACGAGCGACGGGACGACCGACGAGGCGACCAGCCGCAGACGGTCCGGGAGGCCGAGCCACCGGCAGTCCCGCAAGCGCCGATACATCGCCTGGACCGCGGCCGGGGCCGCCGTGCTCGCCGGGGCCGGCGTCGCCGCGCAGAACTCCCTCGCCACGACCACCGCCTGGCCGTCCGCGAAGGTCTACACGGGCCGCGCCTTCGACACCTGCACGGCACCGTCCCTGTCCGCGATGAAGGCATGGAACACCGGCTTCTACGGCGCGGCGGCCGTCTACATCGGCGGCAAGAACCGCGGCTGCGCCCAGCCCAACCTCACCGCGTCCTGGGTGAAGTCGGTCAACACCCTCGGCTGGAAGCTCGTCCCGCTCTACGTGGGCGCCCAGCCGCCCTGCCAGAGCGGCTCCAGCCCGGAGGTGATCACCGCGTCGACCGCCACCTCCCAGGGCGCCGCCGACGGAGCCGACGCCGTCGCCAAGGCCGCCGCCCTCGGTATGAAGCCCGGCAGCGCGCTCTACCTCGACATGGAGGCGTACGACATCACGAACACGGCGTGCAACGACGCCGTCCTCACCTATGTCAGGGCCTGGCACAAGGCGCTCGGCGCCAAGCAGTACCGCTCCGGCTTCTACGGCTTCAGCAGCTCCAGCGCCAAGGCGGTCGCCACCGCCACCTACCGCACGAACCTGCCGGGCAACCTCTGGTACGCCAAGTGGGACAAGGTCAACACGACGACCAGCGACTGGCCGTACGCCTCGACGCTGTACACCGGGCACCACCGCGCCCATCAGTACATGGTCAACAGCAAGGAGAGCCGCGGCGGCTACACGATCACCGTGGACCGTGACGCGTGGGACGCACCGGTGGCGATCGTCGGATAACCGGACGGTGCGCGGCTTCCGGCAGGGGGCGTGGGCCGACGGGGGCCGCCTCGCGGAGCGGCCCAGGGCGGCCTCGCGGTGCGGCGGTGCCGGAAGTCGGTGTGAATCGTTGGTCGAATGGCTGGCCGAGAGCAGGGCCACTGCCTACCATCGATCACCGCAAGACCTTGTGCACCGCCGCACAATCTCCTCGGGAGGCCCACTTGCACCGCCGTCGTCGCACCGCGCTCGTCCTCTCCGCCGCGATCGCCGCCGCGGCTCCCCTTCTGACCGCCTGCGGGAGCGACGCGCATCCCGGCGCCGCGGCCGTCGTGGGCAGCGAGCGGATCACGGTCGCGCAACTGGAGAACCGGGTGAACGACGTGCGCACCGCCCAGCGCGCCGCCAGCGGGGACGACGCCCAGTACCAGCGCCTCGTCGCCCAGACCGGCACCCTCACCCGCAACACGCTGAACGGCATGGTCCTGGAGAAGGTCCTCGACCGGGCGCTGGAGGACGCGGGTGTGACCGTCACCCGCAAGGAGGTCCAGAAGTACCGGTCCGACCTGGAGCACGAGGCGGGCGGCTCCGAGGCGCTGGAGGCGGCCTGGCTCCAGCAGTACAACGTCGCTCCCGAGCACCTGGAGGAGAGCCTCCGCAGCGACGTCGAGGTCCAGAAGCTCGCCACCGCGCTCGGCGCCGACATGAACAGCCCCGAGGGCGGCACCGTCTTCTGGAAGGCCATGGCCGACGCGTCCGAGAAACTCGGTGTCGACCTCAACCCGCGCTACGGCTCCTGGGGCGTCGCCCAGGACGGCCGGCTCGGCCTGGCGGACTCCAAGACGCCGTGGGTCCGCGAGGTCACGAAGGCGACCCAGCAACAGCCGACCTGACCCACCCGGCGAGGGCCACCGGCCGCCGGCGCACCGCGGCCCGCCGTCTCCCGCCCGCCGCCGCGCACGCCGCGCCCGAGGGGTGCCGTCCGCGGGTGCCTGAAGGCTCCCGGCATACCGGCGCCGACGAGGACCAGCCCCGAGGTCGACACCGGGCTCGGGCCGTCCGCCGCGCGTCGGCCCCCGCCTGTGGACAACTTCGGGGGTCGTCGGTGGCGTGGGTTACGTTCGTGGGGTGAACGCACACCGTCCCGACGACGCCCCCGACACCGCGGCCCCCGGCCCCGGCAGGGTCGTCCTGCTCACCACCAGCCACCGTGTCGCACCCGGTCTGCTCTCCTGGCCCGCCTGGCAGGCCCTGCGCGACGCCGACCGCGTCCTCTGCGCGGACGAGGCCCACCCGCAGCTGCCCTATCTGCGCGAGGCCGGCATCACGGTCGAGCAGGCCGCCCCGACCGCCGAGGACCTGGTCGACGCCTGTGCCGGCGACCGCACCGTGGTGGTCGTGGCGACCGCCGAGGGCGAACCCCGCCTCACCGACGGCCTGGCCCGCCTCGCCGGCTCCGGCCGCCTGAGGATGCCGTCACTGGAGCTCCTCCCCGCCTCCTACGACCTCCCCGGCGCCCGCCTCCTCGACCTGATCCAGGTCATGGACCGCATCCGCGAGGAATGCCCCTGGTCCTCCCGCCAGACCCACAAGGGCCTCGCCAAGTACGGCATCGAGGAGGCCTACGAGCTGGTGGAGGCGATCGAGGAGGGCGACCGGGACGAACTCCGCGAGGAACTGGGCGACGTCCTCCTCCAGGTCGTCTTCCACTCCCGGATCGCCGAGGAGGACCCCGAGGCGCCCTTCTCCATCGACGACGTCGCCGCCACCATCGTCACCAAGCTCATCCACCGCCACCCCCATGTCTTCGGTGACGCGACCGCCACCACCCCGGAGGAGGTCAAGGAGCACTGGCTGCGTACCAAGGCCGTCGAGAAGCGGCGCGAGTCGGTCACCGACGGCATACCCCTCGGCCAGCCCGGCCTGGCCCTCGCCTCGAAGCTCGCGTCCCGCGTCCGCACGGCGGGCCTGGACGTCCCGCTCCCCGCGGGCGACGGCATCGGGTACGAGTTGCTGGCGATGGCCGTGCGGGCCGAGGCCGAGGGCGTCGACCCGGAGGCGGCGCTGCGGGCGGCCGCCCGCTCGTATCGTGACGCCGTGCGGACGGCCGAAGGGCTGAACGCTTAGTACCGTTGTCCTCACGGGTGGTCGCGACGTGTGGGGGCTTGAGTGGGTCGGGAGTCGGACGACGAGACCGGGGGCGAGCGGTCGGTGGAGGCCACCGGCAGCAGGTCCATCGCCGCCGGGGGCAACATCGGGAACGCCCTCACCGGAAACGTCAGCAACGGCATCGTCATCCAGGCCGGCCGCATCGGCCACGTCTCGTCCGGACCCTCGGTCGGCGAACGCCCCGCCGGAACGCCCGAGGGCCGGGCCACCGGCGTCGGGCACGACCGCCGCGGCAGCGTCCTCGACCCGGCCGCGTGGCAGCCGGCCGGCGAGGTGCAACCCGTGGAGTTCGGGGTGGGCCCGACCCGCCGCATACCGGGCCAGCCCGAGGTGCCGCCGTACGTGCCGCGCGACTGCGACGAGGCCCTGCGCGCCGAACTGGCCCACGGCGGGCTGGTGCTGGTCCTCGGCGAACGGTACGTGGGCAAGTCGTACACGGCGTGGCACGGAGTGCGATCGCTGGAGGGGTACCGGCTGTACACCCCGGACCCGGGGGAGGACCTGCGGAAGGTGCTCGCCGCGCTGAAGGGCGAGCCCGGCAAGTACGTCATCTGGCTGGACGAGTTGACCGACCACCTCGGCGAGGACGGGCTGGACCGGAGGCTGTTGGGGCGGCTCGCCGGTCTCGGCGTGGTCCTGCTCGGCACCATGCGCTCCGACGAGTACTACGGGCGCCGGACGATGAGCGACCGCGTCGGCCTCGCCCTCGCCAAGGCCCGCGCGGTCGAAGTGCCGCAGGAGTGGAGCGAGGCCGAGCTGGACCGCCTCAAGGACGTCGACGACCCACGCGCGTACCCGGCGTACATGTGGAGCGGCAAGGAAGGCGCCGCGTCGTACTTCGCGATCGGCCACATGATGTACGACGAGTGGCGGCGGCCGGGCACGAAGCAGGAGCACCCGCGAGGACAGCTCCTGGTCCGGGCCGCCGTCGACCTGGCGCGGTGCGGAGTGAAGGGCGCCGTACCGACAGAGCTGCTCAGACAGGCGCAGGAGCAGTACGGCACGGAGGAGCGCGAGTCGTTCGAGGACGCCCTCACCTGGGCCACCACCCGCATGTTCGGGGTCTCGGGCCTGCTCGTGGCCGGTGAGGAACACCGCACCTGGCGGGCGTACGGGGCGCTGGTCGCGGAGGCGGAGGCCCTGCGCGCGGAGGATCTGCGCGCGGAGGACCTGGAGCCGGTGCCGGACGGGGTGTGGTGGCTGCTGCTGGACGCGGCGGAAGAGGGCGCGCGGATCGACCGCGAGGCCGTGCTGGACGCGGCTCGCGCGGCGCTGCGCCCACGGATCGAGGCGGGCGAACCGGACCTGATGATCGCCCTCGCCGAACGTGTGGGCGGGGACGAACGCGCGGACCTGATCCGCCGAGCCGCGGAGGCCGGGCACCGAGAAGCCGCCGAGGAGTGGGCGGCGCATCTGGTGGGCGCCGGTGACGAGGCGGCAGCGATCCGGTACCTGGAGATCGCCGCGCGGGGTGGAAGCGTCGAGGCGGCGCGTGAGGCGGGGCGGTTGCACCGCGAGCGCGCGGAGGCGCTGCTGCGGACGGCGGCCGAGGCGGGGGACGGGGCGGCGGCGCACGAGCTGGGCGATCTGCTGTACGGCTCGGCACCCGGGCAGGAGATGCGGTGGTACGTCAAGGCCGTCGGTGCCGGTCACGAGCGAGCGGCCACGAGCCTGGGCCGGACGCTGGCCCACCGGGGAAGCAGCGACGCGGAGCGCTGGCTCCGCCGCGGGGCCGAGCTCGGAGACCCACGTGCCGTGCACACCCTCGCCGCCTTCCTGTACCGCGCCGGCGCTCACGACACGGAGGCGGAACGGCTGTTCCGCAGAGCCATGGAGGCGGGCCACCCCGACGCCGCCCGGAATCTCGGTGCCCTTCTGCTCCGTATGGGCGCCGCCGACGAGGCGGTGGAGCTTCTCAAGAAGGACGCCGAACGCGGCAACGGTGAGGCCGCGTTCTGGCTCTCGCTGCACTTCGGCGAGCGGCGGGACCCGGAGGAATCCGCGAAGTGGCTGCTCAGGGCCGCCGAGCTGGAGGACTACCACGCGATGCGAGCCATGGGCCTGCTGCCCGTACCCCCCGGCGACCAGCCCGATACCGTCGAGGAGTGACCAACCAGCCCCACCCGCCACACTCCCAGCCGCAGCCGCACTCTCAGCCGCAGCCGCAGCCGCATCCGCAGCCGCAGCCGTCCCCCGAGGGTGCCCTCGACCAGGACCCCAC
>NZ_LIQX01000225.1 GCF_001418475.1 Streptomyces ossamyceticus | reverse complement strand
TGCGCCGCCACAGTGACGTGCCTCGGTCCGTCCGTACGCGGCTGACCCGCCGCGAGGGCTTGCGCAGGCAGGGTGACGTGCGCCGAACCGTCCGTACGCGACTGACCCGCTGCGGGGGCTTGCGCCGCCCTCGTAGCGTGCGTCGGCCCGTCCGTGAGCGACTGGCCCGCCGCGAGGGCTTGCGCCGCCACAGTGACGTGCGCCGAACCGTTCGTGCGCGGCTCGCCCGTCGTGGGGGCTCGGGGTGCCTCGGTCGGGGGGCGCTGGACGTTCGTGGGGGTCATGGGGACTTCTCCAGTGCCGCGCCTGCCTCGCCGTTGACCGTCCAGCCTGTGTCGAAGCCGGGGAAGAAGAGGGGGACGGGGGCCTCGACCTCGGCCCTCATGACCGTGCCGTTGGAGGCGCAGTCGATGGACGTGTCGCTCCAGGCCGAGGGGAGGTGCTGGGTGCCGGCGGCCTGGCAGGCGCCCGGGACGTCGCCGTCGATGGCGTGGGCGGCCGTGGCGGCGCGGGCGGCCTCGTCCGCGGCGTTGCCCGCGAGGGAGTACGTGTAGCCGTAGAGGGCGGCCTGCCAGAGGATCGTCATGACGATCAGGACGAGGGGCAACATTCCGGCGAACTCGACGGTGGCCGAGCCTCGGTCACCGCCCTTGCGGCGCAGGACCAGGGCACTGCGGTCGGCGGACGGTTTGCGGCGGCGGCCGCCGCCTCCGGTCTCCTGGGGCGTGACCAGTTCCAGTTCGCCCGCCAGGGACCACAGCGCCTGCTTGACCGAGGAGCGGGCGTCCAGGTCCTGGAGGCGGCCCGCGTCGACGACGGACTGGAGGTCCTTGAAGGCGGCGGGGACAGCGTTGCGGGCCACCTTCGTGCCGGTGACCTTCTCGACCAGGGACGGCTGGATCTCCGTGCCGCGCGAGTGGCGGTTGACCACGGTGAGCGTCTCCTCCGCCTTGCGGATCTGGAGGCGGTCCCAGAGGCGGACCATGCGTTTGGCGGCGCGGATGGCGACGACGTCCGGGGTGACGAGGAGCAGGGCCTGGTCGGCCATCTCGACGGCGGCGGCGGTCGCCGCGGTCATCTGGGAGCCGCAGTCGACGATCACCACGTCGTGCCGGGAGCGCAGGGTCGCGAGGACATGGCGGGCGACGCGGTCCGTCACCTCCTCGCCGCGTTCCCCCTCGGCGGGGGCGAGGAGGAGGGAGAGGCCGGTGTCGTGCGTGAACACCGCCTCCTGGAGGACGCGGGGGTTGATGTCCGTGATGCCGGCGAGGTCGGCGACGGAGCGGCGGAACTGCACGTCGAGGTACGAGGCCACGTCCCCGGACTGGAGGTCCAGGTCGAGGAGGGCGACCGTACGGCCCGACGCGCAGGCCGCGAGGGCGAGTTGGACGGCGGCGACGGTGGCGCCCACGCCGCCCTTGGCTCCGCTGACGGTGACGACGGTGCCGCCGGGGCCCGCGTACAGCTCGGGGGTGCCGCTGCCGAGGTGGCGGCGCATGCCGGTCGACCAGGCCGCGGCGGCCTGGACGCGTTCGGCGAGGGCGTCGTAGGACAGCGGGAGGTTGACGATGCCGCGGGCGCCGGAGTCCATGGCCGCGGTGAGGACACCGGTGCTGGTGTCGGAGGTGACGAGGACGACGCCGACCGCCGGGAAGCGCAGGACGAGGTCGCGGACCAGGTCCAGAGCGGGCACCGGGCCGATGCGTTCGTGGACCAGGACGACCTCGGGCAGTTCGTCGAGGGAGTCGGCCGCGAGGCGCGCCAGGGTGTCGAGGAGGGCGGTGGAGTCGGGCACGGGTGGTGCGGGTTCGGCGTCGGCGAGCTGGCCGAGCAGGGTGGTCAGGGCGCCGGCGGAGTCGATGTCCCCAACGGCGGGGAGGATGCGGATGGTCATCGGCGGTTCCCCGTTCCCGTGCCGGCCCCGGTGGGCTCCCCCGGTGACGCCTGTCGCTGTTCACTCATCAGCATGCCCAGCCGCAGGGGCATTCGACGCACTCCCGTTCGGGGTGCCCTCGTGTGGACGTTCCGGACCGACCTCATCGCGCGGTCTTCTCCTTGTCCTCGTCGAGGGTGTACGAGCGGTCGTCCGGTACGACGACCGTGGCGTCGCCGCCCCCGACGAGGGCGAGACGGACGTGCTCGGCGAAGGACTCGGCGAACGCGACGCGCTGGGCGTCGGCGGTGTCGAGCGCGAAGGTGATCGGGACGGCCTCGGTGACCCTGCGGCGGCGTTCGCTGCTGGACTGGTCCGGTTCGAGGGGGGTGAGTCTGCCGACGTCGATGACGCGGGCGTCGGAGACCATCAGCTTGGAGGTGTCCTTGCCGGAGTCGCTGTCCTTCTCCTCGAACGTGGCGTAGATGTTGACCAGCGAACCGGGGTTGATCTTTCCGGCCACACCGGTCGACGCGTCGATCATGATCGCGATCTCCTGCTGGCCCGGCTTCAGTTCGGGACGGTCGACGATCATGTCGGACTGGAGGAGGGAGCCCTTCTCCAGCTGGGTGACGGCGATCTTGCCGCGGATGTCGGCGAGGTCGGTTATCGCGGTGTCCGACAGCCATCGCTCCGGCATCGAGATCTTCTCGAACTGGCCCGCGGTCAGCTCCTTGTAGGGCGCGATGTCGCCCTTCAGCCGGTACGCCGTCACCTCCGGCCCGACCTTGGAGTTCACGTCGCGGATCACCGAGAGAACGCCGGCGAAGGCGGCCAGGGCGCACAGGACCGACAGGACCAGCAGGACGACGCCGCGGCGCTGGCGTGAGTTCACTGAATCTCACCTCGTGGGGATGTGCCGGGCAGTGGAACGGACCTGCTGCGGAGGGGACGTAAGTCCGTCATGGGGCCCCTCGGGGGAGGGCGCGGGCCGGGGCGGTCTCGGGTTCGCGCAGCGGGGCCGCGCAGAACCCGCAGCGGTCGCCGATGAGTTCCAGGCCGCACCAGTGGCAGGTCTCCCGGCGCACGGAGGACACGAGCTGGTAGAGCACGGAGACGTCGCAGAGCCCGGCGGCGAACTCGACGAGCTTGCCTGTCCCCCACCAGCGCACGGACCCCTCGGGCAGCGGCACGGTGGCGGCGCCCTGCACATTCCAGGCGGGCGCGAGGGTCGCGGTCACCCAGTCGGACGGCGGCTGCGGCCCCTGCGCGACCAGCAGCCGGGTGCCGAACTCGGGTCCGGACAGCGGTTCCTGGCCGGCCACGTTCAGCCGGACCAGTTGGGGGCGCGGTGTCGCCAGGACGGCGAACTGGGCGCCCGGCATCCAGGACTTGGCGTGCGCCTTGAGGGTGACCGGGATCCGGTCGAGTTTGGCGACGGTGCCGAGGACGGCGCCGGCGTAGATGTAGTGCGCGAGGAGACGTACGGAGGAGGCGAGCACACCCGGGCTGAAGTCGCAGGCTGACAGCTGGCGCAACTGCTGGGCCAGCAGCGCCAGTCCGAGCGGTGGCAGGTCGACGCCGAGCAGGGCGATGCGGTCGCTCTCCAGGACGGAGCGGACGGTCTGGAGGCGCCGGGTGACGGCGAGTTCCTCCGGGGTCGCGCCGGACGCCTGGTGGAGGGCGATGACATAGCCGTGCTGCTCGATGAGCGCGTGCATGCCGAGCAGGGAGCTCTCCAGGGTCTCCTGGGGCTGTACGGCCGCGGGCGGTGTCTGCCGGTCGTGCGGTGGGAGCACCAGATCGGAACTGGTGACGGCTATCGCGGTCGGCACGCTGCACACCACCCCGTTCACTGCGGCGGGGTGGTCGAACCACCGCCTCAGTCGGCCCCTGGGAGGGCGGCACACGGCTCGCCGTCCCTCCTGCATCGTCTTGCATCAGCACCATATCCACGGCATGGCCCGATCAACACTGAATCTCCTTGATCAACTCACCGAAGGTGCGGGCCGTATCCACACAGAGTGAGACGCATATGCCCCAACTCGGCGGGCGAACGGGGAGGTTGGCGCGCCCTTTCGGGTGAACGGGTCCCGGAGCGGAGTATTGACAACCCGATTGGTCTGGACCAACTTGTACGTCCAGCGGTGGCCACCGTCCTCATCCCACTCCCCACCGGAGGCACCCCGTGGACCGCGTCCCAGGCACATCCCCACGCATACGCAGATGGGCGGCGGGAGCCGTCACCGCCGTACTGGCCGCCGCCGGCCTCACCCTCGCCGGGGCGGCCCCGGCGTCCGCCGCCGACATCAACAACGCCAGGAACGCCGGCTTCGAGTCGGGCCTCGCGAACTGGACCTGCTCGGCGGGCAGCGGCACGACCGTCTCCTCCCCCGTGCACGGCGGCGCCGCCGCGCTGCGGGCCACCCCGGCCGGGCAGGACAACGCGCGCTGCGTCCAGACCGTGGCGGTGAAGCCCGACTCGACCTACACGCTGAGCGCCTGGGTGCGGGGCGGGTACGCGTATCTGGGCGCGACCGGCACGGGGACGACCGATGTGTCGGCGTGGACGCCGGATTCCGCCGACTGGAAGCAGTTGTCGACCACGTTCCGGACGGGTGCTTCGACGACCTCGGTGACGGTGTACACGCACGGCTGGTACGGGCAGGCGGCGTACTTCGCGGACGACGTGGCGGTGTTCGGGCCCGACGGCGGTGGGGGCGGTGACCAGCCGCCGACCGTCCTGTCCGCCCCGACCGGTCTCGCCGTCTCGGGCGTCACGTCCTCGTCCGTGTCGCTGGCGTGGAACGCGGTGTCGGGTGCGACGGGCTACCACGTCTACCGGAGCGGTACGAAGACGCAGGCCGTCAGCGGCACGTCCGCCACGGTGACCGGGCTCGCCGCCTCCACCTCGTACACCTTCCAGGTCACGGCGGTGAACGCGGCGGGCGAGTCGCCGAGGTCGGCGACGGTGACCGGGACGACGACCGCGACACCCGGCGGTCCCGGCACGGGGCTGCCCCGGCACGCGGTGACCGGCTACTGGCAGAACTTCAACAACGGGGCGACGGTGCAGAAGCTGTCCGACGTCCCGTCGCAGTACGACATCATCGCCGTCGCCTTCGCCGACGCCACCTCGACCCCCGGCGCGGTGACGTTCAACCTCGACTCGGCGGGCCTCGGCGGGTACACCGTCGACCGGTTCAAGGCGGACCTCAGAGCGAAGCAGGCCGCGGGCAAGAAGGTCATCGTCTCCGTCGGCGGCGAACGCGGCACGGTGGCCGTGAACAACGCGGCCTCCGCGACGAACTTCGCGAACTCCGTGTACTCCCTGATGCAGACGTACGGCTTCGACGGCGTCGACATCGACCTGGAGAACGGTCTCGACGCGACGTACATGACGCAGGCGCTGCGGGCCCTGTCGGCGAAGGCGGGCCCCTCGATGGTCCTCACCATGGCCCCGCAGACCATCGACATGCAGTCGACGTCCAACGCGTACTTCCGCACCGCGCTGAACGTGAAGGACATCCTGACCGTCGTCAACATGCAGTATTACAACAGCGGTTCGATGCTGGGCTGCGACGGCAAGGTCTACGGCCAGGGCTCGGTGGACTTCCTGACCGCGCTCGCCTGCATCCAACTGGAGGGCGGCCTCGCCCCGTCCCAGGTGGGCCTCGGTCTGCCCGCCTCGACACGGGGCGCGGGCAGCGGGTACGTCGCCCCGAGCGTCGTCAACAACGCGCTCGACTGCCTCGCGCGGGGCACGAACTGCGGCTCCTTCAAGCCACCGCGGACCTACCCCGACCTGCGCGGCGCGATGACCTGGTCGACGAACTGGGACGCGACGGCGGGCAACGCGTGGTCCGACGCGGTGGGACCGCACGTGCACGCACTGCCGTAGGGCGTCGACGGGTGACCGTTTCGCCGGCGGTGCCTTCGGGTGCCGACAGAGGTGCCTTCGGGTGCCGTCGGCGGACGTGTCACCGCCCGCCCCGCACCTCTGTGGCGCACGTCACCGGAACCCGCCCCGCCCTGCGGAGAGGCAAGGGTGTGAGGTGGAAGAGGTGCATACGAGATGAGTGAGGCCGGCGATCCCGTGCGGGCGCGGATACGGGCCGGTGACCGGGCGGCGTTCTCCGAGGTCTACGACGCGTACGCGCGCGCCGTGTACAACCACGCCTACCGGCTCACCGGCGACTGGTCGACGGCCGAGGAGGTGATGGCGGACACCTTCCTCGACGCGTGGCGCACCCGGGAGCAACTGGACCCCGACGGCGGTTCGCTCAAGCCGTGGCTGCTCGGCATGGCCACCAACAAGGCCCGCAACGCCAACCGGGGCCTCGGCCGCCGGCTGGCGTTCCTGGCCCGTCGCCCCGCCCCCGACCCGGTGGCCGACTTCGCCGACGAGACCGCCGGACGCGTCGACGACGCGCGCCGGCTCGCCGCCGTCCGCCAGGTGTACGGGCGACTGCGGCGCGGCGAGCGGGAGGTGCTGGCGCTGTGCGTGTGGTCGGGGCTCGACTACGCGCAGGCGGCCGAGGCGCTGGGGGTGCCGGTCGGGACGGTCCGGTCACGGCTGTCGCGGGCGAGGGAGCGGCTGCGGCGGCTGACCGACGAGCGGCTGGGCGAACAGCGCGGAACATCCGCCGCAAAAGGTGAGGAACCGGGGCGGCTCCGCGGAGAGGTAGAGGGTGAGGCCGCGTTCGCGGCCCTTCGACTCAAGGAGATTCAGGAGGGATCCCGATGAACGAGGAGCTGGCCCGACTGCTGCCGCCCCCGCCCGAGCGGGACGTTCCCCCTGGTCGCCTCTCCCACCACAAGGAACGTCTGATGCGACTCATCGACGAGGGCCGGCCCGACGCCGCCTCCACCACACCCGCCGCCCCTGCCGCCGCTGCCGCCGCTGCCGCCGCTGCCGATGGTCGGGACGCCGCCGTCCGCGGGCCCCACCTGCGGAGGCCGCGCCCCGCGCTCTGGATGCCGGCCGCCGCGCTGGCGCTGGCCGGGGCGCTGACCGCGGGGCTGGTCACCACCATGGACTCCGGCCTCGGGGTGCAGACGTCCGACGGGGAGACCGCGGTCGTCCTGCTCGACCGCATCGCCGAGGTGGCCGCGGAAACGGAGGTCACGCCGGTACGCGACGACCAGTTCGTCTACGTCAAGAGCCTCTCGGCCGGAGCGGAGGCGAAGGACGAGAACAGTGTGTTCGTACCGGGCAAGCCGTACGAGCGGGAGGCGTGGCTGCCGCAGGAGCCCGGCCCCGTGAAGCAGGTGGGCCTGCACTACGAGGGCGGGGGCTACGTCCCCGTGCGGGAGCTGCTGCCGCCGGGTTCCCCGGGGACGCCCGCGGGCATCGACCGCCCCACGTACACATGGCTGGCGTCGCTGCCGACCGACCCCGACCGGCTCCTCGACCGGCTCTCCCACCTGACCAGGACCTTCGAGGGGCAGGAGAAGGACCAGGCCGTCTTCGACAAGATCGGTGAGCTGCTCGGCACGTCGGTCATGCCGCCGAGGACCGCCGCCGCGCTGTACGAGGCCGCCGCGAGGATCCCCGGGGTGACCCGGATCGAGAACGCGGTGGACCCGGCCGGACGGCACGGGGTGGGCATCCGACGCGTCGACGGGCACGCCGACTGGGCCACCGAGTGGATCTTCGATCGGCACAGCCTGGAGTACATCGGCCGGCGGAGCTATCTGACGGCCGACGGGCCGATGGGCAAGAAGGGCACGGTCATGGACGAGTCGGCGGTGCTGGAGCGGGCCGTCGTCGACAAGTGGCGGGAGCGGCCGGGTTCGTAGTCGGTGGGACCACGAGAGGGCCTGCCCGCTCGTGGTCCCACCGAGGGGGCCTGCCCGCTTCGGCGGCGGGCCCCCTCGCTGCCTGTCGGCCTCGGCCCCGGACGGACGCCGGTCGGTTCGCCCGGGTGATCAGCGGCAGCCGTCCGTGTGCTCACCGGAAGGGGATGTTGAGCCAGGGGCTGCCGGGCTCGGACATCAGGATGCGGTGGGCGGCGACCATCTCCGTGTACCAGTCGCCGAACTCCTCCTCGTCGAAGTGCAGACAGCGTCCGAGGACGTACCCGGCGGAGAAGTCCTGCCACGACCGGTACTCCAGGGCCGCTCTGCGCCCGGCCCGCACGACGGCGGCCTCCGCCTCCTTCAGCGTCCCGAAGCGGGCGCCGAGCCCCCAGCGGGCCATCTTCGAGGCACGGCCGAGGTCCCATGCCTCGACGGAGGTGACGTACCGGTTCTCGTCGAGGATCCCGTCGGCGCGCATCCGGGCCTCGTACCGGGCGATGCGCCCGATGAGCCGCCGGACCCCCTCGACGTGCGCCTCGGTCTCCACGTCGGTGAGCGGGTCGTTCCTGGTGACGCCGTCGGGGCTCAGGGTCAGCGATCCCTGGGCCTTGGACCGCAGCACCTTCTCGGCGCTCCGCTTCCAGTAGCCGACGTCGACCAGCCCGCCGAAGTCCCGTGCGATGCCTTGGCGCAGGGCGAGCGCGAAGCTCCAGACCGAGCTGGAGCCACGGCAGTCCAGCAGCTCGTCCAGACGGCCCCGCCACTCCTCGCGGGTGGTGATGCCCCACCATTCGCGCAGCCGGGTGCGTTCCCCGGTGTAGCCGGTGCCGTGCCAGGCCATGGCGTTCCAGAGGGAGCCGTTGTTGACGCACAGCAGGGCACCGCAGGCCAGGCCGTGGGCGACGGACCCGTGCAGGGGGCCACCCACACGGAGCGCGCGCAGCGCGGGCCCGAGCCGGGGCGGACCGAGCCGTTCGGAGGGCTGGGCCCACGCGGCGGAGTGCGGTGGCGCGGAGGGCAGGAACGCCTCGCACGGGCTGCCGGGGTTGACCACGATCGTGGACGGGTCGGTGGGCCGCCATACGCGCGCGAAGAAGCCGAGGGTGGCCCGGTCGAACACCCGGTGCTCCTCCGGGGCGGGCAGCATCCCCTGCGTGTACACAGCCCAGGCCCGCCCGCCGGGGACCCTCGGGTCACGCCCGAAGAGGGTGTACGTACGGCTGGGCGTGGCGTCCGCCGCGGCACGTTCGATCTCGAAGTAGAGGTGGTTGCGGGCGAGAGTGTCGAAGTAGGCGCCCCAGTCGCCGCGTTGCTTGGCGTCGAGCAGCGCGGACTCGACCTCGGTCGGGGCGACCCAGGCGGCCGGGGAAGGTGGGGCTGGCGGACCGGGCGGGGTGGACGAGACAGGCGGGGTGGACGAGGCGGGCGGACCGGGTACAACGGGCCCGGCCCCCGTAGGCGGCGGCCCCGACTCCGCGGGCGGCGGCCCGAACGACATGCTTCCCCCTGTTCTGCCCAACTGCCCCAACTGCCGCGGCGATGCGCGCGGGCCCGGGCGGGACGTCCGCTTCTCGCCGACCGGCCGAATCCCCTCCAGCCGGCCGAAGTCGGCTGCTGCACAAGGGCAAAGGCAACGGCGTTGCAGCCCTCAACACACCGATGCGATGATCGCACGCATGTCTGCTCACGGGGCAGCCGGTGGCGCGTCGACCGGCGTACGCCGGTCGAGGATCGCCAACTTTCGGTCGTTGCGTCCGCGTTCGCTGGGTCAACGCAGGCGGAGTGCAGATGATGGATGTCTTCCGAGTAGGCGCTACACGCATGCCGGTTTCCTCGACCAGGACACCCAAGTCCATCTTGATCGAGTTTGAATTCTCCGAGTGTCGTGGCACATTGCGCATCGACGAAGCCAGGCGGCTTTTGATGCGATGCACATGCTCCAGAACATCAGCCGAGAACTCGATCGCGTCTCGCCGCATACACCACCGGAGGCCAAGAAGCGTCCGGGCCCGTCCTGCTCAATTCGACGGCATGGGCCTTTGCGTCCCGCCGAGAAGACTTCGGACAAACGGAATGAATGACGAACTCGACCTTCACGTCCAGATCAGCGGCGGCGCAGAAGCTCGATGGCAGATCTCGATCGAGGGAGATGGGCCATGGCATCTGCGCCTCAAGTCCCCCGACGGGATCGAAGCGGCAGCGGTCGGCGGCAATGCGTTTGAAGCATTGCGGTCAATCCGTGAGCAGTTGGCGCCGAGAGGAATCATCATGTGCTGCAACGGGGCGCGAGTCGATGTGAGACCGTCCGGCTTTTCCGCTTCGCACGGCGCTTGGATGATCTATGTTCTCCGTATGTGGCGCCCGCCCACTGTGCGCGACCTTGTGCCGATCTTCGGTTACGCACACCCCAGCAAAGTAGGGTCCGTGGAGGAGCAGGACGCCTACTGGGAGCGCCATCTCAAGAACAGGAAGAATCTCCTCAACTTCATCAACCCGGTCTGGTGGGTTTACTTCCTCACGGCATCTCGCGGGAAACCGAAAGGATTCAACAGGCGCTAGCCCATCGGCCGGTAGTAGCCCAGTACGTGGGCCAGGTGGGGGAACCACTCGTGGAGGCGGGTTCGGGGTTTGGCCTCGACCGTGCACTCGAAGAAGCTGCCGTCCAGGTGGACCACCGCCACCATGAGTGCCTTGCCGTTGGGGCTCGCCTTGTAGTGGACGCTGCGGATCTCGGGCCAGGGGAAGTCGACGGAGACTCCGTGGTCCTCGAAGGCCACGCCTGACACGTCGATGACGATGGAGTTGTGACGGTCCACCGCCAGGAACTCCGGGCCCGTGGAGTCGGGGCCCGCCGGTGCCGCCCCAGCGGCGGGCGCCGCGTAGGCGTGTGGCGGCTGGTGCCCCGGCGGTTGCGGGTACGGGTGTGCCTGCGGCGCGTACGGCTGGGGTGCGTACGGCTGGGGCGCGTACTGCTGGGGCTGGGGCGGCTGACCGTACGGCTGCGGGGGTTGAGGGTACGGCTGCGAGGGCTGACCGTACGGCTGCGGCGGCTGGGCGTAGGCCTGCTGCGGGTACGCGTACCCCTGCTGCGGTTGCCCGTATGGCTGGGCGCCCGGCGCGCCGTACGGCTGTGGGGCCGCCCCCGGCGGTGGCGGTGGCGGACCGAAGCCCGGGGACGGTGTCGGCACCTGAGTCGGCGGGGCCTGGCCGGCCGACGGCTCCGGGTGGGGTTCCGGGGCCGGCCCGGGCGCCGGAGTCGGCTGCTGCCCCGGCTGCCCTCCCGGAGGTGCCCACGACTGTGCCGGTGGCTGTGGCTGCGGCTGCGGTTGCGGCTGCGGCTGCGGCTGTCGCTCCGGCTCCGGCTGCCGCTGCTCCGGCCGTCGCTGCTCCTCAGCCTGTCGCTCCGGTCTCGGAGTCGGCTCGTGGCCCTGTTCCGGCTCGTCCATGGGTGTTCGTCCTTCTGCCCCGTCGGTGTGACTCGTACCGCACCGTATCCCTCTGCCTTCGGTGAAACATTCCCCGGGGGTCACCGCATCAAAGGAGTGACAGGCCGACGAGCCCGGCAGGGGGAAGCCAGAGATGAGATCAGTCCGCGCGGACGAGTACCAGGAGTTCGCGGCGGCGCGCGCGGGGCATCTGTACCGGTCCGCGTGTCTGCTCACCGGCGGGGACACACATCTCGCCGAGGACCTCGTGCAGGAGACCTTCGGGCGGTTGTACGTGAAGTGGGGGCGGGTACGGCGGGCCGACAACCCCGCCGGGTACGCGCAGACCGTGCTGACCAGGGTGTTCCTCGCCCATCAGCGGCGGCGCAGCAGCAGGGAGCGGGCCACCGATGTGATTCCGGACGTGCCCGCCGCGCCCGGGTCCGACTCCTCGCTGCGGCTGACGCTCGTGGAGGCGCTCGCCCAACTGCCCGCCAAGGACCGGGCCGTGGTGGTCCTGCGGTACTGGGAGGACCGGTCCATCGAGGAGACCGCCGCGGCGATGAACGCGAGTTCGGCGGCGGTGCGGACGCGCTGTGTCCGCGCCCTCGCCCGACTGCGTGTCCTCCTCGGGGACGGCATCGGTGAGTACGTCGCTCCCTGAGGCGCCCGGGCCGTTTCCGCGCCCCACCACTCCCAGGTCCACCACACCCCACTTCAGCCCCAGAGACTGCCCCACTCCAGCCACAGAAACGGCGGTGCGCCATGCCCGTAGACCAGCGTCAGCAGCACGACGACCCCTTCGAGGGCCGGATCGGTGACGCCCTGCGCCGAGCGGGGGACTCCTTCGTCGCCGACGGGCACGCGCTCGTCGACGGTGGCGCCGCACGCGGCCGGCGGCTGCTGTTCCGGCGGCGGGCCGCGGTGCTCGGCGGGGTGGCCGGGATCGCGCTCGTCGGCGTGGGCGGCGCGCTGCTGCTGCCGGGCGGCGGGGACAGTCCCGACGGCACGTTGACCGTGGCCGCCTCGGACGCGCCGCGGGACGACGACGGGAAGGTGTCCGGCGCCGATCTCGTCCGCACGCTCAAGCGGCTGATGCCGGAAGGGGAGTTCAGCGACGCGCAGGGCCGCGGCACGGGCGCGAAGGAGGGGCCGTACGCGCGGGTCGTGTACGACGACGGCAAGGGCGCGGCGGCCGTCCAGGTCGGGCTCTCGCGGATCGATCCGCGCAGCGACGAGGCCCTGCACGCGACACAGTGCCCGGACACCAACCAGAGCAACTACGACGCCTGCCGCTCGAACAGACTGGAGGACGGCTCGACGCTCATGGTCCACCAGGGGTACACGTTCGCGGACGGGCGCGAGAACACGAGGCTCTGGCTCGCCAACGTGGTCACCCCGCAGGGCTACTTCGTGACCGTCTCGGAGTGGAACTCGCCCATCGAGAAGGGCACCCCCGTCACCCGGAAGGCACCGCCCCTGCCCTGGTCCGAGCTGGCGGAGATCGCGACGCACCCGTACTGGGTCAAGGCCATCGAGGCCATGCCCGACGACCGGACCGAGCGGTCGCCGAGCAAGGACCCCTCCCCCGGGTCCGCCGAACCGCCGCTTGTCGGCGGTGAAGCGATCCGGACGACGCTGGTCGGGCTCGTGCCGAAGGGCCTCAGGGTCGTCCTCGACGGCACCGGGCGCACCGACTTCGCGTATGTCGTCCTCGACGACGGCGAGGGGCGCAGCCTGGTGCAGGCCAACGTGCAGTTGGGTGGGCCGACCTCGCTGTTCGGGCCCGACGCCGAGACCCTGCCCGACGGCACGAAGGTCGTCACCCGGCAGGGGCCCGGTGAGAAGGGCGGCAAGGACGTGGTGGTGTGGACGGTGGACACACTGCGGCCCGACGGCACCCGTGTGACGGTCAGTGCCTTCAACTCCGGTGCCCAGCACACCGCCGCGACCCGCGACACCCCCGCTCTCACCATGGCCCGGCTGAAGGCCGTCGCCACCAGCGACGAGTGGGCCGGGATCGGCTGATCACCGGTCGGCGACCGCGCGCGGCGGGGACGGGTGCGCAGGGAGAACACGGCCCCGCGCCCGCCCCCTCCCCCGCCCCACGCCGCTTCGCCTCGGTCAGAAGAAGTCCGCCCAGTTCTGGTCCCAGATCTGCTTCACGCACAGCACCAGGAACAGCAGGCCCGCGATCACCAACATCGCGTTGCTGACCATTCCGTTGCGCCATTCGCGGGGTGTGCGGGAGGAGTTGAGGAGCCAGACGAGGGTGGCGGCGAGGAAGGGCAGGAAGGCCGCGCCGAGGACGCCGTAGAGGATGATCAGGCGGAACGGCTGGCCCTGGAAGAGCAGGACGATGGGCGGGAAGGTCAGCCAGAGCAGGTACGCGCGGAACGGCCACGACCGTTCGCGTTCGCCGGAGGCGACCTCCTCGCCCTTCACCGCGCCCTTCTTCTGGTAGCGGGCGACGAAGTCGGCGAACATCAGGCTCACTCCGTGCCAGACGCCGATGAGGGAGGTGTACGAGGTGGCGAAGAAGCCGATCAGGAAGAACTTGGCGGTGGCCGGGCCGTACTCGTCCTCCAGGATGCCGCCGAGCTGGATGAGGCCCTTGTCGCCGCTGGCGATGGCGATGTTGGCGGAGTGCAGCAGTTCCGCGCCGACGAAGAGCATCGCGATGACGAAGACGCCGGTCGTGGCGTACGCGACCCGGTTGTCGAGCCGCATGACCTTCATCCAGCCGGCGTCGGTCCATCCCTTGGCGTTGACCCAGTAGCCGTACGCGGCCAGAGTGATGGTGCCGCCGACACCGCCGATGAGGCCGAGGGTGTTGAGGATGGAGTCCTTCTCGTCGGGCAGGACGGGCAGGAGGCCCGCGAACGCCTCGGGGAGGTTCGGGGTGACCCGGATCGCCAGATAGACCGTCACCACGAACATGACGCCGACGAGGACCGTCATGACCTTCTCGAAGACGGCGTACTTGTTGAACCAGACGAAGACCAGACCGGACAGGCCGCACAGGATGGCCCACCATTCGAGGTCCATGACGTCCGGGAACAGCGCCTGAAGGGGCAGGGCGCTGGACGACATGGCGGCCGCGCCGTACGCGAAGCCCCAGATCACCACGTAGACGACGAAGAACCAGGTCGTCCAGCGGCCGAGGCTCGCCCAGCCGTCGAAGAGGGTGCGGCCGGTGGCCAGGTGCCAGCGGCCGGCGGCCTCGGCGAGGGAGATCTTGACGAGGCAGCCGATGACGGCCGCCCACAGCAGGGTGTAGCCGAAGTTGCTGCCGGCGATCAGGGTCGCCACGAGGTCACCGGCGCCGACGCCGGTCGCGGCGACGACGATGCCGGGGCCGATGTACTTCCAACTGGACTTGCGCGGGGCCGAAGTCGCTCCCCCGGTAGCTGTGTTGTCCGTGGTGTCAGCCATGCGGATCAAGAAAGCGTAAAGCCGGGGCGGGCACAAGAGGGCGTGCGGTGAAGGAGAACGGGGGTGTTGCCGGGGTCGCGGAGGCGGTGGGCGGGGATCGTGACGTGGAACGGGCCCCGGCGGCTGGGTCAGCCGCCGGGGCCCGGGCTGTGGTTCCGGGGCGGCCGACGAGGCCGCTGCCCGGAACTCCGCGGGCTACGCCGGCTGTCGCCGACCACAGCCGGCGGACCCGCACGTGCCGAGTTCGAACCACACGGTCTTGCCCGGCCCGTCCTGGTGGCAGCCCCAGCGCCCGGCGAGCGCCTCCACCAGGAACATCCCTCTGCCGCTCTCCGATATTTCCGTGGCCCGTCGCACCCGGGGCGGGCGCCCGTCGGTGTCCGACACCTCGCAGCGCAGGACGCCGTGCGCCGCGGTCAGCGTCAGCCTCAGACGGCTCTCCGCGTGCACCAGGGCGTTGGTGACGAGTTCGCTCACCAGCAGCTCCGCGACATCGGTCTGGTCGAGCAGTCCCCATCCCTCCAACTGCCTGCGGACCTCCGCGCGCGCCTTTGCCGCGGCGGTCGGACGGGGGTCGTACTCGACACTCAGATGACCCGCTCCCATGGAGGGTTGGAAGTACGAGGCGAAGTGGGGGCCGGAATCCGGAAGGAGTCCCCCGGAGAGTTGCAGCATGCCTCCAGGGTTGCCCCACCGGGGGTGCGGCACACGGGGAGGATTACCCGTTTCCCTGTGTGCATATACCTGTTTCACGCCCCACTACGTCCGTAATTGCCGCGGTACACGGCTGATGGGCATGTACGAACCCATACGTGGGTAAGGTTCAGGACCGCTCCGCGGCGAAGCCCTGGGTGGTGGCCCAGGCGGCGATCTGGCTGCGGTTGTGGAAGCCGAGCTTGCCGAGGATCCGCTCGACATGACCCTCGGCGGTACGGCGGGCGATGACCAGGCGGTCCGCGATCTGCTGGTTGGCGAGCCCTTCGGCGACGAGCAGGGCGACCTCGGTCTCCCGGGCGGTGAGCGGCACCGGGGTCTCGGGCACGGCCTGCGGGGGTTCCTGCTGGAGCGCGTACGACACCAGTTCGTCGAGGGCCAGGGTGCCGCCGCGCCGGTACGCCCGCTCGAAGGGGCCCCGGCCGAGGGACCGGCGCAGGTGGGCCTCGCGGTCCCGGCGGAGGCCGCGCCCGCCGTCCCGGTGGCCCGAAATCGGCGTACCCGGGCAGAGGTCGGCCGCGCGGAGGCGGTCCGTGCCGCCGAGAAGGACGGCGGCGCGTTCGCGGGCGCCGAGGGCGGTGGTGATGTCGATCAGCAGGTCGAGGGAGAGGGCGACACCGACCACATCATGGAGGGCGAGACCGCGGCGCAGCGCCTCGCGGGCGTGCGACTCGGCACGGTGCCACTGCTTCCGCGCGGTGTACGCGTGCGCCAGGGCCCGTAGCGCGGACGACCGCACCCAGTCCTCACCGTGCCGTTCACAGCGTCGCAGGGTCTGCTCGCAGAGCACCACGGCACGGTCGGTCTGTCCCAAGGGAACGAGGGCGTGCGCGAGTTGCACCTGGTCGAGCGCGGCGAGGGCCGGCAGGTGTCCGGTGGCGGGGACACCGGCGAGGACGGAGTCGTAGTGGGCGACGGCCCCGGTGGGATCGTCGCCGGACAGCAGGGTCAGACCGAGGACGTACTCGGCGTGGGCTGCTTCGGCGGGGGCGGGCCGTGCGGCCGAGCGGCGGAGGTCGGGGCTGAGGCCGAGGGCCAGTTCGCGGGACTCCGCGGCCAGTCGGCGGGCTCGGGAGCTGTCCTCGCCGCCGACTGCGGTCAGGAGGAGGGCCGCGACCCACAGGGCGCGGGCGCGTTCGGGGGTCGGCTCGGGGTTGGCGTCCAGGGCGCGCTCCAGCCAGTGCAGGCCCTCGCCCGGTGCCCCGCAGCCGTACCAGTGGAACCACAGGCTGCCCGCGAGCCGCAGCCCGGCCAGGGCCTCGCCGGGGGTGGTGAGGCTGAACTCGAGCGCCGTACGCAGGTTGTCCTGGTCGGCGCGGAGCCGCGCGGCGATCTCCCGCTGGCCCGGCCCGAACCAGGCCCGCTCGTACGCCGCCACCCGGCGCTGCGTCCAGTCGCGGTGGCGGCGCCGGGCATCGGCCTCCGCGCCCGGGGTGCGGCGCAACAGGTCGAGGCCGTAGTGGCGGAGGCCGTCGAGGAGGCGGTAGCGGACGGTGCCGCTCCAGTGCTCCTCACGGGTCAGCACGGACTTGTCGACGAGCCCGGCGACGGCTTCGAGGACGTCGTACGGGGTGCGGATGGAGGGGGCGCCGTCGGAGCCACTGCCGGTGCCGGGGCCTGCGCCTGTGTCCGTCTCGGCGTCCGCGCACACGCTTTCCGCGGTCTCCAGGTCGAAGCTGCCGGTCAGGACGGAGGCGCGGGCCCAGACGGAGCGTTCCTCGGGGGTGCAGAGGTCATGGCTCCAGTCGACGGCCGCGCGCAGCGTCCGGTGGCGGGGCCGGACTCCGGGGCCGGCGGCGGCGAGGAGGCGATAGCGGTCGTCGAGGCGTTCCAGGAGTTGGTCGACGCCGAGGACGCGCAGCCGGACGGCGGCGAGTTCGATGGCGAGCGGGAGGCCGTCGAGGCGCCGGCAGAGGCGGGCCACGGAGGCGCGGTTCGCCGGGGAGAGCGTGAAGCCCGGGACCACGGCGGCGGCACGGTCGGCGAACAGGGCGAGAGCCGGGTGGGCGGCGGGGTCGGAGAGGTCGCCGTCGGGGTCGGGCACCGGGAGGGGGCGTACCTCCAGGAGGTGTTCCTCGGTGAGCGCCAGACGGTGACGGCTCGTGGCGAGGATCCGGACGCCGGTGGTGCCGCGCAGCAGGGCTGCGGCGAGGTCGGCGCAGGCGGGCAGCAGGTGTTCGCAGTTGTCGAGGATCAGGAGGAGGCGGCGGTCGCGTACGTGCCGGACGATCGCGTCGAGGGGGGCGCTCGCGTCGAGGGGGGCGCTCGCGGGGAGCGGATCGGGCAGACCGAGCGCCTCGGCGGCCGCCGTGAGAACCAGGGCGGGGTCGTGCAGGTCGGAGAGGTGGGCGAGGCGGACGCCGTCCGGGAACGCCCGTTCGGCCCGGGCGGCGAGCCGCCACGCCAGCCGCGTCTTCCCCACCCCGCCGGGTCCGGTGAGCGTGACCAGCCGACTGCGGGTCAGCAGACGCCGCCCTTCGGCGAGTTCGTGATGCCGGTCGACGAAGGAGGTCGTCTCGACGGGGAGGGG
>NZ_LIQX01000224.1 GCF_001418475.1 Streptomyces ossamyceticus | reverse complement strand
CCGGCCCGCCCCGGCCCGCCCCTCTCCGTCCGCAGACATTGGCGCACGCCACATCCGCCCGGACATGACCTGTCCGCGCCCATGTACTAGAGTTATCTCGACATCGAGATATCTGCCGAGGCGCACTGCGGCCGCCACCCCGGTAAGGGGTACCTAACTTAGCCTTACCTTAGCGGATCGGCCAAGAGGACGTGGCGGCAGGATGCGGTGGAACGCGCACATGGAATGAAGGAGACTGTCGTGTCGGCGAACAGCTTCGACGCCCGCAGCACGCTGCAGGTGGGCGACGAGTCGTACGAGATCTTCCGGCTGGACAAGGTGGAGGGCTCGGCTCGCCTGCCCTACAGCCTCAAGGTCCTGCTGGAGAACCTGCTCCGCACGGAGGACGGCGCGAACATCACCGCCGACCACATCCGTGCCCTCGGCAACTGGGACTCCCAGGCTCAGCCCAGCCAGGAGATCCAGTTCACGCCGGCCCGCGTGATCATGCAGGACTTCACCGGCGTTCCCTGTGTGGTGGACCTCGCCACCATGCGTGAGGCCGTCAAGGCCCTCGGCGGCGACCCGGCGAAGGTCAACCCGCTCTCCCCGGCCGAGATGGTCATCGACCACTCCGTCATCGCCGACAAGTTCGGCACGCACGACGCCTTCAAGCAGAACGTCGACCTGGAGTACGGCCGCAACAAGGAGCGCTACCAGTTCCTGCGCTGGGGCCAGACCGCGTTCGACGACTTCAAGGTCGTCCCCCCGGGCACCGGCATCGTCCACCAGGTGAACATCGAGCACCTGGCGCGCACGGTCATGGTCCGTAACGGCCAGGCGTACCCCGACACCCTCGTCGGCACCGACTCCCACACCACCATGGTCAACGGCCTCGGTGTGCTCGGCTGGGGCGTCGGCGGCATCGAGGCCGAGGCCGCGATGCTCGGTCAGCCGGTGTCGATGCTCATCCCGCGCGTCGTCGGCTTCAAGCTGACCGGCGAGCTGACCCCCGGTACCACCGCCACCGACCTGGTGCTCACCATCACCGAGATGCTGCGCAAGCACGGTGTCGTCGGCAAGTTCGTCGAGTTCTACGGTGAGGGTGTCGCCGCCACCTCCCTGGCCAACCGCGCCACCATCGGCAACATGTCGCCGGAGTTCGGCTCCACCGCCGCGATCTTCCCGATCGACGCCGAGACGATCAACTACCTGAAGCTCACCGGCCGCTCCGAGCAGCAGCTCGCGCTCGTCGAGGCGTACGCCAAGGAGCAGGGCCTCTGGCTGGACCCGGCCGCCGAGCCCGACTTCTCCGAGAAGCTGGAGCTCGACCTCTCCACGGTCGTCCCCTCCATCGCCGGCCCGAAGCGCCCGCAGGACCGCATCGTCCTCGCGAACGCCGCCGAGCAGTTCAAGACGGACGTGCGCAACTACGTCAACGACGAGTACGAGGCCAGCAAGGAGTCCTTCCCCGGCTCCGACGCCCCGTCGACGATCCCGAACGGCGCCCCGTCCAACCCGGTCACCGTGACCGCCCCCGACGGCTCCTCGTACGAGATCGACCACGGCGCGGTGACGGTCGCGGCCATCACGTCCTGCACCAACACCTCGAACCCGTACGTCATGGTCGCCGCCGCGCTCGTCGCGAAGAAGGCCGTGGAGAAGGGCCTGACCCGCAAGCCGTGGGTCAAGACCACCCTCGCCCCGGGCTCGAAGGTCGTCACCGACTACTTCGACAAGGCCGGTCTGACGCCGTACCTCGACAAGGTCGGCTTCAACCTCGTCGGCTACGGCTGCACCACCTGCATCGGCAACTCCGGCCCGCTGCCGGAGGAGGTCTCCAAGGCGGTCAACGACCACGACCTCGCGGTCACCTCGGTCCTCTCCGGCAACCGGAACTTCGAGGGCCGGATCAACCCCGACGTCAAGATGAACTACCTGGCCTCCCCGCCGCTGGTCGTCGCGTACGCCCTCGCGGGCTCCATGAAGGTGGACATCACCAAGGACGCCCTCGGCACCGACCAGGACGGCAAGCCGGTCTACCTCCAGGACATCTGGCCGACCGAGGCCGAGGTCAACGACGTCGTCGCCAACGCCATCGGCGAGGACATGTTCTCCAAGTCCTACCAGGACGTCTTCGCGGGCGACGCCCAGTGGCAGGCCCTGTCGATCCCGACCGGCGACACCTTCGAGTGGGACCCGGAGTCGACCTACGTCCGCAAGCCCCCGTACTTCGAGGGCATGACGATGGAGACCACCCCGGTCACCGACATCGCCGGCGCCCGCGTCCTGGCCAAGCTGGGCGACTCGGTCACCACCGACCACATCTCCCCGGCCGGTGCCATCAAGGCCGACACCCCGGCCGGCAAGTACCTCACCGAGCACGGTGTGGAGCGTCGTGACTTCAACTCCTACGGCTCCCGCCGAGGCAACCACGAGGTCATGATCCGCGGCACCTTCGCCAACATCCGCCTGCGCAACCAGATCGCGCCGGGCACCGAGGGCGGCTACACCCGCGACTTCACGCAGGAGGGCGGCCCGGTCTCCTTCATCTACGACGCGTCGCAGAACTACCAGGCCGCCGGCACCCCGCTGGTCATCCTGGGCGGCAAGGAGTACGGCTCCGGCTCGTCCCGCGACTGGGCCGCCAAGGGCACCGCGCTCCTCGGCGTCAAGGCCGTCATCACCGAGTCGTACGAGCGCATCCACCGCTCGAACCTCATCGGCATGGGCGTCCTGCCGCTGCAGTTCCCGGCCGGCCAGTCGGCCGACTCCCTCGGTCTGACCGGCGAGGAGACCTTCACCATCACCGGTGTCACCGAGCTGAACGAGGGCACCACCCCGAGCACGGTCAAGGTCACCACCGACACGGGCGTCGAGTTCGACGCGGTCGTCCGCATCGACACCCCCGGTGAGGCCGACTACTACCGCAACGGCGGCATCATGCAGTACGTGCTGCGCAACCTGATCCGCAACTGAGCGATCCGGTAGGGCAGTTGAGGGCCGCATCCCCGGCGACGGGGGTGCGGCCCTCTGCCGTGCGCCAGGGGCGAGGGGCTCTCCGCCGCTTCCACCTTCCCCTCCTTGCGCCAACGGTTTACAAGCGAACCACTTCGCGCTAGCTTCCGAAGCAGGTGGGGGTGGGAGCGCTCCCATCCCGAGCGGCGGACCGGAACCCGCCCCTCGGGGGGCCGCGCTCCCGCCCCGCACCACCCATGTGTACGCACGCACCTGCACTCCCGCCAGGCAAGCATCCGCACATCCGCACATCCGCACATCCGTGCATCCGTACATATGCACGCACCTGCGCACACGCACGTTCCTCAAGGCCGTACACCCAAGGAGCGTTTGTCATGCATGTGACAAAACGGCGATTAAGGCTGCCCAAACGGCACCGCGCGCTGCTGCTCGTCCTGCTGGCCCTCGTGACGACGATCCCGGCGCTCGGCCTGGTCGTCACCGCCGGCAGCGGCACGGCGGAGGCGCACGGCACGCCGATGAAGCCCGGCAGCCGTACCTTCCTGTGCTGGCAGGACGGGCTGACCGACAGCGGTGAGATCAAACCGGTCAACCCGGCCTGCCGGGCGGCACAGCAGACGAGCGGGACGACCCCGTTCTACAACTGGTTCTCGGTGCTCCGCTCGGACGGCGGCGGACGCACCCGGGGCTTCGTCCCGGACGGCCAGCTGTGCAGCGGCGGCAACACCAACTTCACCGGGTTCAACACGCCCAGCAGGGACTGGCCGCTGACCCACCTCACCGCCGGCGCGAACGTCGACTTCTCGTACAACGCGTGGGCGGCGCACCCGGGCTGGTTCTACGTGTACATCACCAAGGACGGCTTCGACCCGACGAAGGCGCTCACCTGGAACGACATCGAGGACCGGCCGTTCCTGAGCGTCGACCACCCGCCGCTGAACGGCAGCCCGGGCACGGTCGAGGCCAACTACTCCTGGCGGGGGCAGCTCCCCGCGAACAAGTCGGGCCGCCACATCATCTACATGGTCTGGCAGCGCTCCGACAGTCAGGAGACCTTCTACTCCTGCTCCGACGTCGTCTTCGACGGCGGCAACGGCGAGGTGACGGGCATCAAGGAGCCCGGCAACCCGACCGATCCGGTGCCGGGCCAGTGCTCCGCGACCCGCCGTACGACGGGCACGTGGAGCGGCGGCTACCAGTCCGAGGTCGTCGTCAAGAACACCGGTGACGTGCCGATGCTCGGCTGGATGGTCGACTGGACCCTGCCGAGCGGCCAGAAGGTCGACAGCCTCTGGAGCGGCAGTGCCACCTACAGCGGACAGAACGTGATGGTCCACAACGCCAACTACAACGGCTCGTTGGCCCCGGGCGCGACGGCGACCTTCGGGTACGTGGTGCAAGGGCCGGGAGGTGATTCCAGTACGACATTGCCCTGCCGGGTGGGCTAGGAGCTGAGCGCTCCGCGAAGGCCCTGAGGTGCTCGGGCGGACCGGGTGGGCGGGCGGTGTGTGCCCACCCGGTCCGTGAGCCGGGCCGGTACGGGGGAAACCGGCTCGGGGGAGAAATGGCTCGGGCGACCGTCGTCGACATGGCCGGACAACGTTGTCGAGTGGTCTATACAAGACTCTATCCCGTCAACGTCCCACACCGTCAAATCAGTTGGGGCCCGACGAGCCGCCGGGCCCCGCCGCCTGCTCCTTGCCGAGCACCTTCCGGAGTTCGGCCAGGTCCCGTTCGAGCGCCTCGGCGTCCTCCTTCATCAGAGCTGCCCGGAAGTACCGGGTGAAGATGGCCAACTCCAAGGTGCGCGACTCGCCCAGGCGGTCGACGACGCGCTGCATCCGGTCGCCCACGTCCTCGACGGTCGCCGTCGCGGCTTCCAGTTTTCGCAGTTCTCGCTCCGGCCTGGGGCCCAGCCGTTCCACGAGGTTGCGGATCTGCGTGCAGGGAGCCCCGAGTGCCGCGGTGAGGTTGCCGTCTTCGTGAGGCCGGTAGGTGGCCGCTGCGATGCCCGCCAGATCCGACGGCAGCGAGGGGGGCGCCGTGGCGTTGTAGAGCATGAAGACGCGCTGGCGCCCCAAAGCCCCGGTGAACAGGCCGAGTTCGAACAGCACGTTGTCCCGCGCCGACGGAGTCGTGGTGCCGCGCGAGGTGGTCAGGTCGTCGGCGGTGAGCACGAGTAGGGCGAAGTCGTACTCGGGCAGGGCCAGGACCAGGGATTCCAAGGAACCCTGCCCCAGTCCGAACGTGCCCTGCGTCCAGAGTTTGACCTCGCAGTCCGCGTCGAGTTCAGCCTGGACCGCCCGGGCGATGCGCAACCCCTCGGACGACGAACCCACGAACAGTGACGGCCGTGCCAATTCCCTCTACCCCCTCAGAGAGACGCCACAGAGTCCCCGTAAGGCTACAGAGCGTCGACTTGTCCGGCCATGGGGCGGCAGTGCGTGCCGAAGGGCCCCACCGCCCGTGTCACGACAGCAGTTCCACCTCCGCGAGGGTCGACGGGGTGTCGAGGACCAGGCGGTAGTGGCCGTAGGGCCTCGGGGCTGGGACGGAGAACGCGCGCGTCTGGCGGTTCCAGGTGAAGGATTCGCCGGAGCGCCTGTCGAGGGTCCTCCATGTGGTGCCGTCGGCCGAGCCCTGGAGGGTCCAGGCGGTGGGGGCCTCGGTGCGGTCGGCGGACGTCAGGGTGTACTGCACGGCCCTGGTGCGGGCCGGCACTGGCAGGTCCGCCGTCGTCAGCGTGGCCTTCGTCGACGACGTGTCGTCGAAGAGTTCCCCGTCGCCCTCGACGGCGTCCGAGCGCGGTGACGGCGCCTTGTCGTCCTTGGTGATCGACACCGGCGCGGCGCTCTCGCCCGTGCCCCACCGCGACGGCCTCGGGCCCATGTCGAACTCCAGCACCCCGCCCTTCGCGAGCAGCGCGTGCGGCAGCGATGTCGACCGCCATGCCTTGCCGTTGACCTTCAAGCCCTGAACGTAGACGTTCCTCGGGCTGTTCTTCGGGGCCCGGACCACCAGGTCCCTGCCGCTCTCCAGATGCACCGTCGCCTTGGTGAACAGGGGCGAGCCGATGGCGTACTCGCCGCTGCCCATCACCAGCGGATAGAAGCCGAGCGCCGAGAAGAGGTACCAGGCCGACTGCTCGCCGTTGTCCTCGTCGCCGTGGTAGCCCTGCCCGATGCCGCTGCCGACGTACAGCCGGGACAGCACCTCGCGGACCTTCTCCTGCGCCTTCCACGGCTGCCCGGCCGCGTCGTACATGTAGATCGCGTGATGGGCGACCTGGTTGGAGTGGCCGTACATCCCCATCCGCACGTCCCGCGCCTCGGTCATCTCGTGGATGACGCCGCCGTAGGAGCCGGTGAGGTCGGGGGAGGCCGTCTCCGGGGTGGAGAAGTAGGTGTCCAGCTTCTTCGCCAGCCCGGCCCGGCCGCCGTAGAGGTTCGCCAGGCCCTTGCTGTCCTGAGGCGCGGTGAACGCGTAGCCCCAGCCGTTGGTCTCCGTGTAGTCGTGGCCCCAGACCCGCGGGTCGTACGCCGACGAGTCCAGCCGCCACTTCCCGGTGCCGTCCCGCCCCTGGAAGAACCCGGCGTCCTTGTCGAACAACTGCACGTAGTCCCGCGCCCGGTCGAGGAAGTACGCCGACTCCTCCCGGTACCGCTGCTCACCCGTCTGCTCGTACAGGGCCCGGCCCATCCGGGCGATGCCGTAGTCGTTGAGGTAGCCCTCCAGCGCCCAGGACAGGCCCTCGTGGGTGTCGGTGCCGGTGTAGCCGAGGAAGGGGGAGGAGGCCATGCCCTTGCGGCCGACGCCCGGGTTCGGCGGGACGACCGTGGCGTTCTTGACCGCCGCCTCGTACGCCGCCTTCGCGTCGAAGTCGACGCCCTTGACGTACGCGTCCGCGAACGCCACGTCCGAGGAGGTTCCCGTCATCAGGTCCGCGTACCCGGGGGAGGACCAGCGGGAGGTCCAGCCGCCGTCCTTGTACTGCTGCACGAAACCGTCCACCAGCTCGCCCGCGCGGGACGGCGTCAGCAGCGAGTACGCCGGCCACGTCGTCCGGTACGTGTCCCAGAAGCCGTTGTTGACGTACACCTTGCCCTCGACGATCTTGGCGCCGGTGTGGGTCGGGGTGTCCGGGCCCGGCATGGGGGAGAAGGGCGAGGCGTACCGGTGGGTCGAACCGACCTTCTCGAAGCCCGAGTTGGGGTACAGGTACAGCCGGTACAGGTTGGAGTACAGCGTGGTCAGCTGGTCGGGGGTCGCGCCCTCGACCTCCACCCGGCCGAGGAGCCGGTCCCACTGCGCCCGCGCCCGGTCCCGGACCCTCTCGAAGGCGGTGCCCTCCGGGATCTCCTGGCGCAGATTGTCCTTCGCCTGGTCGAGGCCGATGAGGGAGGTGGCCAGGCGGAGGCTCACCGTCCGGTCCGCGCCCGCGTCGAAGCGGAGGTGGCCCCTCACCCCGGAGGAGTCGCCTCCGGTCACCGGCGCGTCGAACACGCCGTACACGAAGAGGCGGGTCGCGCCCGTCGACAGCCCGGACTTCACGTCCGAGAATCCCGTGACGACCCCGGACTCCTTGTCGAGGGTCAGGCCCGCCTGGTCCGTGACGTTGTCGAAGAGGACGCTCGCGTCGTCCCCCGGATAGGTGAAGCGGAGCACCGCCGCATGATCCGTCGGGGCCATCTCCGCCTTGACGCCGTTCTCGAAGCGGACCCCGTAGTAGTACGGCCGGGCCGTCTCGTTCTCGTGCCGGAACGCCAGCGCCCGTGCCGTGCGGCCCGGGTCGGGGGTGCCGGCGGCGGCCGAGGGCATCACCTGGAAGGTCTGCCGGTCACCCATCCAGGGGCTCGGCTCATGACTTGCGCTGAACGCCTGGATCGTCGGCAGGTTGTCCGCGTTGTTGGCCCGCGCGTAGTCGTAGAGCCAGCTGAGCGAGCCCGCGTTGGTCACCGGCGTCCAGAAGTTGAAGCCATGGGGGACCGCCGTCGCCGGAAAGTTGTTGCCGCGGGAGAAGCCGCCGCTGGAGTTCGTCCCCCTGGTGGTCACGGCGTAGTCGGACAGATGTGCCTTCGGCCGCTCGGGCGCCCGCACCCTCAGGGTCACGTCGTCGAGCCAGCCGCGGAACCTCGCCGGCCCCTTCGGGGAGTCGTAGGCCACCAGGACCCGGTCCACCGTCCTCCCGGCCGCGACCGCCCCGATCCGGGAGACGACGTCGTTCCACTGGTTGACGTACAGCACCTTCGCCGCGCCCTGTCCGCGCGGCGTGAGGGGGAATCCGTGCTGGTCGACGGCGCGCAGCTCACTGAGTGAGGTGCCGTCCGTGAAGACCAGGTCGACCGCGACATGGGTGGCGTCGTAGTCCAGGTCGCCGTCCGCCATGGACGGGAAGATCCGGTACGCCAGCTCGGTGTCCCGCCCGACGGCCACGTCCACGTCGAAGACCTTGTTGTACGAGTGGGCCGGGCCGTCCGCCGTGTGCCGGCCCGCGTACCGCAGCGCCCGCTTGCCCGTGAAGCCCACCCCGGCCTTGGCGGTCGCCGAGCCGCTCGGCCCCCGGTCGGTGTGGGTACGCATCTCCTTCGGCGCGGGCGCCTGGCCGCCGCCGGTGGAGAACTGCACGTCGGCGAGCTGGGTGATGGTGGATGCCCCGTTGTTCCGGGTGATGTCCAGCCGGAAGTGCCGGTACCCGGCGACCGCGTCGGCGGCGATCTCGTACGACCTGGTCAGATACCGCTCGGGGAAGGACTCGCCGGTGCGGGTGTCGAGGGTGCGCCACTCCTTGCCGTCGGCGGACCCTTTCAGGGTCCAGTCCTTCGGGTCGCGCCCCTCGACGTCGTTCGCCGAGGTCAGCGCGTACGTCACCACCTTGGCGGGTCGGTCGAGGTCGAACTCCACCCAGCCGGCGGGCTGGAAGGAGAGCCACTTGGTGCTCGGCTCGCCGTCGACCAGGTTCTCCTTCACCTCCCCGCCGGAGGTGTTCTCGCCGCTTGCCCGGACCTCGGTCACCCGGTCGGTGATGTTGCCGGGGATGCCCGTGGCGTAGCCGCCGTCGACACCGGAGGCGCGGGGCGAGCCGTCCGGCGCGGTGTCGACGGTGTCGGTCCAGTCCGGTGCCGGATCCCCCGACTCGAAGGAGGAAACGAACTCCCGGTCGGCCGCCGCCGGTCGGGCCGGTAACGCGACGGCGGCCCCTTGTGAGGCCACCACCAGAGCGAACGCGGCGGCGCCGAGCGCCACCGTGGAACCCCATCCGTGCCGCATGCGCGAGCATCCTTCCTGCGCCTGATCAGCTCGCTCGACCGCCTGGACGATCAAGGAACGACCCGAAGTGGACAACGTTGTCTGCCGTGTTGCGCAGGGACCAGTAGTGGTTCAAGTGATGAGTGGTGTCAAGGGTGTTGAGTGAGCCATCCGGGTCGAACGGCGGGGAATTTGTGGTCGAGCGGCGCACGGACGCTCGTATTTCCGCGAGGTCTCAACTCGGAAAAGACCGACGGCCAACCTTGCATTCGATCTTGCTCCCTTGGCGGGAAGTGGACTATACCTGTCGGCGTCCGCATCGTGGTCGCACGACGGTGGACGGGCACTACCTGGGGGGAATTACCGGTGGGCGCGGACGTGTCCGCGCGCCGACCGCCGTCTTGCCCCTGTTGAATCCTCACGCACGACCCCAGCTTGAACCGATCGCGGTGCCGGGAGGATCCGGTTCACCGCCTGAGTCCTGGAGAAGGCGAGGACTTGAGCATGGGATCCACGACCGCTGAGAACAACGAACCCGAGGCCCCGGACACCACCACCGCGGAGGGTGTGGGCCGCCGCGATCTGATCAAGCGATCCGCAGCGCTGGGCCTGATCACCGTCCCCACCATGAGCTTCCTCTCCGCCTGCGCGAGCGGCGGGGGGGACGACGACTCCTCCGAGGACGCCCAGGGCGAGACGTCCAAGTCCAACCCCTTCGGCGTCAAGAAGGGCAGCAAGCTCGACGTCGTCATCTTCAAGGGCGGCTACGGCGACGCCTACGCCAAGGCGTGGGAGGCCGCCTTCCAGGAGAAGTGGGGCGTCACCTCCACGCACACCGGCACCCAGGAGATCACCGGCAAGCTCCAGCCCCGGTTCAACGCGGGCAACCCGCCGGACATCGTCGACGACTCCGGCGCCCAGCAGATCCCGATCGACGTCCTCTACAAGAACGGTCAGCTCCTCGACCTGGCCGCGGTCCTGGACGCCCCCTCGATCGACGACCCCGCCAAGAAGGTCCGCGACACCCTGATCCCCGGCACGCTCGACGCGGGCATGCAGGAGGACAAGGTCGTCGCGCTCAACTACATCTACACGGTGTGGGGCCTGTGGTACTCCGGCAAGCTGTTCAAGGAGAACGGCTGGCAGGAGCCCAAGACCTGGGCGGACTTCCTGACCATCTGCAAGGAGGCCAAGGCCAAGGGCATCGGCGGCCTCGCCCACCAGGGCAAGTACCCGTACTACATCAACGTGGCCATCATGGACCTGATCGCCAAGACCGGCGGCCTGGAGGCCATGAAGGCCATCGACAACCTCGACCCGAAGGCGTTCGTCGGCTCCGACGCGGCCAAGGCCGGTGTCGAGGCGATCTACGAGGTCGTCGAGAAGGGCTATCTGATGCCCGGCACCAACGGCCTCACCCACACCGAGTCCCAGACCCGCTGGAACCAGTACAAGGCCGTGTTCATCACCTCCGGTTCCTGGCTGGAGAACGAGCAGCTCAAGCAGACCCCGGCCGACTTCGACATGAAGTTCATGCCGATGCCGCTGCTGCCCGACAGCGCGATGCCGTTCGAGGCGATCAGGGCCGGCTCCGGCGAGCCGTTCATCATCCCCTCCAAGGCGAAGAACCTGCCGGCGGCCAAGGAGTTCATGCGGATGATGCTGTCGAAGGAATGGTCGACGCTGTTCGCCAAGGAGGCGAACTCCCTGACCATCCTCAAGGACGGCGTCGACCCCGGCGTACGGCTGCGGCCCGGCACGCAGTCCACGGTCGAGGCGTCCAAGGCCGCCGGTGACAACACCTTCCGCTACCTGTACACCGAGTGGTACAGCGAGATGGACACGGCGATCCAGAACGCGTCGAACGAGCTGATGGCTAAGCGGATCCAGCCGGCCGAGTGGCTGAAGCGGGCGCAGGCGGCCGTGGACAAGCAGGCGAAGGACCCGGATTCCAAGAAGAACCACCGGGACTGAGCGGGCCTTCGGGCGTCGTGGGGGACTGAGTGGTGCGGTGGGCAGCCGGTCCACCGTGGATGGCTTTCGCGCAGTCCCCCGCGCCCCGAAGCGTGCGGGCCCTTCGTCTCACGGAACCCAAGGCAGGATCACGCCAATGCGCAAAGGGCAGTACCGGTTCGTCGCGGGGTTTTTGTTCATCCCCGTGGCGCTTTATCTGATCTTCGTCATCTGGCCCTATCTCCAGACCTTCGGCTATTCGCTGACGGACTGGAAGGGGCAGTCGCAGACGTTCAGCTTCGTCGGGCTGGACAACTACACCGCGCTGTTCCAGGACGACATCTTCCTCAAGGCCATCTGGCACAACATCCTGTTCCTGCTGTTCATCCCGGTGATCACCATTCTGCTCGCGCTGTTCTTCGCGTTCATGCTGAACGCGGGCGGGCGCGGCCGGGCCGGCGGTGTCTCGGGGGTCGCCGGGTCGGGCTTCTACAAGATCGTCTACTTCTTCCCGCAGGTCCTGTCACTGGCCATTCTCGCGGTGCTGTTCGGCGCCGTGTACCGCAGTGACAGCGGCGGCATGCTCAACGGCTTCCTCATGAAACTGGGGCTGGTCGAGGAGAGCAGCCCCGTCGAATGGCTGAACGAACCGAATTTCGTGCTCTGGGCGCTGATCGCGGTGGTCGTCTGGCACGGCGTCGGCTTCTATCTGGTGCTGTTCTCCGCCGCCATGCAGGCCATTCCGAGGGACATCTACGAGGCCGCGCTGATCGACGGCGCCGGCCGCGCCCACACCTTCTTCCGGATCACCCTGCCCCTGCTCTGGGACTCCGTGCAGACCGCCTGGGTCTACCTCGGCATCGCGGCGATGGACATGTTCATCCTGGTCTCCACGATGACGGCGGGGGAGTACGGCGGCGGCCCCGACCACCACAGCGAGGTCATGGCGACCGTGATGATGCGGAACTTCCTGCTGTACGGCAGGAGCGGCTACGCCTGCGCCATGGGCGTGGTGATGCTGCTCCTCACCCTGATCGTCTCGGTGGTCATGCTGCGGGCCACCCGCCGTGAACGCATCGAGTTCTGAAGCCGGAGATGACGGAACGATGAGCGCACCCCTCAAGACCGCCTCCCCCGGCGATTCGGCCCCCACCGGTCCGGCCGTGACCAAGGGCCGGACCGGCGCCGGTGACGAACGCGGCGAAGGCGTCGTCCTGAACGTCTTCTCGCACGGCTTCCTCGCCCTGTGGGCCCTGATGATCGTGCTGCCGCTGCTGTGGCTGATCCTCAGCGCCTTCAAGACCGACGCCCAGATCGGCGGCTCGGCCTTCGGCTGGCCGGAGAACTGGACCCTGGACGTGTTCTCCCGCGCCTGGGACAAGGGCATCGGCGACTACTTCCTCAACACGGTCATCGTGCTGGCCTTCTCCGTGCCGCTGACCATGCTGTTCGGCTCGATGGCCGCGTACGTCCTGGCCCGCTACCAGTTCTGGGGCAACCGGCTGCTGTACTTCTTCTTCGTCGCCGGGGCCATGTTCCCGGTGTTCCTGGCGCTGGTCCCGCTGTTCTTCATGGTCAAGCGTCTCGACATGCTGAACAGCTACCAGGGTCTGATCCTGGTCTACGTCGCCTACTCGCTGCCGTTCACCGTGTTCTTCATGCACGCCTTCTTCCGGACCCTGCCCACGGCGGTCTTCGAGGCGGCGATCCTGGACGGGGCCTCCCACACCAGGACCTTCTTCCAGGTGATGCTGCCCATGGCGAAGCCGGGCCTGATCAGCGTGGGCATCTTCAACACCCTCGGCCAGTGGAACCAGTACATCCTGCCCACCGTCCTCATGCAGCCGCAGAGCGGTGACGACCCCGAGCGCTATGTCCTCACCCAGGGTCTGGTCCAGCTCCAACAGCAGCAGGGCTACGCCTCTGACCTGCCCGTTCTCTTCGCAGGTGTCACCATCGCCATGATCCCCATGCTCGTCGTCTACCTCTCGTTCCAGCGCCAGGTGCAGGCCGGCCTGACGTCGGCGACCCTGAAGTAGTAAGGAGGGCTTCCGGACGACCCCGACGTAGCGCCCCAGTGACATTTAGTGGTCAATTGGCGACGCCAGTTTCCGTCAAGGACTTGACTGCGGTAACCCGTTCAGCGGAGCTTGGAGTTCACAACTTGTAAGTGACCCGAGGTCCGCGGCTTTGACCTGGGTCACGGGCGGCGGGGGCCGTCCGGCCTGGGACAGGAGTGGATGAGTCGATGGAGACTCCGGGGTCGCAGTCGTCGCTGCACCGAGCAAATCTCGAACGCGTCGTCCGGGCGGTGCGTCTCGCCGGCTCGCTCACACAGGCGGAGATCGCCAGGACGACAGGTCTGTCCGCGGCCACGGTCTCCAATATCGTCCGCGAACTCAAGGACGGCGGAACGGTCGAGGTCACGCCCACATCGGCGGGTGGACGCCGCGCCCGCGCGGTCTCCCTCAGCGGTGACGCCGGGATTGTCATCGGCGTGGACTTCGGGCACACCCATTTGCGCGTCGCGATCGGGAACCTCGCCCATCAGGTGCTGGCCGAGGAGTCCGAGCCGCTCGACGTGGACGCCTCCTCCACCCAGGGGTTCGACCGTGCGGAGCAGCTGGTCACCCGGTTGATCGAGGCCACCGGAGTGGATCCCACGAAGATCGCGGGCGTGGGCCTCGGGGTGCCCGGACCGATCGACGTCGAGTCCGGGACGCTGGGCTCCACCGCCATCCTGCCGGGCTGGACCGGCACCAACCCGGCCGCCGAGATGGGCCACCGCCTGGGCGTCCCGGTCCACGTGGACAACGACGCCAACCTCGGCGCCCTCGGTGAGCTGGTCTGGGGCAGCGGACGCGGGGTACGCGACCTGGCCTACATCAAGGTGGCCAGCGGTGTCGGCGCCGGCCTGGTCATCGACGGCAAGATCTACCGGGGCCCCGGTGGCACAGCGGGAGAAATCGGGCATATTACTCTTGATGAATCCGGACCGGTCTGCCGCTGCGGAAACCGCGGCTGCCTGGAGACCTTCGCCGCCGCACGCCATGTGCTGCCGCTCCTCCAGTCCAGCCACGGGACCGATCTGACGATGGAAGGCGTCGTGCGGTTGGCGAGGGACGGGGATCCGGGCTGTCGCCGGGTGATCGCCGACGTCGGCCGCCACATCGGAAGTGGAGTTGCCAATCTCTGCAATCTGTTGAACCCGAGCCGCGTGGTCCTCGGTGGCGATCTCGCCGAGGCCGGGGAGTTGGTGCTCGGGCCCATAAGGGAGTCGGTCGGCCGGTACGCGATCCCGAGTGCCGCACGTCAACTCTCGGTGCTGCCAGGGGCACTTGGCGGTCGCGCGGAGGTCCTCGGGGCCCTCGCGCTGGCGCTCAGTGAGATGGGTGATTCAACCCTTTTGGACGGAACCCTGTCCGCAGCAACCCCTGCCTTCACTTAGAGAACGAAACACGCCGTTGCCAACCCGTTAAGGATTTACTTCTTGACGTCGCACGTGTGGCCGAGTTGACTTCCAGCCACCTCGGCCGCAGTGCTGCGGCCCGTGTCAGGGAGGCACAACCCAAATGAACGCAACGATGCGTAGAGTCGTGATCGGCGCCACCGCGGTTTCGCTGGCGCTCTCCGTGGCCGCCTGTGGGAAGGCCGGCGACGACAACGACTCGGACGGCGGCAGTGGCTCGGACAGCAAGTCCATCGGTCTGCTCCTGCCCGACAACGTCACCGCGCGCTACGAGAAGTTCGACAAGCCGTACTTCGAGGCGAAGGTCAAGGAGCTCTGCTCCGACTGTGACGTCCAGTACGCGAACGCCGCTGCTGACCCGAACAAGCAGGCTCAGCAGATGAGCACCATGGTGACCAAGGGCGTCAAGGTCATCGTCGTCTCCGCCCAGGACTCCGCCGCGATCAAGTCCTCCATCCAGTCCGCGGTGGACAAGGGCGTCAAGGTCGTCGCCTACGACCGCCTCGCCCAGGGCCCGGTCTCGGCCTACGTCTCGTTCGACAACGTCAAGGTCGGCGAGCTCCAGGGCCAGGCGCTGCTGGACGCGCTCGGTGACAAGGCGACCAAGAAGTCCAAGGTCGTCATGATCAACGGTGACGACGCCGACCCGAACGCCGCCCAGTTCAAGGAAGGCGCCCACAAGGCGCTGGACGGCAAGGTCGACATCGCCTACGAGCAGTCCGGTCTCTGGAAGGACACCGTCGCCGCCGAGAAGATGTCCGCGGCGATCACCCAGCTGGGCGCCAAGAACATCGCCGGTGTCTACGCCGCCAACGACGGCATGGCCGGTGGTATCGCCAACACCCTCAAGGGCGCCAAGATCGGCGACATCCCGCTGACGGGCCAGGACGCCGAGCTCGCCGCCATCCAGCGGATCGTCGCCGGCACCCAGTCCTCCACGGTCTACAAGGCCTACAAGCCGGAGGCCGACACCGCCGCCGAGCTCGCGGTCGCGCTGCTCGAGGACAAGAACATCAAGGACCTCGCCGACACCGAGGTGACGAGCGGCTCCGGCGACAAGGTGCCCGCCAAGCTCCTGACCCCGGTCTCGGTCACCAAGGACAACATCAACGACACCGTCGTCAAGGACAAGCTGTACACGGTCGCGGACATCTGCACCCCCGAGTACGCCAAGGCCTGCAAGTCCGCCGGCCTGGAGTAGTCACGCCACCGCGCGTCATCCGGTCCGGGTCCCGCTGAGGGGCCCGGGCCCGGACGGCCGATCGGCCCCGTGAAGCCCCGCCGGCGCCCGCCCCGCCAACAGACCCCGCTGCGGGGCGGGCGCCGGACGGAACCCGCCGCCGAGCGCGGCGGATCCAGGCATGTTCACCCTGTAAACCACGGTGCGAGCAGCGGCCCTCCCGCCGCGCTCCGCACGTCACTCCGCGCACACCCCCACAGCGCGGCATCCCCGCCGGTCAGGCGGCGAAGGAGATGGTTCACGTGTCCGCTACGCCCGTGCTGGCGTTGCGCGGAGTCTCCAAGCGATTCGGTGCGGTCCAGGCCCTCACCGACGTCGATCTGGAGGTCCACGCCGGAGAAGTGGTCGCCCTGGTGGGCGACAACGGCGCAGGTAAGTCGACCCTGGTCAAGACGATCGCGGGTGTCCACCCCATCGACGACGGCGTCATCGAGTGGCAGGGCAACCCTGTCAAGATCAACAAGCCGCACGACGCCCAGGGACTCGGCGTCGCGACGGTCTACCAGGACCTCGCGCTCTGCGACAACCTCGACGTCGTCGGCAACCTCTACCTCGGTCGCGAGCTGCTGCACCGGGGCGTCATCGACGAGGTGACGATGGAGAAGAACTCCCGCGAGCTGCTGTCGACGCTCTCCATCCGCATCCCGAGCGTGCGGATCCCGATCGCGAGCCTCTCGGGTGGCCAGCGCCAGGTCGTGGCCATCGCCCGCGCCCTGATCGGCGACCCCAAGCTCGTCATCCTCGACGAGCCCACCGCGGCTCTCGGCGTCGAGCAGACCGCGCAGGTCCTCGACCTGGTCGAGCGGCTGCGGGAACGCGACCTCGCCGTCATCCTCATCAGCCACAACATGGCCGACGTCAAGGCGGTCGCCGACACCGTCGCCGTGCTGCGGCTGGGCAGGAACAACGGCTCCTTCCCCGTGAAGGACACCAGCCACGAAGAGATCATCGCCGCGATCACGGGTGCCACGGACAACGCCGTGACCCGTCGCGCGGGGCGGCGCACCGCGGAGGCGGCAAAGTGAGTGACACGTCCAAGACCGTGAAGAGCGACTCCACGACGACCGGCAAGGTCACCGAGGGCCAGGTGGAGCAGCAGGACACCGTCGCGCCCGCCGACGACCCCACAGCGGCCCCGGTCTCCGTCACGGACCCGCGGCTGCTGATCCGCGAGGAGGGCCTCAAGGGCTACCTCACCGAATTCAAGCGCAAGGTCAAGGGCGGCGAGCTGGGCTCGCTGCCGGTGGTCATCGGCCTGATCGTCATCTGGACGATCTTCCAGCTGCAGAACGACCTCTTCCTGAGCGCCGACAACCTGTCGGACATCAGCTACTTCCTCTCGGCCACCGGCATGCTCGCCATCGGCCTGGTCTTCGTGCTGCTGCTCGGCGAGATCGACCTGTCCGTGGGCTCGGTCAGCGGTCTGGCCTCCACCCTGTTCGCCGTGCTCGCGGTGAACCACGGCATGAACTCCTGGTTGGCGCTGCTCCTCGCGATCCTCACCGGTCTCGCCATCGGCGCGCTGCACGGCTGGTTCTTCGCCAGGATCGGCGTCCCCGCGTTCGTCGTCACCCTGGCGGGCTTCCTCGGCTGGAACGGCGTGATGCTGTGGCTGCTGGGTGACAGCGGCACGATCAACATCCCCTCCGACGAGGGCCCGGTCCGTCTGCTCGGCAAGAGCTCCTTCTTCATGGACCAGGCCATCATCGGCGCGTACATCCTGGCCGGCCTCGCCGTGGTGCTCTCCCTCGTCGGCAACCTCAACGAGCAGCGCCGCCGTCGGGCCGCGGGGGTGCCGTTCCGGCCGACCAGCGAGATCGCGCTGCGGGTCGGCGCGCTCGCCGTCGTGTCCTTCGTGGCCGCCGCCGTGCTCAACGACGCGGCCGGTGTCTCCAACGCCCTGGTGATCTTCCTCGCCGCGCTGGTGATCGTGGACTTCGTGCTGCGGCGCACCACGTACGGCCGTCAGGTGTTCGCCGTCGGTGGCGGCATCGAGGCGGCCCGCCGGGCCGGCATCAACGTGCCGATGGTCCGGATCACCGTGTTCGCGATCTCCGGTGGGTTCGCGGCCATCGGCGGTATGTTCTTCGCCGGTCAGACCGCGAGCGCGACGCTCTCCGCCGGTGGCGGCAACACGCTGATGCTCGCGATCGCCGCCGCCGTCATCGGTGGTACCAGTCTCTTCGGTGGGCGTGGGTCGGTGTGGTCCGCGCTGCTGGGCATGCTCGTCATCCAGTCGATCCAGACGGGCCTCAATCTGCTCAACATGAACACGTCGATCCAGTACATGATCACCGGCGCGGTGCTCCTGGGCGCCGTGGTCATCGACTCGGTCTCCCGCAAGAGCCAGAAGGCTGCGGGTCGCGCGTAAGCGCGGTTCCCCGCGCCCCTGACGGAGTGGCAGGCGGCCCTCGCGCAGAAGTGCCCGGCATCGAATCCGATGCCGGGCACTTCTCTTCTGTGTCGGACGTTTTCGTACGCGGGGACCGGTGCAGGATGGTTTACGGCCGTTCGTGTGATGCGGGTTCCCCCCGCCCGGCGGTCGGCGGTGCACACGGAAGATTAGACTTCGACGAGCCCGGCAACGCTCGAACAGCACTATTGCAAGGAGGCACGGGTGCCGCTGCTGACCCGCATCAGGGGACCGCGCGATCTGGACCGGCTCAGCCTGGAGGAGTTGGACCAGCTGGCGGAGGAGATCCGGACCTTCCTCGTGGAGGCGGTGTCGAAGACCGGCGGTCACCTCGGCCCGAACCTCGGCGTGGTCGAGCTCACCATCGCGCTGCACCGTGTCTTCGACTCGCCGAAGGACAAGGTGTTGTGGGACACGGGCCACCAGTCCTACGTCCACAAGCTCCTCACCGGCCGACAGGACTTCTCCCGGCTGAAGATGAAGGGCGGCCTGTCCGGCTACCCCTCGCAGGCCGAGTCCGAGCACGACGTCATCGAGAACAGCCACGCCTCGACGGTCCTCGGCTGGGCCGACGGTCTCGCCAAGGCCAACGAGGTCCGAAAGCGCGACGACCACGTGGTCGCCGTGATCGGTGACGGCGCCCTCACCGGCGGCATGGCCTGGGAGGCGCTCAACAACATCGCCGACGCCAAGGACCGGCCCCTGGTCATCGTGGTCAACGACAACGAGCGCTCGTACGCGCCGACCATCGGCGGCCTCGCCAACCATCTCGCCACCCTGCGCACCACCGACGGGTACGAGCGGTTCCTGGCCCGTGGCAAGGACCTGCTGGAGCGCACGCCCGTCGTCGGCCGGCCGCTCTACGAGACGCTGCACGGCGCCAAGAAGGGCCTGAAGGACTTCATCGCCCCGCAGGGCATGTTCGAGGACCTCGGCCTCAAGTACGTCGGACCGATCGACGGACACGACATCGAGGCCCTGGAGTCCGCCCTGTCGCGCGCCAAGCGCTTCGGCGGCCCGGTCATCGTGCACTGCCTCACCGAGAAGGGCCGCGGCTACCAGCCCGCCCTCCAGGACGAGGCGGACCGCTTCCACGCCGTCGGCAAGATCCACCCGGACACGGGCCTTCCGATCGCCTCCTCCGGCGCCGACTGGACCTCCGTCTTCGGCGAGGAGATGGTGAAGCTCGGCAAGGAGCGCGAGGACATCGTCGCCATCACCGCGGCCATGCTCCAGCCGGTCGGCCTCGACAAGTTCGCGAAGGCCTTCCCCGAGCGCGTCTACGACGTCGGCATCGCCGAGCAGCACGGCGCCGTCTCCGCGGCCGGCCTCGCCACCGGCGGGCTGCACCCGGTCTTCGCGGTGTACGCGACCTTCCTCAACCGCGCCTTCGACCAGGTCCTCATGGACGTCGCCCTCCACAAGTGCGGTGTGACGTTCGTCCTGGACCGGGCCGGAGTCACCGGCACTGACGGCGCCTCGCACAACGGCATGTGGGACATGTCGATCCTTCAGGTCGTCCCCGGGCTGCGGCTCGCCGCGCCGCGCGACGCCGACCAGGTGCGGGCGCAGCTGCGCGAGGCCGTCGAGGTCACGGACGCGCCGACCGTGGTGCGCTTCTCCAAGGGCGCCGTCGGCCCCGCCGTACCGGCCGTGGGCCGGGTGGGTGGCATGGACGTGCTGCGGGAGCCGGGCACCGACACGCCGGACGTGCTCCTCGTCTCCGTCGGCGCCCTCGCGCCGATGTGCCTGGAGATCGCCGCCCTCCTCGACAAGCAGGGCATCACCACCACCGTCGTCGACCCGCGCTGGGTCAAGCCGGTGGACGAACACATGGCGCCGCTCGCCGACAAGCACCGCGTGGTCGTCACCGTGGAGGACAACTCCCGTGTCGGCGGCGTCGGCTCGGCGATCGCGCAGGCCCTGCGCGACGCGGGCGTCGACATCCCGCTGCGCGACTTCGGCATCCCGCCGCGCTTCCTCGACCACGCCTCCCGCGCCGAGGTGATGGCCGAGATCGGGCTCACCGCGCCCGACATCGCCCGCCAGGTCACGGGTCTCGTCTCCAAGCTGGACGGCCGGCTGGACGGCACACCCTCCGAGGTCGAGCCCGCGCGCGACTGACCCGCCCGACTGGGCTGTCCGGGCCGGTCCCACCATCCTTTACGGTGGTGAGACCGGCCCATTCGCGTGAAACCGCCCGTGCCGGGGCATACGCTCCCCCAGCTCTCGGCTTCGCTCGACCCGGGGGGACCCCCATCGCCCCCTCTCGATCATGTCGAGGACCACAAGCGTGGGAGGTACCCCTGTGAGCAGCACACTCTTCCGGACGAAGAAGGTCGAGCAGTCCATCCTCGATACCGAGGAGCCCGAACACGCGCTCAAGAAATCCTTGTCCGCGCTGGATCTGACGGTCTTCGGCGTCGGTGTCATCATCGGCACCGGCATCTTCGTCCTCACCGGTACGGTCGCCAAGAACAACGCCGGGCCCGCGGTGGCCCTGGCCTTCGTCGCGGCCGGTGTCGCCTGCGCTCTGGCCGCGCTGTGCTACGCCGAGTTCGCCTCCACGTTGCCCGTCGCCGGGTCCGCGTACACGTTCTCGTACGCCTCCCTCGGTGAACTGCCCGCCTGGATCATCGGCTGGGACCTGGTCCTGGAGTTCGCGCTCGGGACGGCGGTGGTGGCCGTCGGCTGGTCCGGCTACATCCAGTCGCTCATGGACAACGCGGGCTGGGAGATGCCCGTGGCCCTGGGCAGCAGAGAGGGCGCCGACGGGTTCGGTTTCGACATCCTCGCCGCCGCGCTCGTCCTCGTCCTCACCGTCATCCTCGTGATCGGCATGAAGCTGTCCGCGCGGATCACCTCGGTCGTCGTCGCCATCAAGGTCGCCGTCGTCCTGACCGTGATCATCGCGGGCGCTTTCTTCATCGAGGGCAAGAACTACGACCCGTTCATCCCGAAGGCGCAGACCGTCGACGCCGGTGACAGTCTCCAGGCGCCGCTGATCCAGCTGATGTTCGGCTGGGCGCCCTCCAACTTCGGTGTGATGGGCATCTTCACGGCCGCCTCGGTGGTGTTCTTCGCGTTCATCGGCTTCGACGTCGTCGCCACCGCCGCAGAGGAGACCAGGAACCCGCAGCGCGACATGCCGCGCGGCATCCTCGGCTCCCTCGTCATCTGCACCACGCTGTACGTCCTCGTGTCGATCGTCGTCACGGGCATGCAGAACTACACCCGGCTGTCCGTCGACGCCCCGCTCGCCGACGCCTTCAAGGAGACCGGACACCCCTGGTTCGCGGGCTTCATCAGCTTCGGCGCCGCCGTCGGCCTGACGACGGTCTGCATGATCCTGCTCCTCGGCCAGACACGCGTCTTCTTCGCGATGAGCCGCGACGGACTGCTGCCGCGCTTCTTCTCCCACGTCCACCCGCGGTTCAAGACCCCGCACCGGCCGACGATCCTGCTGGGCGTGATCATCGCGATCCTCGCCGGCTTCACCCCGCTGACCGAACTCGCCGCCCTGGTGAACATCGGCACCCTGTTCGCCTTCGTGGTGGTCGCGATCGGTGTGATCATCCTCCGCAGGACCCGCCCCGATCTGCACCGGTCGTTCCGCACCCCGTGGGTGCCGGTCATCCCGATCCTGTCGGTCTGCGCGTCCCTCTGGCTGATGATCAACCTGCCCGCCGAGACGTGGCTGCGGTTCGCGGTGTGGATGGTCGCGGGGTTCGTCGTGTACTTCCTCTACGGCCGCTCGCACAGCCGCCTCAGCCGCCACGAGGAGAGCCCGTCGGGCGATGTCGCCCCGCCGCCGGGACGCGGCGCGTAGGAGCCGCCCGTCCGCCGTCCCGGCCCGTCCGCCTGACCCGGCGTCACCGACGGCACCGCGCGCCCCCTCCGGCCCCGTACAGGCCCGCCTCCGGCCCCGTACAGGGCCGGACCGCGTGGGCGGCAGGGGGCCGGACCGTGTGACGGCAGCCGCCGTCAGGTGTCAGGCGTCGCCGCGTACCGTGCGCGGGCCCGTCACCTCGGCGCCCAGTTCCCCCACCCGGCGGCGCAGTTCGCGGTCGGCGGTGACGACGAGGGTCGGGCGGTCCCGGCCCTCCTCGGCGACCAACTGGACGATACGGTCGTCGCCGCTGCCGGGGGCCGTGTCGACCCGTACACCGGGGACGGACTCCACGCCGTGGGCCGCGCCCTCCACGACCATGACGAGTTCCACCGGCTCGTCCCGGCCCGGGACCCCGTCACGGGCGAGCCGGTCGCGCAGACGCTCCGCCGCGCCGCGCCGGTCGCGCCACCAGCCGTCGGGGACGGAACCGATCACGTTCGCGGCGTCGATGATCACGAGAGTCGTCATGCTTCCCCATTGTGGACCCAGGACGGTGGCACCCGGTCGGCCGCCCACCGGCGGACCGGTGGGGCCGGGCAGGGAAAGAGGGCCTCCGTCCGGGGACGGAGGCCCTCTTCATGGTGCTGCGGTTACGCGGGGACCGAGGCCACGCCCGGCTCCAGGAACTTCTTGCCGTTCACCCGCTCGCTGACGCCCTCGCGGTCCAGGTACGGCGTGATGCCGCCCAGGTGGAAGGGCCAGCCGGCGCCGGTGATCAGGCAGAGGTCGACGTCCTGCGCCTCGGCGACGACACCCTCGTCGAGCATCAGGCCGATCTCCTGCGCCACCGCGTCCAGGACTCGGGCGCGCACCTGCTCCTCGGTCAGGACGACGTCGCCCTGCTTCAGGAGCGCGGCGACCTCGGGGTCCAGCTCCGGCTTGCCGGAGTCGTAGACGTAGAAGCCGCGCTTGCCCGCCTTGACGACGGCCGCGAGGTTCGGGGAGACCGTGAAGCGGTCCGGGAAGGCCCGGTTGAGGGTCTCCGAGACGTGCAGACCGATCGCGGGACCGACCAGCTCCAGCAGGACGAGGGGAGACATCGGCAGGCCCAGGGGCTCCACCGCCTTCTCCGCGACCTCGACCGGCGTGCCCTCGTCGATGACGTTCTGGATCTCGCCCATGAAGCGGGTGAGGATGCGGTTCACGACGAACGCCGGGGCGTCCTTCACCAGCACCGCGGTCTTCTTCAGCTTCTTGGCGACGGCGAAGGCCGTGGCCAGCGAGGCGTCGTCGGTCTGCTCGCCGCGGACGATCTCCAGCAGCGGCAGGATCGCGACCGGGTTGAAGAAGTGGAAGCCGACGACCCGCTCGGGGTTCTTCAGCTTCGACGCCATCTCGGTGACCGACAGCGAGGAGGTGTTGGTGGCGAGGATCGCGTGCGCCGGGGCGACCGCCTCGACCTCCGCGAACACCTGCTGCTTGACCCCGATCTCCTCGAACACGGCCTCGATGACGAAGTCCGCGTCCGCGAAGCCCTCGGCCTTGTCCAGGACACCGGTGACCAGCGCCTTGAGGCGGTTGGCCTTGTCCTGGTTGATCCGGCCCTTGAGCAGCAGCTTGTCGATCTCGGCGTGGACGTAGCCCACACCCTTGTCGACGCGCTCCTGGTCGATGTCGGTCAGGACGACCGGCACCTCCAGGCGGCGCAGGAACAGCAGCGCGAGCTGCGAGGCCATCAGACCGGCGCCGACGACACCGACCTTGGTGACCGGACGGGCCAGCGACTTGTCCGGCGCGCCGGCCGGGCGCTTGCCGCGCTTCTGCACCAGGTTGAAGGCGTAGATGCCGGCGCGCAGTTCGCCGCCCATGATGAGGTCGGCGAGGGCCGTGTCCTCGGCGTCGTAGCCCTGCTGGAGGTCGCCGTTCTTCGAGGCGGCGATGATGTCCAGCGCGCGGTAGGCGGCCGGGGCCGCACCGTGCACCTTGGAGTCCGCGATGAAGCGGCCCTTGGCGACGGCCTGGTCCCAGGCCTCACCGCGGTCGATGACCGGGCGGTCGACGACGATCTCGCCCTTGAGGACGGACGCCGTCCACAGCAGCGACTGCTCCAGGAAGTCGGCGCCCTCGAAGAGCGCGTCGGCGATCCCCAGCTCGTAGACCTGTACGCCCTTGAGCTGCTTGTTCTGGTTGAGGCTGTTCTCGATGATCACCGAGACGGCCTTGTCGGCGCCGATCAGGTTCGGCAGCAGCGTGCAGCCGCCCCAGCCGGGGACCAGGCCGAGGAAGACCTCGGGGAGCGAGAACGCGGGCAGGGCCGCGGAGACGGTCCGGTAGGAGCAGTGCAGACCGACCTCGACACCGCCGCCCATCGCGGCGCCGTTGTAGTACGCGAAGGTCGGGACGGCGAGGGTGGACAGCCGCTTGAAGACCTCGTGGCCGCCCTTGCCGATGGCGAGAGCGTGCTCGTGCTCCTTGAGGAGCTCGACACCCTTGAGGTCGGCGCCGACCGCGAAGATGAACGGCTTGCCGGTGATGCCGACACCGACGATCTCGCCGGCCGCGGCCTCCTTCTCGACCTGGTCGATGGCGGTGTTCAGGTTCGCCAGCGACGCCGGGCCGAAGGTGGTCGGCTTGGTGTGGTCGAAGCCGTTGTCCAGCGTGATCAGGGCGAAGCGCCCCGCGCCGAACGGCAGGTCGAGGTGGCGTACGTGCGCGCTCGTCACGACCTCGTCCGGGAACAGCTCCGAGGCCTGCTTGAGAAGCTCGGCGGTGGTGGTCACTTGTCCCCCTCGAAGTGCGGGTTCTCCCAGATGACGGTGGCGCCCATGCCGAAGCCGACGCACATGGTCGTCAGGCCGTAGCGGACGTGTCGCTGCTCCTCGAACTGGCGGGCCAGCTGCGTCATCAGACGCACGCCGGAGGAGGCCAGCGGGTGACCGAAGGCGATGGCGCCGCCGTACTGGTTCACGCGGGCGTCGTCGTCGGCGATGCCGTAGTGCTCCAGGAAGGCGAGCACCTGGACGGCGAACGCCTCGTTGATCTCGAACAGGCCGATGTCGTCGATGGAGAGGCCCGCCTGGGCGAGAGCCTTCTCCGTGGCCGGGATCGGGCCGTAGCCCATGACCTCCGGCTCGACACCCGCGAAGGAGTACGCCACGAGGCGCATCTTCACCGGGAGGTCGTGCTCGCGGGCGAAGTCCTCGCTGGCGATGATCGAGGCGGTGGCGCCGTCGTTCAGACCGGCCGCGTTACCTGCGGTGACCCGGCCGTGGACGCGGAACGGCGTCTTCAGACCCGTGAGGTTCTCGATGGTCGTGCCCGGACGCATCGGCTCGTCGGCGGTGACCAGGCCCCAGCCGGTCTCGCCGCCCTCGGGGTTGGTGCGGCGCACCGAGATTGGCACCAGGTCGGCCTGGATCTTGCCGTTGGCGTACGCCTTGGCGGCCTTCTCCTGCGAGCGCACGGCGTACTCGTCGGCGCGCTGCTTGGTGATGGTCGGGTAGCGGTCGTGCAGGTTCTCGGCGGTCATGCCCATGAACAGGGCGGACTCGTCGACCAGCTTCTCGCTGACGAACCGCGGGTTCGGGTCCACGCCCTCACCCATGGGGTGGCGGCCCATGTGCTCGACACCGCCGGCGATGGCGACGTCGTAGGCGCCGAAGGCCACGGAGCCGGCGACCGTGGTGACGGCGGTCAGGGCGCCGGCGCACATGCGGTCGATGGAGTAGCCGGGGACGGTCTGCGGCAGACCGGCGAGGATGCCCGCCGTGCGGCCGATGGTCAGGCCCTGGTCACCGATCTGCGTGGTCGCGGCGATGGCGACCTCGTCGATCTTCGCCGGCTCCAGACCGGGGTTGCGGCGCAGCAGCTCCCGGATCGCCTTCACGACGAGGTCGTCGGCGCGGGTCTCGTGGTAGATGCCCTTCGGGCCCGCCTTGCCGAACGGGGTGCGGACGCCGTCGACGAAGACGACGTCCCTGACGGTACGAGGCACGATGGCTCTCCTCCAGGGTGCGGGATGGCACTACTGCTGCACGACACGCTGAGCGCGCGCTCAGGCCCATGCTACTTACGAGTAACCGGACTGCCCACCCCTGAGGGCGGGAGCGGTGAACGTCACACACCCTCGGCGTGTTACCGCCGGTTACATGCATCCAGCTTAGGGGTGCGGGGAACCGTGCGACCAGCCCGAAACGCCCCCGCCCTCCCGGACCGCGATCACGCCGCGGGAGCGGTGGACCCCCTGGGCACCAGGATCGGGGTCGCCACCGGATGGGAGGAGGCCTCCCCGGCGATCACCCCGAACAGTGTGCGCGCGACCTCCGCCCCGAACCCGTGCACGTCATGGCTCATCGCCGACAGGGTCGGCCGGGTGAGCCGGCACAGCTGCGAGTCGTCCCAGGCCAGCAGTGAGACGTCCGTCGGCACCCGCACTCCCATCTCCGCGGCCACCGACAGACCCGCCACCGCCATGATGTCGTTGTCGTAGAGGATCGCGGTCGGCCGGTCCCCGTCGGGGGCGCTGAGCAGCGACCGTGTCGCCCGGGCCCCGTCCTCCCCGGAGAAGTCGGTCGTCACCTGGCGCACCCCGGCCAGCCCCAGCCGCCGCGCCTCCTCGTCGACCGCGGCCGTACGGATGGCCGTGTGCCCCAGCAGCGCGGCGCCCCCGACCCGCGCGATCCGCCGGTGGCCGAGCGCCGCGAGATAGCGCACCGCCTCCGACACGGCGCTCGCGTCGTCCGTCCACACCGAGGTGAGCCCCCCGGTCAGGGACGGATGCCCGACCGCGACGACCGGCATGCCGAGCCGCTGCGCCGACGCCGCCCTCGGATCGTCCGCGCGGAAGTCCACCAGGATCGACCCGCTGACCTGCCGCCCCCGCCACCAGGCGTCCTGCACCGCCATCTCCTCGTCCACGTTCCGCACGAGACGCAGCAGCAGCGAGCAGGACCGCTCGGTCAGCACGCTCTCCACCCCGGAGACGAACTCCATGTAGAACGGCTCCAGCCCCAGAAGCCGCGCCGGCCGGCAGATCGCGAGCCCCACGACGTCCACCCGCCGGCTCGACAGCGACCGCGCCGTCAGGTTCGGTGTCCAGCCGAGCTCCCGCGCCGCCGTGAAGATCCGGTCGCGCGTGGCGTCGGACAGTCCCGGTTTGCGGTTGAAGGCGAGTGAGACCGCCCCCTTCGACACTCCGGCACGCGCGGCGACGTCCTTGATCGTCACCCAAGGGGGTGTGCTCATCGGGCGGGCTCCACACAGAACAAGGCCCGCCGGACAGCCGCTTCGTCCGGCACGGCCGCCCAGCCCGTCACCCCGATGGTGACCCGCTCCCCGGGCAGCAGCGTGACCCGCCCGGTGTCGGCCCGGGCTCCCGGGTCCAGCCGGTCGGCCTGGAGCAGCAGGTCCCGCAGCAGGGTCCGCGCGGTCACGGTCACCGCCCCCGGCGCCACCTCCACGTCGAACTCCGGCCGGGGGTAGGGTACTTCGCGGTCCGGGGCCGGGAAGCGCAGCGCCCGCAGACCGTCCACGTCCGCCACCAGGAACTCCTTCGCGCCCGCCGGCTCCACCTCACGCGGCACCGGCACCTCGACGACCGCGCGAGGCCCGACGGCCGTGCCGGGGGCCGAGAACTCGGCGATCACCTCGCCGTCCACCGACATCCGCCGCAACCGCGGCGCGGCAGGCTCCCACGCCTCACCCGCCTGGTTCACGACGGCCAGCACCAGCGCTCCGCCCCGCTCCTGGAGCGTCACCAGCCGGTCCGCGTACAGCCGCCGCAGCTCGTGGTAGAGCGGCTTCTCCCTGCCGTCACCGTCGATCGCCGCCCAGGACGTCACCGGCCAGCAGTCGTTGAGCTGCCACACGACCGTGCCCGCGCACACCGGCCAGTGCGACCGCCAGTGCTCGACACCGGAGGCGACTGCCCGCGCCTGGTTCAGCTGCGTCAGATAGTGCCACCGGTCGAAGTCCCCCTCGGGGACGGCGAAATGACGGGCGAGCCCCCGCTCCAGCTTCCCGTTGCCGTCCTCCGCCTTCTGGTGGTGCAGCATGCCGGGGGAGTCGGCGGAGAGAGCCTCACCGGCCAGCGCCCGCCGCAGCGTCGCGTACGCGGGCGGCGCCTGCCAGCCGAACTCCGCCACGAACCGGGGCACGTTCGCCCGGTACTCCGCGTAGTCCTCCCGGTTCCACACCTCCCAGGAGTGGTGCGTGCCGTGCGCCGGGTCGTTCGGATGGTGGTCCCAGGACCCCGACCAGGGGCTGCCCGCCGTGTACGGCCGCGTCGGGTCCAACTCCGCGACGATCCGCGGCAGCACGCCCAGGTAGTACCCCTCACCCCAGGACTCCCCGGCGAGCCGCTCCTCCCAGCCCCAGTCCCGGAACCCCCACAGGTTCTCGTTGTTGCCGTTCCACAGGACCAGCGAGGGATGCGGCATCAGCCGTACGACGTTCTCCCGGGCCTCGGCCTCCACCTCGCCCCGCAGCGGCTGCTCCTCCGGGTAGGCGGCGCACGCGAAGGGGAAGTCCTGCCAGACCAGCAGCCCCAGTTCGTCGCAGACGTCGTAGAAGTCGTGGCTCTCGTAGATCCCGCCGCCCCAGATCCGCACGAGGTCGACACCAGCGTCGGCCGCCCGGGTGAGCCGTGCGCGGTAGCGGTCGCGGGTGACGCGGGAGGGGAAGGCGTCGTCCGGGATCCAGTTCACGCCCCGCGCGAACAGCCGCTCGCCGTTGACGACGAAGGTGAACCCGGTGCCGTGCTCGTCGGCCCCCCGGTCGACCTCCACGGTCCGGAACCCGACCCGCCGCCGCCAGACGTCGAGCCCCTGGCCCCCGTCCTCGTGCAAGGTCAACTCCACCTCGTACAGCGGCTGTTCGCCGTACCCGCGCGGCCACCATCGTTCGACGCCGGGCACCTCCAGTCGTACGACGCCGCTCGTGCCCTCGACCTCCGCGACCGCGCTGACGTCCCCCACCCGCGCCCGGAGCCGCAGACCCGCCTCCACGGCCGCCCGCTCCACGTCGACGTACAGCTCCACCCTCCCGGTCGTGCCCTCGACCGTCACCAGCGGTCGGACGCGGGCGATCCGGGCCGTCGACCAGTGCTCCAGCCGCACCGGCCGCCACATACCCGCCGTCACCAGGGTCGGCCCCCAGTCCCAGCCGAACGAGCAGGCCATCTTGCGGATGAACTGGAAGGGCTCGGGATACGCGTTGGGCCGGTCACCGAGCCGTTCGCGCACCGCCTCCGCCTCGGCGTACGCGGAGGCGAACCGCACCGAGACCCTGCCGCTCATCCCGGTGACGTCGAAGCGGT
>NZ_LIQX01000223.1 GCF_001418475.1 Streptomyces ossamyceticus | reverse complement strand
CTCGTCGACCTGCTCGGCGGTGGCCCGCAACCGCGGCAGCCACGCGGTGAGTTCGGCCTCCGTGTAGTCGTGGCGGAAACGGTCCTCCTTGCTTCCGGTGCCCCACGCGGGGCTCCGGCCGTGGAACCGTACGACGGCCAGCTCGGGCGTGGTGACGGGCGCGAGGGGCGGCAGTGAGGTACCGAGCCCCTGGGCCATGTCGACGCCGACGGCGACCAGGCCGAGCCGGGACAGCAGGGCCGTGGTCTCGTCCGCCTGCCCGGGGCGCCACCACGCCGGGTGTCGGAACTCCACGGAGACCGGCCAGCCCGCCGTTCGCTCCGCGCACTCCGTCAGCGTCTTCTCCGCCCGCGGCCCCGGCGCCAGCCACGGCGGGAACTGGAACAGCACGGCCCCCAGCCGGTCCGCGATCCGCAACGGTTCCACGGCTTGGGCGAAGCGCTCCCAGATCCGGTCGAGCAGGCCGGGCAGAGGGGACGTCCGGTCGCGCAGGTCCTCGGGGAGCGCCGTCGGCCGGGTCGGATGGCCGGTCAGGAGCGAGAACGCCTTGACGTCGAACCGGAATCCGGGCGGCGTCCGCTCGGCCCAGAGGACGGCATTGCGGCGGCTGGGCAGCGCGTAGTAGCTGGAGTCGACCTCGACGACCGGGAACTGCTCGGCGTAGTACCGCAGTCGGGACTCGGCGTCGCGCCGGCCGCGCGGATACCAGCCGCCGGCCAGTAGCGCGCGGTCCGTCCAGGAACAGGTACCGACCAGCAGCTCACCCATGCGGTGCCGGTTACCCGGATTCGGCCGGACGACTACTCGGCGCCACGCGGCACGGCGTCGGCGCGGCTCGGGGCCGCTTCCTGCGCACGCGCGGCCCCGGCCGGGCGGCCGAGCGGGCGGCTACGCGTCCTGGGGGTCGTGCAGCGGCGCGCCCACGAGGGACTTCGACGCGGTGCCGTCCACCCCGACGGGCGGCTCCCCGGCCACCATCACCCGGTGCATGATGCGCGGGAAGTCGAGGTGCGCGGTGTCGCTGGGGGCCAGATGGACGGTGGCCCGGTTGTCCCAGAGGGCCACGGAGCCCGGCTCCCAGCGGAAGCGGACGGTGTACTCGGGGCGCGTGATCTGCTCGACGAACATCTCAAGGAGGAGCCGGCTCTCCGCCCTGGTCACGTCGACGATGTTCTCGACGTAGTACGGGTTGACGAAGAGGACGCGTTCGCCGGTCTCGGGGTGCACGCGGACGACGGGATGCACCGAGGCCACCTGATGGTCCTGGAGGTGGCGCAGATACGGGTCGGGGCCGGAGCGGGCGAGGTAGCCGACGCCGAGGCGGTGCTCGGCGCGCAGCCCGTCGGCGAACCGGCGTACGGGTTCGGAGAGCCCGGCGTACGCCGTGGCCAGATCGGCCCAGGTGGTGTCACCGCCGTACGGGGGCACCTGCTCGGCGCGCAGGAGGGTGAGGGCGGGCGGGTCGATGCGGGCGGTGTGGTCCCCGTGCCAGCCGCGCAGGGTGGAGTGGCGGCGGCGCTCCAGCCATTCGGCCTGGTCCATGCCGTGCTTGCGGCCCAGCTCCTGGCGGTCGGCGGTCGTCTCGATCTCGGGGTACTCCGCGGGCGACACCGAGCCGCGCGAGCGGAGCCGGATCGGCTCCCCGAACCGCCGCGCGAACGCGATCTGCCCGGCGTGGTCCAGCCGCTGCCCCCGGAAGAACACGACCTTCCAGCGCAGCAGCGTCGCGCGGATGCCGTCGACCGTGCGGTCGTCCAGGGGCCCCGAGAGGTCCACGCCGTGGATCTCGGCGCCGATGTACCCCGAGGCGGGCCGTACGTCGAGCCCGTCGCCGGCTCCCGTGCTGTCGCTGTTCATCGCTCGCCCTTCATCGCTCACCGACCCCCGCAGGCCGTTCACCGCACGCCGTTCACCGCTCGGTACGGCTGTCGTACCCGTCCTACCCGTCCTACCCGCCCGGCGGCCCCTTTCAGCCGGGCACGAGCCCGTGGGCCGCGCCGTACGGAGAGACGCCGGCCGGCGCGGTCGGAGACGTAGGCTCCGAAGGCGAGAAGTCGAACGGTGATCAGGGAAGTTGATGGGAGATCACGTCATGAGCGACAAGCCGAACGTCGGCGTCCTGGGCACCGGCATCATGGGGGCGGCGATGGCCCGCAACCTCGCCCGGGCCGGACACCCCGTCCGCGCGTGGAACCGCACCCGCGAGAAGGCCGAGCCGCTGACCGCCGACGGTGTCCACGTCGTCGACACTCCCGCCGAGGCCGTCCGGGACGCCGATGTCGTCCTCACGATGCTGTACGACGGGGCGACCGTGCGGGACGTGATGCGCGAGGCGGCGTCGGCCCTGCGCACGGGCGCCGCCTGGGTCCAGTCCACCACCGCCGGGCCGGAGGACGTCGCCGAACTGGCCGCCCTGGCAGGCGAACACGGCCTGGTGTACTACGACGCCCCGGTCCTCGGCACCCGGCAGCCCGCCGAGGCCGGGCAGCTGACGGTTCTCGCGGCCGGCCCGGCGACGGAGCGGGACAGGGTGACGCCCGTGTTCGACGCCGTGGGCGCCCGTACGGTGTGGACCGGTGAGGATGGCGCGGCGGGCACCGCCACCCGGCTCAAGCTCGTCGCCAACAGCTGGGTGCTCGCCGCCACCAACGCGGCCGGGGAGACACTCGCCCTGGCCGAGGCCCTCGGTGTCGACCCCCGGTCCTTCTTCGAGATCATCGACGGCGGCCCCCTCGACATGGGCTATCTGCGCGCCAAGTCCGCGCTCATCCTCGACGACAAGCTGTCCCCGGCGTCCTTCGCCGTGGCCACCGCCGCCAAGGATGCCCGGCTGATCGTCGAGGCGGGGCAGCGCCACGGGGTCCGCCTCGACGTGGCCGCGGCCGGCGCCGAACGCCTCGCCCGCGCCGCCGCCCAAGGCCACGCCGACGAGGACATGGCCGCCGCGTACTTCGCCAGCTTCGACGAGGCCACGGAGAAGTAAGGGGCCGTCATCCCGCGCCGGGGCCCCACCCGCTACCGGGGTTCTTCCCGTGCCGGGGCCCCACCCGCGCCGAGGTTCCTCCCGTGCCGGGGCTCTTCCCGTGCTGGGATTCCCCCACCGCCCCGGGATTCCTCCCGCCCCGGGGTTCCTCCCGTGCCGAGGTTCTTCCCGTGCCGGGGTTCTTCCCGTGCCGGGGTTCTTCCCGTGCCGGGGTTCTTCCCGTGCCGGGGTTCTTCCCGTGCGAGGGCTCTTCCTGCGCCGGGGCCCTCCCATGCCGAGGCCCCCCGGCGCCGAGGCCCTCATCCCGTGC
>NZ_LIQX01000222.1 GCF_001418475.1 Streptomyces ossamyceticus | reverse complement strand
GGGCGTCAGGGGCGCCGTGGGACGACTCCGCGTCCGGGGCGCCGTGGGGCGGGGCCGTGAACCGGGTGTCAGGGGCACCGTGGGACGGGTGCCTGCTCATGCGCGTCCCTCCTGCGCCCGCACCCGGCTGCTGGACGGCAACAGGGTGCCGAGGAAGCCGATCGCCAGGGCGATCAGGACGCCCAGGTTGGCGAAGGCCCAGTCGCCGGTCCGGCCGCCGAGGCCGAGGGGGCCGAGCAGATAGCCCTGCCAGTCCAGCCAGCCCGCCGCCGTGTTGGTGACCAGACCCCAGCCGAGGGCCGTCGCGGCGAGGGTGAGCAGGAGGGGGCCCGGTGGGATGTCGCCGTAGCGGCCGTCGGGGCGGAACAGGTCCCCCTCCGCGTAGTCGCGGCGCCGCAGCAACAGGTCGGCCAGCATCACCCCGCACCAGGCGGCGACGGGCACGCCGAGCGTGGTGAGGAAGCCGATGAACGGGCCGAGGAAGTCGTCGGCGAAGAAGACGATGTAGACGGCGCCCGCGATCATCAGGACGCCGTCGGCCAGCGCGGCCATCGGGCGNNGCCGGAGGCGGTGCGGGGCAGGTAACGGGAGTAGTCGGCCGCCGCGTTGACCCAGCCGAGGCCGAAGCCGGTCATCATGAAGACGAGGGCGCCGATGAACTCCTGGGCTGATCCCCCGGGTACGGCGCTGGCGGTGGACCAGTGGATGTGGTCGGCCACCAGCACGACGTACACGAGCGTCAGGATCCCCGTGACGACGGTGATGACGGTCTGGAGGCGCATGATGAGGTCGAAGCCCATGACGCCGACGACCACGACGAGCGCGGCGACGAGNNACCGCGACGAAGCCGCACAGCAGGAACGAGAAGACGATGCCGAGGATCCCGGCGGCCAGGGCCTGCCCGAAGGAGATGCCGAAGCCGAGGGCGAACGCGCCGTAACTCATGCCTAGGACGGAGACGTTGGCGCCGAACCAGGGCCAGAAGAGGGTGCGTGGGGTGCCCTTGCGGTCGGCGTCGCCGATCACGTCGAGGCCGTGCGTCTCCACCTGGAGGGGGCGGACCGAGGGAGTGTCGTCGGAGGGTGGGGCGTCCGTCATCGTCGACCTGCATGTCCGATCGCGGCTGATCACGTCCAGGGGAACGTAGGTGTGCCGGTCAGACGCGTCAAGAAGGCCCCCGCACGGGCGGTGTGGCCCGCACCCCGACAGGAGAGGTACCCCTTTTGCGCATGTTTACGGCACCTGTCAGCATCGAAAGGGGGACCGCCAACACAACAGACCGGAGACACCGTGGCAGCGGAACAGAGCGACGGCTCCGGAGCGGAATTCGTCGAGGCCCTCGTGCGGTTGCGCGCCGACGCACCGGCGGGCGGGCTGGCCGACTGGGCCGGCGGGCACGGGCTCGAGGTGACGCCCATGGCCGCGGGTGCCCTTCTCACCGGTCCCGCCGACCGGTTCACCGAGGCCTTCGGTGAACCTCCGGGGGATCGCGCGGAACCCCGGTCCCTCCCGGTCCCGGCGGCGCTCGCAGGCACGGCGCGGTCCGTCACCGTCCTGCCGCTGCCCACCCTCGGCGCCGACGCCCCATTCCCGGACGCCGATCCCCCTTTCCCGGACTGAGCGACGACCGCCCCGGTCGCCCTCCCCCGCGGCGACCCCTGGAGGACCCGATGACGCTCCCGATGACGCCCCAGTACGGGCAGCCCGCGCCGGAGCACGTGTACGGCTATGTGTCCGCACGGTCGCGGGGCGGGGTGCCGATGACCCGGGCCACGCGGTGGGACACGGCCGAGCCCTTCCGGACCGACCCGGAGAGCCAGGAGCGCGCCGAGGCCTACCTCCTCGCGGCCGGGCTCACCGTCACCGCCGAGAGCCGCCTCGGGTTCGCCGTGAGCGGGCCGCCCGCCGCGTACGAGGAACTGACGGGCGGGCGACTCGAGACGTACGAGGACCTGCACCAGGTCGAGATGGACCACATCCGGTACGTGACCCAGCTGGACATCGTGGGCGAGCGGCAGCCCGAGGCCCACGGGGTGGGCGACGTACCGGGCACCGACGCGATCGAGGCCGTGGCGCT
>NZ_LIQX01000221.1 GCF_001418475.1 Streptomyces ossamyceticus | reverse complement strand
GGCCTGGGGAAGGGTGGGGGGTGGGGCCATGGACATGGATTATCACGGCTCCCGGGCTCTGCCCCTGTCATCTCCCCGGTCCACTCGGCCCTGGCCCTTCGAACGACCCTGATGCCGTGACCGGGCGTCGTGTGACCGGTGGGGCCAGACTGGAAGGAGCGGCGGAGCTGGAGGAAGGCCCCGCCCGAGCACTCGTGGAGGTCGGCATGAGGGCGGTCACGCGGACGGACGTACCCGTCGAGATCGAGGGCGACGGCATCGAACTACGGATGCAGGACATCGGCGGGGACACCGATGTCGCCTTCGTCCGGCTCCCCGAGGGCACGAACATGGCCCCGGCCCTGAAGGGCGAGCCCGACGGCCTGTGCCAGGTCCCGCACTGGGGCTACATGTTCAAGGGCCGGCTGCTGATGCACACCACGGAGGGCGACACGACCTACGAGGCGGGCGAGGCCTTCTACTGGGCGCCCGGCCACGTGCCGGAGGCCCTGGAGGACTGCGAGTACGTGGACTTCTCGCCCCGGCGGGAGTTCGAGGAGGTCATCGGGCACATCAAGGCGAACCTCGGCTGACCCCCACTCACCACCGGCCGAGGAAGGCGAGCTTGGAGGCAACCTTTCCCTGAACGGCGACCACCCATGAGTCGGAACTCCCTGCACGGGGGCTCCACACGAACCACGTGTTCACCCGAATCACGTACGTTACGTAAGGACTCATCCGTGGCCTCTGCCTCCTCGCGCTCGTCCCACCGCCGGTCCCTCCGCAAGCGCCGTGCCCTCGTGGTCACCGCCGCAGCCGTGGCCGCCGGCGTCGGCGCCGGCGTCCTCGTGATGAACGCGGGCGCCAGCCCCGCGGACCTCTCCCACCAGGTGCTGCCCGCCAAGGACGGCTGGGCGGCCTCCGGGGCCGGTACGACCGGCGGTACGAAGGCGGACGCGGCGCACACCTTCACGGTCTCGACCCGCGCCCAGCTGGTGAAGGCGCTCGGCACGCAGACCGACACCGCCCCCCGGATCATCAAGATCAAGGGCACGATCGACGCCAACACCGACGCCGCGGGCAAGAAGCTGACCTGCGCCGACTACGCCTCCGGCACCGGCTACTCGCTCTCCGCGTACCTCAAGGCATTCGACCCGTCGACGTACGGCAAGAAGGCGCCGTCCGGCACCCAGGAGACCGCCCGCAAGGCGGCGGCGGAGAAGCAGAAGAAGAACATCGTCTTCCGGGTGCCGTCGAACACGACCCTCATCGGTGTCCCCGGCACGAAGGCGGGGATCACGGGCGGCAGCCTCCAGGTCCAGAACGTCAAGAACGTCATCGTCCGGAACCTGACGTTCGCCGCGACGGAGGACTGCTTCCCGCAGTGGGACCCGACGGACGGCTCGTCCGGCGAGTGGAACTCCACCTACGACTCCGTCACCCTGCGCGGGGCGACCAACGTGTGGGCCGACCACAACACGTTCACCGACAGCCCGACCTTCGACAAGTCTCTGAAGACGTACTTCGGCCGCAAGTACCAGATCCACGACGGCGCCCTCGACATCACCAACGGCTCCGACCTGGTGACCGTCGAGCGGAACCTCTTCTCCCGCCACGACAAGACGATGCTGATCGGCAGCAGCGACACCGACTCCAAGGGCAAGCTGCGCGTCACCATCCACCACAACGTGTGGAAGGGCATCGTCCAGCGCGCGCCGCTGGCCCGCATCGGGCAGATCCACCTCTACAACAACGTCTACGACACGACGGCGCTCGACGGCTACGAGCCGAAGTACAGCATCGACTCCCGCGCCAAGGCGCAGGTGGTCGCCGAGCGCAACGTGTGGCGGATCCCGGCGGGTGCGAAGCCCGCGAAGCTGCTGAGCGGCGACGGCACGGGCTCCCTCGCCGGCACCGGCAACGTCGTCAACGGCACGGCGACGGACCTGGTGGCCGCGTACAACGCGGCGAACTCGAAGAAGCTGAAGACGAAGGTGAACTGGACGCCGACGCTGACGGCGGGCCTGGAGACGTCGGTGAAGAACCTCCTGACCGACCTGGCCACCACCACGGGCGCGGGCACCCTCACCTGACTCGCCCCACCTGAACGTGACCCGCCCGGCCATCCTTCTCCGGTGGCCGGGCGGAGTCACCAGGCCGTTGCGTCGAAGCCGTGGCTACTCGTTCGCGAAGATCTCCTCGGCGGAGGCAGCGATGACGGCCCGCCGGTGCCAGCGGCGCAGGGTCTCGGCGTCCTGGCAGGTGGTCCTGGTGGCGGGTGTCCGGCCCTCGCGGCAGTCGCGGCAGCGGGCGCCGGGCCCGGGTGCGCGGATGCCGCGGTCACAGCCGTCGCGTCGGGTACGGACCGGTGGGCGGGACGGGCACCTGGACGGTTGTCACTTCGTGGTGCCGCTCCGGCACGCGGTGTGCTGTACTGGGGCTCAGGGTGGGCTCCGCAGCGGACGGCAATCCGTGCAGGGGCCCAGGCTCAGCATGAGCTTGTCGAATGTCCCCAGTGAGCGTGGGGACAACCGGTCGACTGCTGAGCCACCAGAGAAGGTGGGCCCCGCTCGGAGGGGAATCCGAGCAGGGCCCCGGCTCAACAGGAGCCCGTCGGATGTCCCCAGTGAGCTTGGGGATATCCGGCTACCTGCTGAGCCACCAGAGCAGCCACCTCCTCGCGTGCTTCGCCGTCCGCTCCGGCAGCAGCCGGATCAGCCGGATGACGAGAGTCGGCTTCCGCTCCTCGTGACCGCCCATCTGGGGGCGTCCTCCCTTCGACGTGAGGCGGTCATCTCACAGTCCCGGGACCGCTCTCGTCGGGCCGGGCCCCGAGGAAGCAAGGGGGGCCCGGAGTGAAGGGAGGACGCACCCGTCGGGTGCGTCACGGCTCGATGCTACCGGTTGAACTCACCTGCTGTGACTGACGTTTCACGCATAGTGTGCGTAGTGTGACTCGGTCGGCCGGTGGCGAAGGCGGCAGTTGCAGTGTGCAGCCCCGTGTTCCGGTTGGGGCAGCCTGCGTGGTGAAGCTGCCCCAACCAGGGCTAATGCCCGCGCTCGGCCCGGCGCAGGGTGTCCCGCTCCCGGCCGGTCTGGGTGTCGAGGGAGTCCTCGTGGTCGATGACGACGGTGTCGTCGGCGTCTCGGGCCCGGACCTCGGCCCCGTAGGTGTCGGTCGCCCTCACCAGAAGAGCGTCCTGGTGTTCCGCGGGCCAGCTCTGGAGCAGATAGGACTCCACGACCTCATCCACCGCTGCCTGGTCGACAGCCGCGTCCCTCCTACGCGCATGGACGCGCAGCCGGTACGGGCCCGGCCCCTGGGACGCCAGCGAGGGCAGGTCCACGGGGTTATCCATGAGAGGAGCCACGAGTGCTTCTCCGGAAGGGGATCGCCAGGAGATCTCGGCGACCTCTTCCCAGTCCGCGGCGGCCTCGGGCCTCGGGGCATGCAGTTCGACCGTCACCCGGACGTTCCCGGTGTGGATCCCGGTCGACACCTCGATGGCACCGTCGGTGGCGGCCACGAGCCCGTTGTGGGACAGGTCGAGGTCGTCGGCCACGAGTCCTTCCGGATCGGTGATCTGGAAGAGGTGGTACTCGGCGTGCATCAGGGCGGTTCGGGTGCGGGCCGGCTCGTTCACGGTGTTGTCTTCCGGTCTCATCCCTCAGGGGCCTACGTGATCCCTCCCAGGAACCAGTCCCCCTTGAGGACACGGCTGTGGTGCCGGCCGGGGAGGCGACCCCTGCGTGGCGGCGTTCGCGGCGAGTTCGGCGACCACGTGTGCGGCGGCCTCGGTGACGCCGTACGGCAGGCCCCAAGTGCGCAGCCACTCGGCGGAGAGAAGTCGGGCCAGGCGGCGCCGCGTGGTGTGGGGGACAGCAGCACGCTGAAGTGACGCGTCGGGGTGTCGAGTTGGGTGGACTTTTCCTTGTTCACCTCACTGAGAGTGGCGGGCGCGCGCCCTACCGCGAACAGTGACGACTTCGATGCGTAGGGTGACTGCCCGGAGCTTGTCCAGTGCTGTCCGCGCTGTCGGAACCGTTGTCACGGGTACGGGCGTTGCGGCACGGAGGCACGACGGAGGGGTGCGGTATGTCGGTGGACGGCGAGGTACGGCGACTCAGGACCGAGGCGGACGAGCCGGGGTGGGAGGTCGACCCGGACGACGACTGGGGTGTGGCCGTGGTGGCCACCGTGGGGCGGCAGTTGCGGCTGCGGCGTGAGGCGGCCGGGATGCGGGCCGGGGAGTTCGGGGCGGCGGTGGGGTACGGCGGTCTGTTATACACAGCT
>NZ_LIQX01000220.1 GCF_001418475.1 Streptomyces ossamyceticus | reverse complement strand
CGTGTGGGGAGACGGGCACGTGGGAGCCGAAGGGCGGGCCGCAGGCACGCTCCTCCAGGGGCGCGGGGAACTGCGCGACAAGCCACCCCGCAGCCGCACCCGCACCCGCACCCGCACCCGGCCGACGGGCCCGCACCCCCGAGCTCCAAGGCACCTGCACCCCCTCACCCTCACCCGGAAAGGGACACCAACTCCCGCTCCAACCCCCTCCCCCGCTTCTCCACCACCACCGAAGCCACCTCCGCCAACTTACGATTCGTGCCCTGCGAGATACGCCGCAGCACAGCGAACGCCGCCTCCGCGTCGCAGCCGAGGACATGCATCACGATCCCGCACGCCTGGTCGACGACCGGCCGCGTCCGCAGCGCCGCACCGAGCTGGTCGAGCTCCGTGAGCACCGCCCGGTACGACCGGTCACGGACGATGCACGTCGCGGCGAGATCCCCGAGCGCGTGGGCGGGCCCGTGCGGCACGTCCCCCAACGCCCCGGCGCGGAAGCTGTAGAGACTGAGCGTGACGGTCAGCCCCGACCGCCGGAACGGCAGGGTGACACTGGACCGTACGCCCGCGTCGAGGGCCACGGCCCGATAGTCCGGCCACCGTTCGTCGCTCAGGAGATCCGCCGCGTCGACCGGCTCCCCGCGTTCCAACGCCGTGGGGATCGGCCCCTCGCCCGACCGAAGTTGGACCGCGACCAGCCCGGCGAGGTCGGNNGCCTCTCACGCGTTACGTTCGTCGCATGGCTCAGACGGACGAATTCGGCGAGGAGCTGGCGGACTTCGTACGCCGCGTCGCGGAGCTCAAGACGGCCAGGTCGGTGCCGGCCGACGACCTGCCGACGGTGCTGGACGCGGCGATCTTCGAACTCGACCACGTGGCGGACCAGTTGTGGCCGAGGTACGAGCGGCTCACGGCCCGACCGCCCGGTGGGGCCTCGTCGACCGCGCAGGAACACCAGTTGCTGAAGGCCGTCTTCCACATGCTGCCGCTGCCCGTGGCCCTGCTGGACCGGGAGACCGTGGTGCGCCGCCTCAACCAGGCGGCGAGCACGTTCACCGGCGTGCGGGCGGGCTACGCGACCGGCCGCCCGCTCACCGGGTTCCTGGCGCACGCCGACCGGAGCGCGTTCCGGGGGCAGGTGGCGGCGGTGGCGCGCGGCGAGGGCGACCGCAGTCTCACCGTGCACCTGCAACAGCGCCCCTCCGTGCCGGTCCGGGCGACGCTGACGGCGCTGCGTCCCAGCGGTGAGCCCCGCGCCACCGTGCTGGTCGTGCTGCAACCGGCGGGGCACCGGCTGCCGGCCGTCGAGAACTCCGCCCGCCCCCTGCCCGACCTCGCGGAGACGACCCGCCACGCGGCGCTCATGGATCTGCTGGACGCCATGACGACGGCCCTGCTCACCGCGCCCGCAGCCGAGGCCCTCGACCGCGCGGCCCGGGTGCTGCACGGCCGCTTCGCCGACTGGGTCGTGGCCGACACGGCGTCCCCCGCCCTGACCCGTACGACCGTGCTGGCCCCCTCCGGCAAGGAGCCGGGTCTCCTCTCGGACCAGGACCCGGCCACCTGCCCCTTGGTCATGGCCGCCGCCCGGGGCGGCTCCACCGCCCTCCAGATCCGCCCGCCGGATCCCGACGCCTTCGGCCACGACACCACGGGCGCCCCCGTCCTCGTCCGGGCCGACGTCACCTCACTCCTGTCGGTCCCTCTGACCGCCCCCGACGGCACGGTCAGAGGCGTCCTCACCCTCTTCCGTTCGGGCGCCCGGCTGGCCTTCTCGATGGCGGAGGCCCGGGCGATGGACACGATGTCCCGCCACGTCGCCCTCGCGATGGACGCCCGCGGATGACCGACGGGATTCCCCGCGGACGATGTCACCCCTCAGCGCGGGACGACCGGCCGGCCGAACCCTGCGAGAGGTCGGCCGGCCGGTCGTGTCGGTGGCTGAGGGACGTGGGTGGGTGTGCGGTCGGGGTCAGTCGGAGGGGCCACCGGCGTCCTGCATCACCTGGTCGCGCAGTCGGTCGCAGCACCGGCTGATCAACCGGGAGACGTGCATCTGCGAGATGCCCAACTGCTCCGCGATCCGGCTCTGCGTCATGTCGCCGAAGAACCGCATGTAGAGGATGGCCCGCTCCCTCTCCGGCAGCGCCGCGAGCCGCGGCTTGACCGCCTCGCGGTCGACGACGGTGTCGAGCGCCGGGTCGGGCGCGCCCAGCGCGTCGCTGAGCGAGTAGCCGTCCTCGCTCCCCGGCAGTTCGGCGTCCAGGGACAGCGCCGTGAAACTCTCCAGGGCCTCCAGCCCCACCTGGACGTCTTCCTCGCTCATGTTGGCGTGTGCGGCGATCTCGGCCACGGTGGGTCGGCGGCCCGAGATCGTCTGGGACAGGTCCTGGGTGGCGAACCGAACCCGGTTGCGCAGGTCCTGGACCCGGCGCGGCACGTGCAGGGTCCACATGTGGTCCCGGAAGTGCCGCTTGATCTCACCGGTGACGGTGGGTACCGCATAGCTCTCGAAGGCGTTGCCACGCTCGGGGTCGTAGCGGTCGACGGCCTTGACCAGGCCGAGCGCCGCGACCTGGCGCAGGTCCTCGTAGCTCTCGCCGCGGCTGCGGAACCGCCCGGCGAGCCGTTCGGCCATGGGCAGCCACGCTTCGACGATTCGTTCCCGGAGAGCGTCCCGCTCCGGGCCGGGGGGTAGCGTCGTCAGCTTTCGGAACGCCTCCGCGGTGTCGGGGGCGTCGTCGTGCGGGTGGTGCTTCGCGCTTGCCTGAGTACGCATGGTGCGTCGCAACTCCCTAGATGTGCTCTGGGGGGGACGGTCACCGTGGGGGGCGCGGACATGCACATACAGGGCACACCCGTGATGGATGGAATGGATCGCCGATCCCACGGACGTGCCTCCTGTCCGAAGCACTGAGGTGCGCCTGCCCCGCTTCATGCGCGGCAAACACACGGAGGTTTTTCTCCTCCCCACCGGGTGACTCGGGCCTGAGAAAAAACACCCTGGGAGGTCCAGTATGGGCACGTATGTCGCCGATCACATCCTGCGCAGGCTGCGCGCATGGGGAGTCGAACATGTCTTCGGCTATCCCGGTGACGGCATCAACGGGCTGCTCGCCGCCTGGGGACGGGCGGAGGACCGGCCGCGGTTCATCCAGTCACGGCACGAGGAGATGTCGGCGTTCCAGGCGGTCGGCTACGCCAAGTTCTCGGGCCGGATCGGTGTGTGCGCGGCGACGTCGGGGCCCGGCGCGATCCATCTCCTGAACGGTCTGTACGACGCCAAACTGGACCATGTGCCGGTGCTCGCGATCGTCGGCCAGACGCATCGCAGCGCGATGGGCGGCTCGTACCAGCAGGAGGTGGACCTGCACACCCTGTTCAAGGACGTGGCCTCGGACTTCGTCGAGACGGTGACCGTGCCCGAGCAGCTGCCGAACGTCCTGGACCGGGCGATCCGCACCGCCTACGCCCGCCGGGCGCCCACCGCGATCATCGTCCCCGGCGATGTGCAGGAACTGGACTACTCGCCGCCCACCCACGACTTCAAGATGGTCCCCTCCAGCCTGGGCAGCGGCTCCTGGACGACGGTGCCCTCGCAGGAGTCGCTGGAGCGGGCGGCGGAGATCCTGAACGCCGGCGACAAAGTCGCCCTGCTGGTCGGTCAGGGCGCCGCCGGGGCCCGCGCCGAGGTCCAGCGGATGGCCGAGCTGCTGGGCGCGGGGGTCGCGAAGGCCCTGCTCGGCAAGGACGCGCTGAGCGACGAGCTGCCGTACGTCACGGGCTCGATCGGACTGCTGGGCACGCGCCCCTCGTACGAGCTGATGCGCGACTGCGACACGCTGCTGACCATCGGCTCGTCCTTCCCGTACTCGCAGTATCTGCCCGAGTACGGCAAGGCGCGGGCGGTCCAGATCGACATCGACCCGCACATGGTCGGGATGCGCTACCCGTACGAGGTGAACCTGGTCGGCGACGCGAAGGCGACGCTGGAGCGGTTGATCCCGATGATCGACCCGGAGCGGGGCCGTGAGTGGTTCGACGAGGTGTGCGCGGGTGTGACGCGCTGGCGTGAGGTGATGACGCGGCGCGCGGAGCTGTCGGCCGATCCGATCAACCCGGAGTACGTGGCCCACGCCCTCGATCCCCTGCTGCCCGACAACGCGATCATCTCCTCGGACTCCGGTTCGGCGGCGAACTGGTACGCCCGCCATCTGACCCTGCGGGACGGCATGCGGTCGTCGCTGTCGGGCACGCTGGCGACGATGGGCTGCGGCGTGCCGTACGCGATCGGCGCGAAGTTCGCCCATCCGGACCGTCCGGCGATCGCGCTGGTCGGGGACGGTGCGATGCAGATGAACGGTCTGGCGGAGCTGATCACGGCGGCCAAGTACAAGGACGGCTGGGAGGATCCCCGGCTGGTGGTGGGCGTCTGGAACAACCGTGATCTGAACCAGGTGACGTGGGAGCTGCGGGCGATGGGCGGCGAGCCGTCCTTCCTGCCGTCGCAGGAGCTGCCGGACGTCCAGTACGCCGCGTTCGCCCGCTCCCTGGGGCTGACCGGCATCCGGGTCGAGAAGCCGGAGGACGTCGAGGCCGGCTGGCGGGCGGCCCTGGAGGCGGACGGTCCCGCCGTCGTCGAGTTCCTCACGGATCCGGCGGTCCCGCCGATCCCGCCGCACGCCACCTGGGAGCAGATGGAGGCCACGGCCGCCTCGATCCTCAAGGGCGACGCCGACCGGGGGTCCATGATCAAGCAGGGTCTCAAGGCGAAGGTGCAGGAGTTCCTGCCGAGCACGAAGCCGAAGGACAAGAAGTAATGTTGAACGGCGCTGAATATTTGAAGTCCAGCCTCGCGGTGAGAGCCCTTGAATCCGCGGTGGCCCGTCGCAGCCAGGTCGCCGGATGCACTGTGCACTCCGATCGCGGATCGCCGTTCCACTCACGAAGTTCGCGTCCGTTCTCGCAGGTCACGACCTGGTCGGCTCCATGAGCCGGGTCGGCGGGGCCGGCGACAACGCGGCCATGGAGAGCTTCTTCGCGCTGCTGCAGAAGGACGTCCTCGACCGCCGCGCCCGGGCCACCCGACAGGAGACCATCATGACCCCAGCCGCAGCCCTGGCCGCATAAATCCCGCTGTCACCCAACCCTGCGGCAGTCCCTGGATGGCCCGGGCCCCGAGCAGTGTCAGCGATAATTGAATACGTCATATGACTTCGGCATAACCCCGTCTCGTGGCTTCTTGCGCAGCGTGCCGTATGGCTCTGATGGTGAATTCGGAACGTCTTCGCCGCAGCCAGGCGAGGGCGGATGTGGAGGGGGCGAGGTCGACCACGTCGATGTATCTGATGCCTGGGCGTGGAAAGTACTCACGGGCGGCCGCCGGCAGAAAGCACATCGCTTCTCCGGCGGCCACTGTGTGCAGCAGCGATTCCATGTCGGTGACTACCGGCCCGTAGGGGACGCGACTGCCATCGGGGCGGGGATCGGCCGCCCAGAAGTCCCACCACAGCCGCGGTACCTGCTCAGGCATGTCCACCACCGGGACGCCGGAGAGTTGAGCCAGGGTGAGCCGGGGCAGGATCGCCAAGGGATGCCCGGCGGAGAGGCAGGCCACTCGTGGCTCGGTGGCCAGGTGGTGCAGTTCAATGTCGTCCGTCACCGGAGGGCGGAGGAAGACCACGTCGGCCTCTTGCTGTGCAAGCGCGGCCATGTGATCGCCGAAGCCGAGGTTGACCAGTTGCACGGTTGTCCCGGCGTGATGGTCCTGCAGCAGACTGAGTACGGCACGGGTGTGCGCCATGGACGCCTCGGCTCCCATGGTTCCCACGACCAGCCGTCTGGAGACCTGTCGCAACTGTGCCTCGGCGACACGCCGCAGCCGGTCGACAGCCGCGACCGCCGCCCGGGCCTCGGGGAGCAATGCCTGCCCCGCATCGGTCAGAGTGATCGTCCGGCTGGTGCGCTCCACCACGCGTACCCCCAAGCGTTTCTCCAGCTCTCTGATCTGCTGGCTCAGCGCCGGTTGCGTGATGAACAAGCGCGCGGCGGCACGTCCGAAATGGAGTTCCTCGCTCAGCGCGAGATAGAGCCGAAGCTGATGAATGCTCGGTTCTTTCGGTACGGACACCCCCACGGAGAAGCCCCCTTCACTGCCCGACTTGCCGCGATAACGGGCATGTTATCGATAACCACGAATCCTGTGCCCCTCGTTCGATGACGCCCCCGTGTTGACCATGTGATAGTCAACGGCGTTCCACATTCGCTTGCCTGTGCGGCAAGCCGTCGATCCAGCCGTAAAGCCGTTCCATCAGGGGCCGGGTACGAACGCGACGCCACCGGGAAGTCCAGTGGCGCGATCTTCCCGAGTGGCCCGACCAGCCCCCCCCTGATGAGCCGGAGGGCGTAGCCCGTCCGGGAACGGCACACCTGTCCCGCGGCCGGTATGGCCAGGACACCGAAACGGGAGGAACCACCATGCACATCTCACGGCCTCTGTCTGTCGTCATCGCGGCCTGCGCGGCCGTGGCGCTGAGCGCCGCCGCCGCGCCCGCCGCCGGCCCTCTCGGTATCGGGTGGGCCGTCCACCCGCGGATCGACACCGGGCTGTATTCCGGTCCGGGTCTGAGCACACCGCAGATCGGAACCGCGTGGGCGGGCGACAATGTGGCAGGCATCTGCAGGATCAACGACAACCGCGGCAACCGAATGGTTCTCGGTATCGAACGACCGGGACGCGACGGGTCCCAGTGGGCCAACACTGCCGGCTACATCTGGGACAGCCACATCCGCGAGAACACCGACCATCTGCCGTCGTGCGACGGCTACGGGCGGAGCGTCCACCCGCGGATCGACACCGGGCTGTATTCCGGTCCGGGTCTGAGCACACCGCAGATCGGAACCGCGTGGGCGGGCGACGACGTGGCAGGCATCTGCAAGATCAACGACAACCGCGGCAACCGAATGGTTCTCGGTATCGAACGACCGGGACGCGACGGGTCCCAGTGGGCCAACACTGCCGGCTACATCTGGGACAGCCACATCCGCGAGAACACCGACAGTCTGCCGGACTGCGGCACGGCGTAACCGTCCCTTGCCGACACTCGCTCAAGGCAACCCATATCGGCGGCAAAAATGAGGTACGGCGCGGCAAGGCTGCCGCGCCGTACCGGCGGATGGTCTGTCAAATGAACGGTCCAACCAGGGAACGGGGCGCCGGCTACGTCCTGGCCGTCGTCTGCTCGGCCCGGGTACGGATCAACCAGGGCCGTACCCTCATCCGTGCCGGCTCCCCCGCCGACCGCCTGCCCACCACGGCCTGGCACCGGCACAGCACCGGCCGGGGCGCCAAGGGCCCGCGCCGCCACAACCGGTCCTGGATCGGTATCGGCCGCGACAGCCACCGCCACCTGCTCATCCGCCGATGCTCCCGCAGCTGGTCAGCGTCGCGGGCATCCGCCGCAGCGTCGAGGAATGCTTCCGGGCCGCCGAGAGCCAGGCCGGACTCGACCACTACCAGGTCGGACACTGGCCCTCACGACACCGCCACATCACACTCGCCATGCTTGCCCCGGCCTCCTCGACCGCTCTTGCCACCGGCGCCGACCAGGACCGGCCCCCGAGTGGAACCGGCCCCAGGTGGAGTCGCTGATTCTGTACGCGCCCGCATGACGGCCAGGAACTACAGGGCCGCCGGCCCATCGCGCGGGGAGTGCGGGGCCGGGCGGCACCGGGCGGCGGTCAGGCGCCCGGATGCAGTCCGAGCGAGCCCGGCGTCGGGTCTCCCTTGACCTCTCCGAAGTAGAGAGCGAACGTCTGCTTCCAGCGCTCGATCGCGGCGCGGTCGGCCATGAAGCGGGGGAACCCGTCGAGGTTCCCGTTCGGGTACTGCCAGACGGGCTTCAGGCCCGTGGGCGGAGTGACGTCCGTGCGGACCGACCAGCCGTTGGTGGCGGCCTGCTGTTCTCCGGTGGACAACCGCCAGTTGAGGTAGAGCTTGGCAGCAGTGGAGTTCTTGGCCTGCTTCAGGATCGCGGCCCGCTGCCCCCAGGACATGAACGGCGTCGATCCGTCCGGGAGCACCCACTTGACGGGCCCGGAGGCCAGGGGCGCGCCGGAGCCACCTATGCCGATGGCCTTCTGTCCATTGGTGACGGCCTCCCTGGGGCTGAAGCTGCCACGGGCGAACTGCGGTTCCTGGGCGGCCAGTCGTGCCAGCCAGTCCCATCCGTACTTCTGCACATAGAGCGCGTAGAGGTAGAGGACCGCGTCGTCGTCGTGCGGATAGGAAGAGGCGATCCGCCCCTTCCACTTGGCGTCGACGAGGTCGAGCGGGCTCGTGGGCACGTCCGAACCGACCGCCGCCGGCCCGTACATGAAGCTGAAGGCACTCACCTGCACGGCGACCCAGGCGCCATGCGGGTCCTTGAAGGGGGCGTACACCTTCGAGAATCCGGCCGGCTTGTAGGCGAGCAGACGCCCTTGCTCCTTCCAGCGCACGAAGTCCTGGACGGTCTGGAGCTGTACGACATCGGGTACGAGGGTGTCGGTGGCGAACTGGTTGTCCACCCGTACGTCGTGGTACTTGCTGTAGTCGACGACAACCTTCAGATCGATCTCGGGAAAGCGGTTCTTGAAGCCGGTGCGCAGGCCGTCCGCCTGCGTCGAGACGTCACCACCCGCGTAGATCACGAGCTTTCCGCCCTCCGCGAGGGCGGCTTGGTAGAGCTCGTCGAGTGTCCGGGTCTCCTCGGGGCCGGCCGCGTGCGGGGACTTTGCGGCAGAGGCGGAGGCTGCGGCAGAGGCGGAGGCTGCTGAGGCGCCGAACACTCCGGCGCCGAGAGCGGCACCCGCGCCTGTCGTCAGGATACGTCGCCTGCTGGGGAGGATGGACATGCTGATGAAACCTTCCTTTATGGGGGGGGTGGGGGGACAGGGCTCGCACCGAGGGCGGTGCTCATTCGCATGTGGGCGGACCCGGTTGCGCGTCAACCAGGGGGATGGAAGGCGCTCTTCTACCGGACGGACTTCAGAACATGGTGTTGTCGTTGGCGCTCTTCTCCGGTACCTCCTGGATCACGTCCCAGTGCTCGACGATCTTTCCGTCGGCGACGCGCCAGAAGTCCGCGACGGCCATGCCACGGTCACCGGGCTTGAGGTGGAGATTGCTGTGGGTGACGACGAGGTCTCCTTCGGCGATGGCCCGCTTGATGTCCAGGCGCAGGTCGGGGAACTGCCCGCGCAGCCAGTGGACGTAGCCGACGAAGGCCTGCGGGCCGTCCTGCGCCTCGGGGTTGTGCTGTGTGTAGCTGTCGCCGAGATGAGCGGCGGCGGCCGCTTCCGGCTGGTAGTCGTTGAACGCCTGCTCGTAGAAGGCGATCACGAGCGCCTTGTTGTCCGCGGCGGACATACGTGCCTCCTGCCTGGGGTGATGGGTGCGGTACGGCTCAGTCGGTCATGGCCTCGCGGACGAGCGCGGTGTCCACGAACTGCTCGAAGCGGACGATCAGGCCGCCGCGAACGACGAAGTGGTGAGCGACGCGGACGTCGATCGGCTTGCTCGTGGCCTTGTTGACGGCGGTGTAGCGGGCGAGGACGACGACGTTCTCGCCGTCGACGACGTAGGTGTCGTCGTGGGCGGTCCAGCCGTCCCAGTCCTGGCCGAGCTTCTCCATGACGTTCGAGGTGACGCCGTCGGGGGTGCGGTAGGTGCCGGCGAGCGGGAAGCCCGCCATCTCCGTCCACTCCACGTCGGGGGCGAGCGTGGCGCGCAGCGCCGCCAGGTCGCCGGTCGCCGAGGCGAGGTACTGGCGGCGGACGACGTCGGCGGGCGCGGTCGAGGTGGCGAACTCACTCATGGTCAGCCCCACTTCATCTCGCCCTTGGCGACCTTCGAGCCGATCTGGGCGGCGATCAGCATGCCGTTGTCCGGGAAGCGCTTGACGAGGGTGTCGTTCAGCGCGGCACCGTCGGCGGCCTTGTCCAGCTCCTCCTCGAAGGCGAGCAGGTAGTCGCGGGTCGCGGTGATGGCGGAGCCGTCGGCTGCGGTGCCGGGCAGGCGGTGGCCGGGGACGACCAACTCCGGGTCGAGGGCGGCCATTTCGTCGAGCAGGTCGATCCAGGCGGCGCGGTCGCCGGGGGTGGGGGTGTCGGCGACCCAGACGTGCTCCTGCTGGAAGAGCAGGACACCGCCGAGCAGGGCGCGGTGCTCGGGCTGCCAGAGGTAGTGGCGGTCGGGCAGTCCGGCCGGGCCGCCCCTGAGCTGGAACGTGTGGCCTTCCAGGGTCAGGTCGCCGGTGAGCGGGGTGAGGTCGACCAGCCGGGTGGGCAGGTTGGGGCCGAGCGCGGCCCACGCCTTCAGCTTGCCCTCGTAGGAGTGCCGGATGTGCTCGATGACGTGCGGAGTGGCGACGAAGACGGCGTCGGGGAAGGCGTCGGCGATCACTTCGGCGCCGAAGTAGAAGTCGGGGTCGCCGTGGCTGACGAACACGGTGGTGAGGGTCTTGCCGGAGTCGAGGATCTCGGCGGCCAGGCGGTGGCCGTCGGCGCGGGTGAAGGCGGCGTCCACCAGTAGTGCTTCGTTCTCGCCGGTGACGAGGGTGGCCGTCTTGTTCCTGGATCCGGCCGGGAAGTCGAGATCGAGGACTTTGAAGGAGAGAGTGCTCATGCGTGCTTCCTCGGGTGCAGGGTGATGGTCGGGGACATCGCCTCGGGACCTCCGGCGAGGTGTACGACGTGAACCGGGTCGAAGTGGGCAGCCCGTGTCGAGCAGGGGTTCAGCCTTGGGCGCCCCGCTGGTCGATCGGATGGAGGCCGAGGACGTGGGGTCGGACGGGGTTGGCGCCGTGTACATGGCCGATGCAGAGGCTGAGGCGGGCCCTTGTGACGGTCGAGGGCAGCGCGGTCGCTCATGAACTGGCCGAGGCCGAGCGGGTTCATGGTGACGTAGCCGAGAAGGCCCTTGCGGCGAGCGGGGCGACGTCCGTGCGGGCGCTCCAGGTGCCGATTGGGTGCTCCTGCGCGCCCTTGGCCAGCAGCCGGCTCAAGTACAGCTTGACGGTGGCCTGGTGCGGAGCGTTCTCGAGCTCCTTGATCTGCGGGTGGACCTTGTTCCAGCCGAACGGCGGTGAGTCGGCCGCCTTCGGCCACGACCTGCCGGTATGGCGCCCGCGGCTGGGCATCCTCGCTTGAGCCGGTGCGTTCGGCGGTGAAGGAGGTGGCGGCGTCCGCCGAAGTGGGCGCCGCAGACAGGCCGGACGCGAGGACGCCGTCCCTGGGAGCCAAGACGCCGAAGGCGGCGAGGACGCGCTTTCCCATGGTGCGGCCTCCACATCTGCGGGGTGGACACGGTGAAGTATCTGCCGACGCAGACAATATATCTGCCGCAACAGACATTGCAACGGCAGCTTTTTCCGCTCATACCCTTCTGTCACCCTTGAGGAGTGAACGAGCAACTGCTGAACGACGACGACGTGACCCTCTTCGGTCTCTTCGTGGAGGCCTACAGCCGCATCAAGCCCCTGGTGAACCGCGATCTCGAAATACCGCAGACCTGGTTCGAAGTGCTGCTGCGACTGGGCCGCACCCCCGGCCACCAGCTCCGTATGACGGACCTGGCAGAGGCTGTGTCCTTCAGCTCGGGCGGCTTCACCCGGCTCGCCGACCGCATGGAAAAGGAAGGCCTCATCCGCCGCGACCCCGATCCCGCCGACCGACGAGCCGCACTCGCCGTACTGACCGACAAGGGTGGTCGGGCGCTCGACCACGCTCTGACCGCCCACGTCTCCCACGTGCGCAACCACGTCGCCGGACCGCTCTCGACCGAGGACCGCCGCCACCTCGAGCGCATCCTGCGCACGCTCCGCGACGCGAACGCGTAAGGCCCTGACTTGACCCGGATCACCCTGGCCGTGAGGCGTGTACGGCTGGAGCATCCGGGTTGGGGGGCTGACAAGACGGCAGCGAGCCATCGCGATGCAGCGTGGCGAGCAAGCGGAGTGCCCGGTATGCGGCAGGTCGCGGACGGTGGGGGTGGAGCGGTCGAGTGCGGCCGTGCACCGCTCGGACCGCCGCCGGGTGCGGGCATGATGTCAGCCACGGGCGTCGCGGAACGGCGTTACGGAAACACCGCGGCCGAACACCTCGAACACTCGCTGTTCCGCAGGGCAGTCGGGAACGACCGATCTGGTCGAGGGCCGCGTCCAGGCCCAGGCCCCTATCCTCACCGACACCCCCGACCACGAGGTCACCCGTTCCCGCGAGGGCGCCGCTCCCCCCTCCTCGCCGCGGCCCGTCGAGGTCACCGACGGCGAACGGAGCACCGTCCTGACCACCATGGACGGCAGGGCCCTGCGCTTGCGCCGCGCCCCGGACCCCACCGCACTCGACGTCATCCCCGAGCCGGCGGCCGGCCAGGTCAGCGGCGCCTGGAGGCGGCCGACAGCACCCGCGCCCAGGCGGTGTTCGCCACCGTGCACATCGACGGACCGGCACAGCGCTGACGGGCGGGGCCCCGGCCCCTAGAACATGCCGTTGCCGTTGGCCGAGGTCTCCGGAACGGACTGGATGATGTCCCAGTGCTCGACGATCTTGCCGTTCCGCACCCGGAACAGGTCCAGGATCGCCGCGCCCCGGTCTCCCGGATAGTTGACGTAGTGGCTGTGAACGGCCACCAGGTCGCCCTCGGCGATGATCCGCTTCGGGGTGACCGTCAGCTGCGGTACCGAGGCGAAGTAACCGCCGAGACCGGCCTTCGCGGCGGGCACGCCGCTCTGCATCTGCGGGTTGTGCTGGAGGTAGCCGGGGTCCCAGTAGCGGTCGAGGGCGGTCAGGTCCTTGTGGACCATGAGCTCGTCGAAGGCCTTGGTGACCAGTGCCTGGTTGGCCTGGGTGAGCCGGTGGTCCAGGGGCTGCGAGACCCGCGGTGAACTCAGCGTGGAGAACATGTCGTTGCCGCTGGCCGTGGTGTCCGGCACGTTCTGGATCACGTCCCAGTGCTCGGCGATCCTGCCGCCCTGGAAGCGGAAGATGTCGATGACGGCCGCGCCCTTGGTGCCCGGGACCAGCACCACGTTGGAGTGGAGCAGCACGAGGTCGCCCTCGGAGATGGCCCGCTTGACGTTGTACCGGGCGTCGGGGAACTGCTGGTGGATCGAGGTGGCC
>NZ_LIQX01000022.1 GCF_001418475.1 Streptomyces ossamyceticus | reverse complement strand
CTGCAGACACTCCTCGCAACCCGGACCGGCGCCTGCCCCACCTGCAACCGCGACATACCCACCCGCACACTGACCTGACCAACCACTACTAGAAGCTGCCCGTCCGGTACCCGGATTGCGACGAGGTGGTCGTGGCGGTGACGTTGTAGCGGTCGCCGCCCGCGTCGCGGCGGCCCTGGTCGTGGTTGTACTGGAACTTGAAGACGTAGGTGCCGGGGTCCAGGGTGACCCCCGACCGCAGCGTCACGATGTAGTCCACCTCACCGCTGCGTGAAGCGGAGGCCACCGACACCTTGTCGCCGAGGGAACTCCAGGTCCCGGTGTCGGCCACCCCGCCCGTCTGGATGATCTTGACGACCACCTTGAGGCCGCTGAGCGGCTTCGTGGACTTCACGGTGACGGTGCTCTGGTCCCAGTAGTCGTTGGAGTCCGAGTCGATGCTGCCGTCGTTCCAGATCCAGCTGGTCGACTCCTGCTGCGAGGAGTCCGACGTCCGTGAGGAGCCGGCCTCCTTGTTCGCGGTCGTGCTCCCGTCACCGCTCGTACCGGAACGCCCGGAGCCGGACTCTCTGTCCGAGGTGCCGCCCACGGATCCCCCCGAGCCCGGGAGATACACGATGTCGGGGCCCTTGTCCTCCTTGTTCCGGGCCGGTGCCCTCGATGACGCGGTGACGGCCGGTTCATCGCCGCCCTTGGCGGAGTCCTGCTCCTTCGCGACGGCCTTCCCCGAGGCGGCGGTGGTCACCTTCTCGGGACCTCCGCTCCAGTCGATCCGGGAGACGACCACGGTGGTGCCCATGATGACCAGGACCGTGGCCGCGGAGCCCCCGACGGCGTTCCAGACCCGGCGGCCGGGCAGGAACCCGCGCAGGGGAGTGCGCGCCCTGCGGGCGAACAGTTCGGCGAACTCGCCGTCCGAGCGGCTGGGTCGAACGGTGGTCTGCGGCATGAGGCGGGTCCTTACCGAGGAGTGGTTACCGAGGAGTGGTTGCTGGAACGGGCACGCCGGACCGGCTGGGGAGGAGGGAGCCCTGAGCCTCTACGGGAGGTCTCCCGGTGTGAGGGTCATCAGGTCGGACTCCGAGGCGTCGGGCAGTTCGGCGACGCGGTAGGCCTGCCGCTCCGTCAACGTCTGGAACAGCTGGCGGGCGGCGCGTCCGTTGCCGAACCCCCGTCCCCGCGGGAGCGCGTCGAAATGCGCCGTGAGCGCCTCGCGGGCCGCCGGAGTGAGCTCGTACTGGTGCTGCGCGGCCTGATGCTCGACGATGCTGACCAGTTCGGCGGCGCCGTAGTCCTCGAAGATCAGGGTGCGGGTGAAGCGGGAGGCCAGACCCGGGTTCGAGCGGACGAACACCTCCATCTCCTTGGGGTATCCGGCCACGATCACCACCACGTCGTCACGGTGGTCCTCCATCAGCTTCAGCAGGGTGGCGATCGCCTCCTGGCCGAAGTCGTTGGTGCCGGCGTACTGGGTGAGGGAGTACGCCTCGTCGATGAAGAGGACGCCGCCCCGGGCCTGCTCGAACACCCGCGTGGTCTTCGGGCCGGTGTGTCCGACGTACTCGCCGACCAGCGCCGAACGGTCCGCCTCGACGAGGTGACCGCGTTCGAGCAGGCCGACGGCGGCCAGGATGCGTCCGTAGAGCCGGGCCACGGTGGTCTTGCCGGTGCCCGGGTTGCCGGTGAAGACCAGATGGCGGCTGAGCGGGGGCGCGGCCAGACCCATCTCCTCACGGCGGCGCACCGTCCGCATCAGCTTCACGAGCGACGACACGTCGTTCTTCACGCGCTCCAGGCCCGCCAGCCCGTCGAGTTGGGCGAGCAGGTCCTCCAGCGTGTCCTCGGCAGGCGCCTCGGTCTCCCTCGCGCCGGTTCCGGCGGCGTCCGTGTCCCTGCCCGCGGCGGACGGCAGCGCCTCCTTCGGGCCGGTCGGCAGAGCCGGGTTCGTCACGTTCCGCGACAGACAGTCGTCGAACACCGGCCGGGCGCCCTTCTCCGCGGCCACGTCCTCCTCGGTGTCCCGCACCACACAGCCGCGCAGTACGGGCGCGCTCCCGGCCGACACGTGGAGGGCCGGAAACGCCGCACCGCCGCTACCGGCCCCCGCGAAGACGCACTCCTCGAAGGTGCCGCGTGCCTTCTCGCCGACGAACAGGCTGTTCTTGCCGGTACGGGCCACGGTGACGGACCGGACACGCGGTTCGGCCGCCGGTCCCAGAACCAGCCCGGAACCGGCGGCGTCGCGCACCGTGCAGCCCTCGATGCTGGGGGTCGCGCGTTCGCCGACCACCAGCCCGGCGGTGCCGGTGCCCGAGATCCGGCAGTCCCGCAGCACGGCCGACGTGCCGGTTCCGCAACTGATACCCGCGCGTTCGGCGTCCGTGACGTCGCATTCCTCCAGGACGACCGTCCCGGTGGACTCCGCGCTGACACCCGTACGGCCCCGTACCACGGACAGACCGCGCACCCGCGCGCCCGCCGCGGCGTCGATCCGCAGGCCCGCCAGCCCGCAGTCGCTGATACGGACGCCCTCCACGGTGAGTTCGGCCCTGTCGGTGGCCCGCACACCGTGCTCGGGCGTGACGCCGATACGGCAGGAGGTGAGCGACAGCCGGGCGTCGTCGCAGGCGTGTACGGCGCTGAATCCGCAGTCCGTCACATCGCTCGACGCCAGCCTCACCTGGGAGCGGTCGCCCGCCAGCAGTCCGTTGGCGCGACTGCCGTGCATCGACGTGCCCTCCGCGGACAGCCGGGCGCTGCCCCGGGCCACCAGACAGGAGCCGTGCGGCCGGTCCACCTGGCAGTCCACGAGGGCGGCCCTGCCGTCGTCCTCGGCGCTCACCCCGGCCCCGGAGCTGTCCCGCAGCCGACAGTTCAGCAGCAGGACGTCGCCCGAGCCGGAGACGGACACCCCATCCGCGCCGGTGCGCAGCACCTGGCAGTCGGTGAGTACGACCCCGCCCTCGGCGCCCGCCGGGCGTGTCGGGGCCTCCCCGGGGCGGGGGGAGCTCCCCAGTACCCGGACGCCTTCCGCGCCCGTCTCCTCGACGCGGCAGTCCAGCGCGGTCACGGTCGCCTCGTCCTCCACCAGCAGCCCGCTGCGGCCCGGGGCGCTGATCCGGCAGTCACGGAGGACGGCCCCCGCCCGGCCGCGTACCCGGACTCCCGAGCCCGTGACCCGGCGCACCGTCAGACCGGTGGCCTCCGCGGCCGTGGCGGAGCCGAGGACGACTCCCGTGCCGTCGACGTCCTCGACCACCGTGTCGACCAGCAGGGCCGGGCCGGTGGTGTTCGCGTGCACCCCGGCAAGGGCCGCACCGGAGACATGGCAGCCGCGCATCGTCAGCGACGTGTCACCGCCCGCCTCGACGCGGCCGCCGGAGATCTCGCAGCCGTCCAGCTCCAGACCGCCGACGGCCACCAGCGCGACGGGCAGCCAGGGGTCCTGCCCCGTCAGCACGACCCCACCGACGTGGACACCGGGGGCGGTGACCTCCAGAGCGGGCCGGCCGGGGTCCTCCGCCAGTACACGCACGGAATGGTCCGGCGCGTCGTCCGGGACCAGGGACACCGCACGGTCCACAACGAGCACTTCGACGTACTCGCCCGGAGCGATACGGATCTGGTCACCGTCGCAGGCGGCGCGCACGGCGGCGGTGATGGTGCGGTGGGCGCCGCGGCCCTTGGGGGCGACCCGGTGCACGGCAGGGACGGCGGTGGCGGTGGTGGTCACGGGAGCTCCAATCCCTCGACGGGTGCGGCAGGTTGATCAGCCGGGGGCTGCGGGGCGGAGGGCGGTGTCGCCGTGGGGGTGGTGGCCGGCTTCGGGAACGCCCGGCCGGGGGACGGCAGGTTGCTCCCGTTCCGGCTGTCCGCCTGGGTGATCTGGAAGGTGATGTACCGGGACAGCGCGGACTCGGCCCAGTTCATGCCCAGTTCGCCGAGGCCGCCCTTGTGGAAGACCCGGGCGCCGGTTGTCAGGTGCCAGGCGTTGCGCGCCAGACCGGTGCTCACCCCACCGAACAGCGACCCTGCGGCACCCCACATACCGGCCCGCAGCGCGTCCACCCCTTGGACCTCGTTGCCGTTGACCCCGAACACCGCCGCGCTGATGGCGTTGCTGACGAAGCCGCTGAGTGCGCCGGTCGCGAGGCCCACGGTGTTGGCGTAGGTGGCGCTGCGCCAGCGGGTGGGCTTCTCGAAGGCGGCCCAGTCGGTGACCCAGTCGTCGGTGTTGCCGGCCATCGACTGCCTGGGGTGGCCGCCCCAGTCGCTCACGCCCATGGTGGTCTTGAGGTAGCCGAGCCGGGTGTGGTTGTACAGGGCGTTGAGCCCGCCGCTGAAGGTGCCGCCGACCGTGCCGGAGAGGAGTGCCTTGAAGACGTCCTCCACCTTGAGATTGCCGTTGTTGGTGAGCTCGGTGATCAGCAGGCCCGCGGTGAAGTCGGTGAGGAACCCGGTGCTGAACGTGGTCAGGAAGCCGCGGATCTCGCGCTGCCATACGGGCATCTCGACGGACTCGCCGTTCCTGACCCCCTGGAACAGACCGTGCCACGGGTCCTGGACCTCTCGCAGATGGCCGAGGGCCTCGATGTCGGCGCCCCGGTAGTCGAACTCCCGGCCGATGAGCTGCCAGGCCCGGTCGCCGGGCAGGCCGACGTCGCCGCCGACCCTGGGCAGGACCCCGCCGAGGTGGTGGGGGACCACGGCCGGGCCCGACATGCTCAGCCGGCCGAACGCGTCGGTCCTGTAGACCCGCCCGTCGAAGACGCGCTGCTCGACCAGATGGCCGTTCTGGTACTCCCTCCACTGGCCCCACTGCTTGTCGACCTCGCGGTAGCGGACGGGATCGCCGTCCACCTTGACGCGCTCGCGGAAGACCTTGCCGAGGTCGTACTCCTTCCATGCCTCCCGGTCCACGCGGACCGTGCCGGGTGTCTCGAAGTGGCGCGTGGACCGGTCGAGCAGCTCGCGCAGCGTCATCCCGCTCGTGAGTTCGGTCGCGGGTGCCGCGGGCGGCTGCGGGGCGACGATCTCGTACGCGTACTCGCGCACCCGGCCGCCGTCCCTGCTGCGGACCACCTGGCCGTCGACGAGGTCCCGCCAGCGGCCCTTCGCGACATCGCCGTACACCCGGACGCCCTGGGAGTGGACCGTGCCGTCGGCGGCGGTCCTCGTCCACTCGTAGGTGCCGTCGGGCTGCCGCACCGCGTCGACCCAGGAGGCACCGACGTCGGTGGCGTTGCGCTCCCGCACCACGTTGCCGAGCCGGTCGAGGTCGACGAAGGAGTCGTCCCAGGTGCGTGAGTACAAGGAGCCGCGGTTCTGCTTGCGGACGCCCTCGTCGAGCACGGTGGCCCCGTTGACGGAGTCGTACGTCTTCCATGTCCAGTCGGTGCGGTAGGGACTGCCGGACGACTCGACGAACACGTCGCCCACCAGGTCCCGCCGGCCGGTGATGTGCAGCAGCGAGTTCCTGTCGACCCAGACGCCCGAGCGGTCGTTGCGGGCGAGGTCCTGCGGGGTCGGCGCGTCGAAGAGGTACTCGCGTGTGCCGGAGCCCTCGCTGCGCAGCCGGACGCGTTCGACCCCCTCGCCGTCGGTGAAGACGTCCCGCCACCCTCCGACGCCGTCGGCGTACCGCGTGCCGGTCTCGCCGGTCGTCGTGTTCCGCCAGTGCAGTTCGTACGGGGCGCCCCTGTGGTACTCGGGAAGCGGCGCCCAGCGAGTGGCGTCCTCGGCGCTGCGCCCGACCTCGATGACGCTGCCGTCGTCCAGCTTGCGGCTCTCCCGCACGATGCGGCCGAACTGGTCGACGTCGACCCAGTTGGCGCCCGACGGGTTGAGCCGGACACCGGTCACCGTGGTGCCGTCGGCGGCGGTCTGGGTCCAGTGGCTCACGCGGTTCAGGGAGTCCCCCGCGAACAGGTCACCGAAGAAGTTGCCGAACGGGTCGCGGCCCGCCGCGCCCTTCCACAGGAAGGCGGGCGGACGCATGTCGGCGAACCGCTTGACGAGCAGGCTGCCGCCGTCCGACAGGGCCTCCAGGCTCTCGATCCGGGCGTTCGCCGGGCCCTGACCGACGTACGTGTCGGGGTCGATCCGTGTTCCGGCCGGGGCGTGGCCGGGCAGCAGTGAGTGCTCCTGGTACATCCGGGAGCCGTGCAGTCCGCCGAACGGCCAGGTCTGGCCACGCCGTTGAGCGACCGTCTCCAGGCCCGTGACGGGGTCGAGGAAGGTGTCCTTGAAGGCGACGTGGTTCGCGCTCCAATGCCGGGTGCCGGACAGCGCCTCCACACCGTCCTTGTCGAAGCGCTGCCAGGTCCAGTGGCCGTCGGCGCCCTTCTCGGCGCGCACGAGGCCGCCGTCGAGGGCCTTGTGGTAGGTGCGCACGTCGGAGGTGTTGAGCAGGCGCCAGGAACCGTCCGGCACGTCGTGATACGTCCGCTGGTCCGGGTCCCCGATGCGCTCGCCGGACCGGACCCGGGTGCCCGTGTCGTCGAACTCGGTCCAGCGGGCGTGGCCGAAGCGGTCCCGGGCGATGTGCAGGGTGTTGCCGTTCTTGAGGACCTCGGACTCGAACAGGGTTACTTTGCCGGGCTCTTTGCCGGTCAGCCTGATCTGTCCGGTGGGGGACTTCTCCAGCGTGGTGGTGTCGAAGCGGCCCGTGAACGGGGTGTTGTCGCCGTTGACACGCACGCCCTTGCCGGCCACGTGGTCGATGGTCCAGTACGAGCCGGTGGGCTTGCCGCCCGTGCCGCGAATGGCGACGGTCTCCTCCAGCAGCTTCCCGCCGCTCGCGTCGAAGACGGTCCGCTCCAGCGGTGGGGTGCCCGGCCCGGTGCGGATCAGGGCGATCCGGCCGTCGTCGAGCCGCTCCGCGCGCAGGGTCAGGGACGCGTTGCCCGACGTGTCGAGGACCCGGGGCACCCCGTCCGGAGCGCCGGCCTCGAACCGGAACATGCCCCGGCCGTCGGCGAGTTGGACGTCTCTGAGGGCTAGCGTGCCCTCAGGGCCGTAGTGCCACTTCGTCGTGCCGGCGGCGTCGGTGACGGTGAAGCCGCCGCGCACCTCGGTGCGGAGGTTCGGGTCGAGACGTGTGACGGTGAACGCGTCGTCGGCCACGTGTGTGCCCACGAGCTGGAAGGACTCGGGGGCCCAACCGCCCTCGGCCGTGCGGCCGGTGAGCCCGAGCCTGGTCCCGTCGAGCTCGGCTGGGCCGCCCCTGACGAACACCTCCTGGTGGAGCAGCTCGCGATGCGGGCCGAAGCCCGTGGTCAGGTCCGTCGGCGTGTGCGTGACGGTGAAGCGGCTGCCGCCGGGGCCGCCGTGCGGGGTCGGCGTGACGGTGAAGTCGCCGAAGACGCGGCTACCGCCGCCCTGGAGGTCCTCCAGACGCGTGGCCAGGGGCAGGTTCTGGTACTCCCGCAGGACGGTGGCGGCGCCCTGCCGGATCCCCTCGTGTGCCTGCGCGGTCATCTGGCGGAGCTGGTCGTGGAGGAGTTCGGGCCGCAGCCCGGGGAACCTGTTCAGTGAGTCGGTGGCGTCGCCCGCGAGCTGCTGCACATGCGGGAGGTCCAGGTTCTGCAGGGCGTGGGAGTCGGGTGCGGCATGCAGGAACTCCATGGCTCCGGAGATGGACGACAGGTCCGCCGAGGCCGCGTCCTCGGGCAGGGCGGCCCGTACGCCCGATGCCTCGTCGAGGGTGCGGTCGAAGAGCTGGGAGATGTCGGTGAGCCCGTCGTCCAGTACGTCTTCCTCCGGGATGGAGCTGATCGGGAAACGCTCGGACAGCGGGTCCAGCAGCGGGGTCGGCTGTGCGTCGCGGGCGCCCTCGGTGAATCGCAGGAAGCCCGAGCCGTCACGGGCCGGCAGGTCGCGGAGGACGAGGGCTCCGCTCCGGTCGAAGTGGAAGCGGCTGCCGGTGACGGTGTCGGTGAGGGTGAAGCCGCCGGGCAGCCGCTCGGCGAGCGCGCCCTCCGGGGCGGTGACCCGCAGTGACCTGACGGCACTGTCAGGACCGATCAGATCCACCTGCGTGTACCGGTCCGCCACGTGGCGGGTCGCCGAGACTCGCAGGCCGGAGGGGAGTCCCTCCCCGGTGAGCAGGGTCTCGCGGCCCAGGAAGGCGCCGTCCTGGGCGAAGGTCCACGTCGTGTTCCCGGTCGGGTCGGTGACGGCGAACCCGCCGTCCGGGACCCGTCCGACCGCGAAACCCGCGCCGCGGACCGTTCCGTCCGCCGTCGGGGCACGGTCGAGGAGTTCGAAGCGGAACGAGCCCGGTGCCGTGTCGGTGGACGGTACGCGCAGCACCCGTATCTCAAGATCGGCGAGGTCGTCCGCGCCGGTCAGCCGGATCCCGGGCATCCGTTCCAGGAGCCCGGTCCAGTGCTCGTCCAGAGCTCGCCAGGCCGCGCGGAGATCGAGGTCGGGCGCGTCGCCCGGGCTCAGCCGGGTGAGCCACTGGTCGCCGTGCTCTCCCACGGCGTCGGACAGTCGCAGGGCGGCGGCATCGTCCAGGCCGGGCAGGCGCCAAGTGGCACCGAGGAACGGATCGGTGACGTCGGACAGGGGACGCGTGCCCCCCGATGCCTCGTCCAGGGTGCGCTGGAAGATCCCGGCGAGGTCGTCCAGGCCCGAGGAGCCGCCCAGGTCGTCGAGCCGGACGGGCGGGACATCGGGCGCGCCCTCCGTGAAGCGCAGGAATCCGGAGCCGTCACGGGCCGGCACATCGCGGAACGCGAGGTTGAGATCGGCGTCGTAGTGGAAGCGGCTGCCCGTGACGCTGTCGGTCAGGGTGAAGCCGCCCGGCAGACGGTCCTGAAGCGTCCGGTCGATGGTGGTGAGCGGGAACGAATCGGTGACTTCGCGGGGACCCACCAGCCCGACGATCCTGGCGGTCATGCCGTCCGTCGTGGTCGTGGCCGTGCTCCTGAACCACAGCCCGGACGGCAGCCCCAGATCGTTGTCGACGAGCGCCGTCTCACGGGCGAGGAACTCACCCCCGGCGCTGAACTCCCAGCGGGTGGTGCCGGGCGGGTCGGTGACACGGAACGTACCGCTGTCCAGACGCTCCACCGCGAACCGCGGCTGCGGCCCCGCCCCGTGAGGTGTCGGGGCGGCCTGCGTGACATCCAGCCGGAACGTACTGGGCACGCCGTCAGCGGCGGTGCCGCCGGCGATCCGGAACTCCAGTCCGGCCAGGTCGCCCACGCCGGACAGCGGCATGTCCTGGAACTCGGTCAGGCGCGTGAGGGGCAGATCGGCGGGCGGCGCGACGTCTGCCGCACGCGCGACGGTCGGCGCGTCGGCACCGGGCAGCTCGATCCGAGGCAGGTCGGCCGCGGCGCCGTCCAGGGCGTTGTGCTCGGGGATGGAGTGCAGCGGGAACCGCTCGGACAGCGGGCCGCCGAAGTCGTCGAGGCCCGTCAGCGGGCCGACGTTCGGGTCCGGCAGGGCCGACCCGGCCGTCTCCAGCCGTATCGGTGGGGCGTCCGCGGGGAGATCCACGAACTGGCCGGCCCGGTCGAAGACGAACCGCTCGCCGTTCGCCAGGTCGGTCACCGCGAAGCCCCCGGCCGGCAGCCGCCCGGCCGCTTCACCACCCGGCAGCCGTACGACGGAGAAGGCACCGTCGCCCAGCCCCGGCACAGCCAACCGGAGGGTCGGCACCATGTCACCGCCCGGCCCTCGGGTGACCGTCGTGACCACCCGTGCGTCGGTCAACGCACCACCGGCGTGGCCGGAGAACCGCAGTTCCTCGGACAGCCAGGTGCCGTCGAGGTCGAACCGGGCGGTCCAGGCCCCGTCCGGCGTTCCCACCTTCACACCGGTGACCACGCCGAGCGCGCCCCTGACCGGGGCGACCACCGCACCGGTACCGGCCAGCGGCACCCCGTCCGGACCGACCCACCGAGGCAGCGTGTCCGGACCCGGTGCGGCCTCGAACCTCAGGAAGCCGTCCGTCCCCGGAACCCGGTGGTCGCGGAACTGGAGAACCTCGTCCGCGCCGAACACCAGGCGCACACCACCCGCCTCGTCGGTGAGCGTGAAACCACCCCCCTCCAGCGGAGCCCGGTCCCACTCCATCCGCATGTGCGACGTCCCGGCGACCTGCTCCGGACGCAGGAGCACCGTCTCACCGCGGGGCGCGGGAGCGTCGAAGCGGTCCAGCCGTGGCACGTTCATGGTGAACGTGTCGCCTGCGCGGAGGCTGTCGGCGAGTTCGTCGCCGGTCCCGCGGACCGCACCGCCGGCGGGAAGGATGTCGGCGAACACGATCACCTTGGCCTTGTCACCGAACTCGCCGGTCAGTTCGTGCGCGAAGTGCCCGTCCCGCACCAGCACCTGGTTGATCTTGATCTGGGTGTTGACCGGGAACGTCACTTCCGCCTCGGCCAGGTTCTCCGACCCCAGTACCCGGCCCGGATGACCCTGCCCCGGCACGTCGAACTTCCAGATCACGGCCTTGGAGTTCACGAAGTTGTGGTTGGTGGCACTACCTGTGGTCGTGGACATGATCCCCGGCCAGGAGATGGTCCTCCCGACGTCGTGGTACCCGCCTCCCGGGTAGTGCGCCGGATCCAGGATCCCGTCGAACGACGAGAAGATCTGCCGGCTGTCGCCGCGTACGACTGTGTTGCCAGGGATCGCCGGGGACGGGAAGTCGTCCCACGCCCGGTGGATGGCCTTGATGCTGTCATGCCACCTGTGCAGGTCCTGCATGTCCCAGGACTCCGTCACCTGCCGCGACGCGTACCCGCGTTCCGTGGCCACCCGCTTCCAGTTCTCCAGAACGTCCGCGGCCCGGTCCGAGAAGTCGAAACCCACCTGTCGCACCTGTGCCGCCGTGTACCCGGCCTCCTCGAACGCGGCCAGCAGCGGATTGATCGACCGGTACCCCGAACTCAGGTACTTCCCGCCCTCCTGCAGATCCGCCTTCTTCAGCTGCTCGGCCGCCCTTTTCAGCTGTTCCGTCTCGAACACCTGGCGTGAGGCGGCGGCGTTGTCGAGGGTCGCCCACGCGCGATCGCTGGTGGAGACCAGGGAAATGGAGCCGTCTTCGGTGTTCTTGATCTTGTAGCGTCCGAACGGAGCCTTGCCCTCGATCACCCAGTGCGAGGTGTCCCCGACCGGTTCGTGCCTGACCACGGGGGTCCCGGCATCCAGTCCCGACCCCAACCCGTGCGCGCCCGCGGAGGGCGGTGGAACCGGTGTCATTGCCCCGATTCCCTTGCCGAGCGGCGGAACAGGGGGAGCGGAAGGAGCATGAGGAACCGGGGGAGCGGACAGAACCGCAGGAGGCGGCGGTGAGACCGGAGCCGGAGGCGGCGTCATGGCGGTCACGGGAGCGACCGGGACCGCCGGGCCGTCGAACGCCATGCGCTCACCGGTCGGGCCGACCTTGAAGCCGCCCTCCGGGGTGGTGACCACGAAGCCGTCGTCACCCATCCGCACATGAGTACCGGGGACGATACCTGTGTCGTTCCTGAGCACCCAGCTGAGTTCCGTGCCGGGCTCGAACGTGATCCATTGCCCGGTGGGCCGCTGCATGTCGTCCAGCAGCGTCAGTTCGCCGACGCGCAGTTCCGGCAGGCTCCCGGAGTTCACGCCCTCGGGGCCGCGCAGTTCGACGAAGACGGGCTTCGCCTCGAAGTCCGCCTTGATCGTGTCCGTCAGCCGGAGATGTCCCGCGGCTTCGTCGAGACCCCGGAGCGTGCCGCCCGGCAGCACGTCACCGGTGCCGGAGGCCGCCGCCCTGGGGTACGGACCCTCCAGATAGCTCTTGGGAATGGTGCCCTTGATCAGCCATTCCTGGTCACGGGTGGTGTTGAGCAGGACACGGACATCAGAGGCGAGCTTGCCGCTCATGTCCTTGCCGCCCTTGCCGACGAGATTGACGTCGTGGGCCTTGAGGAAGGCGGCGACGTCCTGCCGGGTGCTGTCGGCGGTGAGCCCGGAGAAGAAGTCCAGACGTTTCCCGATCGTCCACTCGATCTGGTCGCCGATGAGTTTCTGAAGGCTGTGGGCCGGCAGGATCCCCACGTTCGGCAGCTTCCCCGACGTGATGTCCGTCCCCAGCTTGTAGGCGTCGAGAGTGAACTCCATGTCGCCGTACACCTTGTGACCGCCCGTGGCGGCGAAGGACGTGAAGGGGCTGTTGCTCTTCCGGGCCGTGTTCTCGGCCCCCGCCACATGCTGGAAGGCGGTGGTCCTGCCCTCCGGATTGGCCGGGACCATGCCGAGGTCGGGGTCGAAGTGCGACTTGCGCAGACCCTTGATGTCGACGTCGAGGTGGTGGAAGTCGTCCTGCCGGACGAGCTTGACGCCCCGCAGCTCCTCGAGGTCGACCTGGGACATGTAGAAGTCGTCGGGCCTGGGCCCCAGTTTGAGGTTTTCGACGGGAGGGAGTCCGGAACCGGAAGCCCGGCCCGCGTTCTCCAGCACGTTCCCGGGCACCGCAAGCGGGGTGTCCGGCGCGGACGGTACGAACTTCAGGGAGTCGACGGTCGGGTACGGCCCGGTCAGATACTGCTTCGGAATGCTCCCCTGCACCAGCCAGGTGTTGTCGCGGCGCACCTGCAGCAGGGCCTTGACGTCCGGGGTCACCTTGGTGGCAATCCCCTTGGAGACGCCGTTCTGGATGAGGTGATTCTGGATGTCCTTGGTGCTGGTCATATGGCTGAACGTGGTCGGGACCTGCAGCTGCGTGTCCGCGACCCTGAGCCGGATCTCGGTCAGAATCTCCTCTTGCAGCTGGGCGTTCGAGATGATCCGCAGGTCCTTGACGCCGTCGACGCCGCTGTTGATGTCCCTGCTCAGGGCGACGAGATCCAGTCCGATCTCTTGGTTCCCGTAACTCTTGGCGATGCTGCCCGGCGGGGAGAACGCGGTGAACGGACTGTTCTCCTTGAACGCCTTGGCATTGGCCGTTGACACGGCCTGGAGCGGTGTGATGGTGCCGTCGAGTTTGACCGGGACGAGACCGTTCTCGGTCAGGTGCGTCTTCATGCCGGATTTGAGGCTCGGCGCCTCGAAGTTCATGTCCTGCCGCACCAACCAGTGGACCTGCGGCACGGACGGCGTGGGTACCGTCGGAGCGATGGGTGCCTGCACCGGGCCCACGACATGCCGGGGAGCCGACGGACCCGGCAACGACTCGGGACGTACCGGCAGTTCCGTGAGCAGGGTCCGGCCGTCGGGGCCGATCCTGGTGATGGCGCCGTCGGCGCCGGTGAGGGTGAAGCCGTCGGGGAACATGTCCACTGTGATGCCGGGGACGATCCCGGCGTCCGACTTGACCACCCACGTGGCGGTCTCCCCGCCCTCCAGCGTGATCCACCGGTCCGTGGGCTGCCCCAGATCGTCCAGCAGCCGCAGTTCACCGACCGGCAGGTTCGCCGTCGGACCGTCTATGCGGGCCATCATCACCGTGATGTTCTGGCGGACGGTGTCCAGGTTCAGCCCGAGCCCCTCGAAGTCCATCCGTGCCCGGTTGAAATTCAGTTCCGCGGCGCTCAGATCCAGTTGGGCCTGGGCGCGGCTCAGCGGTGGCACGTCGGGCAGTCCGGTGAGCCGGGAGACTTCGCGGCCGGCCGTGTCCAGCTCGATCTCGGCCTTCTGCACCCGCAGCCAGGCATGGAAGCGGTCCGTGGCGGTCTTGCCGACCTCTCCGCCCGTGATGATCTCCCGCAGGGTCAGGGGCGGGAGGCCAGTCTGCGTCGTGAGCGGCCTGGTGGCCAGATCCGGCTGGAGCGGCCCCATGCCCAGCAACTGCCGCGCGCGGCGGATGTCGCCACCGGCGTCGGGAAGCAGCCGAACCAGGTCGTCGAGCCTGATACCGAGACCGGCCGGGGTGTCCGTCCCGGACAACTTCCCTGTGAATGCGGGAAGTCGGGTGACGGTCTCGGAGGGGTCCAGGACACGGACCGTCACCTCGCCCTTCAGATGGACCTGGACGTCCACCGGGTCTGTCTTCCCGATACGCAGGATCACCGCGTCCAGTGTGACGTTCACGAGGTCGACCTCACCGTCGAGGATCTTGCGCACCTGGAGGCCGGGCAGACCCCCGAAGTCGCCGTGGAGGTCGGGGTCCGCCAGGTCGTCGAGTGGCTTCAGCAGGCCGTCGTCGGTGCGGTCGAGACCCATCACGGTGTCCAGGTTCCGCAGCCGGGTGACCGCGCTCTGCGGTTGCTCCAGCAGCGCGGACCGGGGGCCGGGCACGCTCGGCGTGCCCAGCCCGTCGAGGGTGTCGAGCTCGTCGAGGGTGTCGAGGGTGTCGAGGGTGTCCAGTGCCGAGCGCAGCCGCGGGGGCAGCAGTCCGCCGTGCTCCAGGTCCAGCACGTCGACGCCCTGCTTGCCGAGCAGCGTGCCGAGGCCGGATCCCGCCGTGTCGAGGTCGCCGAAGTAGGCCGGCTCCACCAGGTCGTCGAGGCTGCTCGAGAACCGGCTGGGCGTCGACCTGGATATGGAGGACAGGGAACTCATGGCCGGAGTACGAGGCAGTGCGGTCGGTGGGGGCACGAACTCGGTCAGTTCGTCGAGCGCGTCGCCCCAGGCCTGGGTGCCGGGAAGGACCAGCTTGCCGACGTTCCCGCCCGTCTGTCCGACGGCGGGTGTGTGCAGGCCGTTCCTCGTCAGGTCGAGGACGCCGCCCCCCACCGAGCCGGCACTCCGGGCGATCGAGCGGCCGAGCGAGGGTTGCATGAGCAGGCCGCGTTCGAGGAAGCCCATGCGGAAGGCCGTCCGGTAGCCGAACCTGGCGAGTTCCCCGTACCTGACCGGAAGGAGGGCGGACACCGCGAGGTCGAAGGCCCGGCCCGTGTTGATGATTGCGTAGACGCCGAGACGGCGGCCCATGCCGCCTCCGGCGAACGCGGTGGACATGAAGAAGTCGCGGCGTAGGGCGAACCGCCCCTGCTGCCACATGCCCTTGAAGAACCCGGGAACGGACCGCAGCGCGCCCCTCAGCATCCGGGTCGCTCTCGCCGTGAAAGCGGGTACGCGGGACAACCCCATGGAGGCCAGGCCGCCGACCCTGGACGACCACCGGGTCAGGGCCTGACCGGTCAGGGTGGCCAGGGCGCGGGGGGTGAGCAGCAGCTTGCCGCCCTGCAGCAGCAGGTGCCCGCCCGCGGACAGGGTTCGAGGAATCGCTCTGAGGCCTCTGCTGAGGCCTCTGCGAGCGGCAGCGGCACCTGCCTTGGCCAGTCCTGCCATACGGCCGAAGGTGGTGAGGCCCTTGGTCGACGGCCCGAGAAGGCCCAGGGCGGACAGGCCCAGGGCGCGGCCGTCGATCTTGCCGGCCGCGTAGTCCGCCACGGCCTTGAGAAAGAGCGCCGCGCTCAGCCCCATGGCCAGCAGGCCCAACGGGCCCCCGAAGACGATCGCAACGATCGAGACCACCATCGCGATGATCTCCAGGGCCTTCCAGAACTTCTGCCAGCCGCTCGTCCTCGCCTTCGGGACGGGTGTGGACACCAGCTCGGCCGCCTCCTCCAGGGCGTCCTCCAGGATCTTGGCCTCGCTGTTGATGAAGTCGACCTCGGCCTGGACGTCGTTCTTCGCGGCGATGAGTTCCCGGGGCAGCACCGGGCCCGTCCTCCTCTCCACGATGCCCAGCTTCTCCAGCCAGGACCGCGGGGCGTCTCCTGCTATGACGCCCGCCGGGGGGATCACCACCGCGCCACCTCGTCTCGCGGCACTCTCCGCTCTGCCCTGGGCCTCCCTCAGGGCGTTCGCGTAGCGTTCAGTGGCCGCGGCCGCCTGTTCGAAGGAGTGCTGGACGTTCGGTACGAACGTTGTCCGGAGCTGTTTCCGGACGTACGTGCGGAAGGCGTCCGCGGTCTGTCCCTCGAAGCCCCCGTCCTCCGCTTTGCGCAGGAAGGCGTCGAGCCCTCCGGCGGCCTCGGCGGCCAGATCCTGGAGATGGCGGAATTCCCGGGTGATGCCGTCGACGACTTCCGGATTCCCGGTCACCGGATTTCCGTTGTAACCGACTTTGCTCCAGTCCTCGGGGCTGGCCACGGGGTCCTCCACGATGTTCAGGACTCGGGGGTCGGCCGCACGCACGCGGATGACGTGATGGTGACGTAGGAGCGGGGGTCGGTAGTTCAACGGAGTGACGGACGCCACATGCGCGCCGATCGGTGAGAGACCGGAAGAAATTCCTTTGAACCCTTCGTGCCCCTGACTGCGTCTACAGGGCGAGCATGACGCCGAAGCCCTTACGCACCTGGCCCGAAGGCCACCGCGCACCGGAGAAAGGACGGAAGACGTGGGTCGCATAACCATCGACTACGATCTGATGTACGAGCTCGCGCGGGACATCTGGGCTCTCCGCGACAGGCTGCTCGACACCTCACGCGCGAACCACGACTTCGCCCCGTCGGACATCGGCCCCCGTGAACAGACCTCCGGAGCGCTGATCTACTTCTACGGCGCCTGGAAGAAGTCGTTCGAAGAAGCCTGGCAGGTGATGACCGATCTCGGAAACCAACTCGACGAGGCGGGCAAGGCCTTCTACGACCAGGACGCACAGGGCGCCGTCACCGCGCGCCAGCAGGAAGCGGCCATGCTGCGCCAGGACGTCGAGCAGCAGCATGCGGCCTACCAGCAGAAACGAGAAGCCCGAGTAAAGCAGGCGAAGGCCGAGGACCTGCGGAGGGGGCATGCGGCCAGGCAGGCGGTCGTGGACAAGCAGCAGGCCGAACTGGACAAGAAGCGGGCGGTCCTCGACAAGGGGCAGCAGGCCCTGCAGAAGCGGCAGGAGGACCTCGACAAGAAGTACGAGGGCCTGCGGGAAAAGCAGGAACCGCTGCAGAAGCGCCAGGAGGAACTGCTCCGCGAACAGCGGGAGTTGCGGAAGGAACAGAGCTCCGGACGGAAGGATCCCGAAGGAGAGCTGCAGAAGAGACAGGACGCCCTGAACCGCGAGCAGGAAGCCCTGCAGGCCGACCAGAACGCACTGCAGCTGGAATGGGACGACCTGCAGAGGCAGCAGGAAGACCTGCGGAAGGGCCAGGAGGAGAACGACAAGGCGCAGGACCGGCTCGACGACGAAGAGGAGCCGCTGAGCAAGCGGTCGGAAGAACTCCAGAACGACTACGCCGAAGAGCTCAAGGAACTGGAGAAAACCCCGGCTTCCGAATGGGAGAAGGATTCCAGCTGGCTGCGCGGGCACAGGGAATGGGCCGACGACCCGGACAATCCGCCGCCACCGGTGCCCAACGGCCTGGTACGGGAGACCCCAGACGGCAGAACGGAGATCTCGTACAAGCTCGATGAGAACGGCGAGATCGAACTCGACAAGAACGGTCAGCCCGTCGAGACGACGACCACCGTCACCAACAAGAACGGCCTGGCCTACTCGGAGACATACCGCTCACTGCCCGGCGACGGGAACTCCGTGACGACGGTCCGGGGTTCCGACGGGTCCGTCACCAAGATCTATGTGGACAACAATCCCGAGGGGTACGGCCCAGGGGAATCGATGCGCTATGTCACCGACGACAAGGGCGCCCCGCTCGAGACGTGGCGCAAGACGCCGGACGGCGAGTGGGGGAAGGTCTGGGACCGAAGCAGTTCTTCCCCGGACGAGGAGGTGGCCGAGGAGGAGAACGCGCAGAAGGCGGAGGAGGCCGCGAACGGCGTGGGCAGGCCGCCCGCGTACCTGACGGTCGAGAAGCCGCTCGTCGACGGTGGAGGCCGCCCGGCCGACGACTCCTTCTCCCCGCCGATGGCCATCGAACTGCCGGACGGCAACACCCGGACGGACTACATGCGCCAGGACGGCTCCGAGCTCAGGGTCGTCACGACGGACAGCGCACGCTACGTCGCCGACGAGCGCAACGAGATCCAGGAAGTCTGGTACAAGCGCCGGGACGGGACCTGGTACCTGAAGGAATCCATCGCCCAGCACACCCGCTACGGCGACGAACCCCCGCTCGGGACGCTCGGGGTCAACTGGCAGTGACCGTCCGCGGACGCACGCGCGTCCTCCGGCTTCCCACCCCATGACTCCCTGCGGGCGCCCCGTACCCCTCCCTCGGGCGCTCACAGGGCTCCACCGCAGCGCTGCCCTCCCGGTCGCGTTGCGGCGGTTCCACCATCACCACCGTGCACCGGTCGCATGACCGGACGTACCGAAACGCGAAAGAGGACACCATGGGCAAGACCCACGTCGATGACGAGCAGGTGGACGCCACGGCCGCCAAGCTCACCACCGCTGTCGACAGCACGCTCGTGCCCCAGCTGGAGAGTCTGCAGCGGGATGTCGTGGATCTCCTCGGCAACGGCCTGGTGCTGCAGCAGTCCAGCCCCGCGCTGCAGGACTCCTACATGAACTTCAACAAGTCGGTGACGGAGGCGGTACAGAACATCAGGGAGTTCGCCAAGCAGTTCGTGTCGGTCAAGGACTCCGTGAAGAACCTGGACGGCCAGATCGCGAGCAGTATCCCTGCTGGTAGGTGACCGACGACATCGCATCATCCAGGGGTGCCGGCCCGGAATCCCCTTCCCGGGTCGGCACCCCTTTGCCTGTTCCGGCTGCGCCCACCGGGCGCCGGAGCCGGCCGACGGACCGAACGCCAGGTGACCAGATCGTCGCACCCGGATCACGGTCGCATGTGGAACCTCACGTTCACCTCACAGCCTCTTGAAAGTCGTCGCGGCGCACATAGACTCACGCCTCAACAGGAACAGGAACTACCGATTCCGTTTGTGGGTACGGAAGGGCCTGGGTGCCTGCACTCGCATTGCTCGATTCATGCCGCGACGCGCGGCGCCTGACGGGACCGGCTCGCAGACCGAGGCCGGTACCGGGGGAGGCAATCCATGAGTACGTCCCCATCCAGCCCATCCGGCCCGCCTGGGAGCGCTCCCAGGCGCGGTGAGGCCGTTCCGTCCGGTGACGGGCCGGTCCGTGTGCTCTACGAGCGACACCGTGAGCCGCTCCTGCGCTACGTCAGCGGACTCTTGCGCGGCGACCGGCAGCGCGCCGAGGACTTCGTCCAGGAGACACTGCTGCGCGCCTGGCTGTGCTTCGCGGACCAGCCGCCGGACTGGTCGCCCTCCCGGGCCTGGCTGTTCCGGGTGGCGCACAACCTGGTGATCGACTGGACACGACGTGAGCAGGCACGCCCCGAGCTCAACCAGGAGCTCCTGGAGACACACGCCGAACCCGTCGACCCGATCAGCCAGGCGGTTCACCGCTGCTTCCTCGTGCACGCCCTCTCCCGGCTCTCACCGTCCCACCGCGAGGTGCTCTTCTACGTCTACATGCTGGGCTGGACCGGCCCGGACGCCGCGGACGCCCTGTCCATCCCGCCGGGTACGGTGAAGTCCCGCGCCCACCACGCGATACGCGAGCTGCGCCGACGGCACCCTCAGCACACGATGGTGGCGGCATGACGGCGGGTACCCGCCCCGACTGGCGCCTGATCGCGCTGGCCAGGCCCGACAAGTCGCTGATGACGGGGATCCTGGTCGCTGTCGTCGTGCTCCTGCTGCTGTTCCTCCTGCTGCGGTACTTCGTACGAAAGTGCGGTGGCCGGCGACGGTGCCGGCGCCGCGTCGCCCGGGAGCTCACCCTGACCCGGCAGGCGTTCGGCGAGCCGCTGCGTGCCTTCCGGCGCCATCGCCGAGGAGTACGGGCCCTGGCCCGCCACCTGTGCGCTCCCCGGGCGGGCCTGCTGGTGCGGCGGCTGCTGGACGCGGCCGGGGCAGCCCTCGATGACGTGCCCGGGGCCTTCCCCTACGGGCTGCGGACGGAGCCGGGAGGGGCCTTTGTGCAGATCGCCGCCCGCCGGCTGCCCGAGCCCCCCGCCCCTTGGGAGGCCGACGAGGGACCCGGCCCGCAGTCCTGGTACCTGGAACTCGACCGCCTGGACGGTGCGGCCCTGCCCGACGCCGCACCCCGGGCCGGCGCCCGCGTCCGACCGCTGCCCGTCGCCGTCGGCATGGCGGACGACGCCTGCGTCCACCTGGACCTGGCCGCCGGACCACGGATGGTCACGGTCGAAGGTGACTCCGCCGGACGGACCCGCCTGCTCCACGCACTGGCCGCGCAGCTCGACCGGCCGGGCAGCGGAGCCTCGGTGACCGTCACGGACGGCGTGCACGCGCACTACCACGGGGAGCGGCTCGAGGCGGTGCTGCGAGAACTGGAGGACACGTCCCCCGCGGAGAGGGAGGAGGCGGCCACCGCCACCACCAGGGTCGTGGTCTGCGCCGCACCCACCCGGGAACAGACCCGGCGGCTGGGGGCGCTCACCGCCTCGGGCGCCGTCGTCTGTCTCGTCGACGGTCCCGTACCCGTGCACAGTTGGGCCCTTCGTGTCGACGCCCGTGGCCGGGTCACCGCTCCGGAACTCGGACTGCGCGCGGACTGCGCCCCACTCGGCAGAGCCGTCGCCGCAGCCGTACGGGCGGACCGACGCCGCTCCCGCCGCGCACCCGAGCGGCACCGACCGGCCGAGCGGGCCCTCGAACCGCGCGCGCTACCGGAGGAGCGGCGGGCGGTCCGCTCACCCGAACTCGTGGAGGAACCCGTACAGCCGGCCCCGGCCCTGACCGTGACCGGTGCCGACCTGCTGTCCGAACCGGCCACCGCCAGGACGCGCCCCGCCCGGGCCTCCTCCACCGATGAGCAGTAGCCCCGCGCCGCTCCGCCACCCCGTCCCGTTGCTCACCTCCGAACCACCCGAAGGGGAGACGTGAAACTCCTCATCACCACCGTCACCGACGGCGATCTCTCAAGCCGTCAGGACGTCGTGCTGAGCGCCGACGCCACCACTCCCGTGCGGGAGGTCGCCGAACACCTGGCCCGGATGCGGGCCGGGACACAGGCGCCGGGCACGGACAAGGCGCCCACCGCGCCCGCCTGCTATCTGGGAGACGAACCGCTGCCCCCCGGGGCGCCGCTGGCCGCCACCCGGATCATGGACGGCAGCGTCGTCGGTCTCGGTGCTCCCGTTCCGCGGGCCGGACTGGAGTACGGTCCCGAGCGTTCCGCGATGCCGCAGCCGCAGCGGGTCGACCACGCACCGGTCGTCGAACTGCAGGTGGTGGGCGGACCGGATGCCGGACGGGTGTACGCGCTCGGCGTCGGCACCCACGGCATCGGCCCGCTGGAGGGCTCTGCCGTACCGCTGCACGGCCGCGGCGTTCCGTCCGACGGTGTACGGATCACCGTGTGCCCGGACGGATCGGCGATCGTCGAACTCCCGGCCGACGGCACGGCACGGCTGTCCGTCCCGGAGCCGCCGGAGCACCGGGGCAAGCCCGACATCCCGCTGCTGCCGCTCGTGGCCGAGGACGACGAGGAGGAGCAGGCCGCCGACGAACCGTGGGCCACCGCTCTCCTCCCCGACGGCTGGGAACCCTGGCCCGTCGGTGCCGAGCTCCGGCTCGGCGCGTTTCTGCTGCGACTGGCCGAACCGACCCCGAGGGACGCCGCGGTGGTGCCGTCCGAGGGCGGCGGGGGCCTGGACTACAACCGCCCGCCGCGCATCCTGCCGCACCTGGCGCCCGAGCGGTTCCGGCTGCCGGCACCTCCCGAGCCGCTCCGGCGCAGGCCCATTCCGCTGCTCGTGGCGTTCGCCCCGATGGTCTTCGGCCTCGTCATGGTCCTCTTCTGGAACTCGTACTTCTACCTGGTCTTCATGCTCCTGTCGCCGATACTCATGGCGGCGAACCACCTCAGCGGGCGGCGCCAGGCACGCCTGGACCACGAGGACAGGTGCCGCGTCTACCGCCTGCGCCGCTCCTCACTGGAGGAGGACGTCCGGAACAAGGTCGCCACCGAGCAGCGGCTGCGCACCGAGAACGCACCCGACCCCGCGCTGGCCGGACTGTGGGCGGTCGGCCCCGGCCACCGGCTGTGGGAACGGCGCCGCGGCGACCCGGACCACCTCGCCCTGCGCATCGGCACCGCCGAGCAGCCGTCCCTCCTCGGCATCGACGACACGGCGCGCGAGGACAACCACACAGCCGTCCACTGGACCATCCCGGACGCACCCGTCAGCGTCGACCTGGAGACGTGCGGTGTGGTGGGCGTGTCCGGGGAGACCGGACCGGTCCAGGCGCTGGCGCGCTGGATGACGGCCCAGGCCGCCGTGCTGCACACCCCCCGCGACCTGCGGATCGTCGTACTCACCGACAAGGCGTCCCAGGAGTCCTGGGAGTGGGCCTGCTGGCTGCCGCATGCGAGGGACGGTCTGCCCGGATCCCGCGGCGGCGCCGTCACCCTCATCGGCAACGACCCGGAGACGGTGGCGAACCGGGTCGCCGAACTGGTCTCCACCCTGCGCACCCGCCAGCGGGCCGCCGAGTCGACCATGAGCAAGGCGCTGCTCAGCGAACCGGACGTACTGGTCGTGATGGACGGCGCCCGCCGTCTGCGCGACGTCCCCGGTGTCGTCTCCATCCTGAAGGAGGGGCCCGCCGCACGGATCTTCCCCCTGTGCCTCGACCACGAGGAACGCCTCCTCCCCGAGGAGTGCACCGCGGTCGTCCGGTACGAGAACCACCGGCTGACCCTGCGCCGCACCGGACGGCCCGACGTCCCCGACATCCGCCCCGACCTGGTCGAACCCGCGTGGTGCGAGCGTCTTGCCCGGGGTATCGCCCCGATCCACGACGTCACCCCGGACGCCTCGGAGGGCCTGCCCGGCAGCGTCGGCCTGCTCGACCTGCTGGACATGCCGGAGCCGAACGGCAAGATGATCGCCGCCCGCTGGGCGGAGCGCCCGTCGTCCACCTCGCTGCTGCTCGGCGTGGGCTACGACGGCGCTGCCGCCTTCGACCTGGTGAAGGACGGCCCGCACGGCCTGGTGGCGGGCACCACCGGGTCCGGCAAATCGGAGCTGCTGCAGACCTTCGTGGCCTCGCTCGCCGCGGTCAACCGGCCCGACGAGCTGACCTTCGTCCTGGTCGACTACAAGGGCGGCAGCGCCTTCAAGGACTGTGTGAAGCTGCCGCACACCCTCGGCATGGTCACCGACCTCGACAGCCACCTCGTGCAGCGCGCACTCACCTCGCTGTCGGCCGAACTGCTCCGCCGCGAGCACATCCTGGCGGCCGCCGCTGCCAAGGACCTGCCCGAGTACCAGAGCATGCGCCGCCGGAACCCGGAGCTGCGGCCCGTGCCCCGGCTCGTCATCGTCATCGACGAGTTCGCCACCCTGTACCGGGAGATCCCGGACTTCATCCCCGGCCTGGTGGGCATCGCCCAGCGCGGCCGGTCCCTGGGCATCCACCTGATCCTCGCCACCCAGCGTCCGGCCGGTGTGGTCAACGCCGACATCCGCGCCAACACCAACCTGCGGATCGCCCTGCGCGTCACCGACTCCGGCGAGAGCCAGGACGTCATCGACACCAAGGACGCCGTCAGCATCTCCCCGAACACCCCCGGCCGGGCCCTGGCCCGGCTCGGGCACGGCACGGTCGTCCCCTTCCAGACCGCCTACTGCGGTGCGACCCGGCCCGGGGCCGCGCCGAGGCAGGAGCGGCAGCGGGCGGACGAGACGGACAGGCCCCGGGTCTGGGGAACCGCACTGCCGTGGCAGCGCCTCGGCCGTACCGTCGGAGTGCCGGACACCGTCGAGGAGCCCCGTGCCGCCGTCGACGACGACCTCCCCACCGACCTGAACGCGCTGGTGGAGGCGGTCCGTGAGGCGACGGAACTTCTGGACTGTCTGCCCCAGCCCAGCCCTTGGCTGCCTCCGCTCGACAGCAATGTGCTCATAGCCGACCTGCCGCAGCCCGAAGAGCCCGGCGGAGCCCGACTGGCCCCCGTGTCCTGGGCGCTGTCGGACCTGCCGGGCTCGCAGGCGCAACTGCCGGTCCAACTGGACCTCGACACCTTCGGTCACCTGTACGTCATCGGCATCCCGCGCTCGGGGCGGTCGCAGGTGCTGCGGACCATGGCCGGCGCACTGGCCCGTGGCCACTGCGCCGCGGACGTGCACCTGTACGGCGTCGACTTCGCGGGCGGCGCGCTGTCCGCCCTGGGTGTGCTGCCCCACTGCGGCGCCGTCGTGCTCCGGGGTGACACCGAGCGGCTGGAGCGGCTGTTCGCCCGGCTCGACGCCGAACTGGGGCGCCGACAGGAACTGCTGACCCGGCATCACGCGGCGAACCTGGCGGAGTTGCGCGAGATCGTCCCCGCGGCGGCCCGCCCGGCCCACGTCCTGCTGTTCATCGACGGCTGGGACGCACTCGTCGACCTCATCGCCGATCACCACGGCGGCCGGCTGATGGACCAGCTCAACCGTTTCCTGCGAGAGGGAGCCGCTTCGGGACTGCACGTCGTCGCCACGTCCGAGCGCGCCCTGCTCGCCTCGCGGGCCAGCGCGCTCAACGACAACAAACTGCTACTGCGGCTGAACGACCGCAGCGACTACCACCTCGTGGGCAGACGCCCGGCGGAGATGCCCGATGTCATCAAGTCCGGACAGGGCTGGACCTCCGACGGCACCGAGATCCAGGTCGCGCTGCTCGGGCCCGGTGCAACCGGTCAGGAGCAGGCGGAGGCGCTGCGCGCGATCGGCGACGACGCGACCCGTCGCGACGCGGGGCTGCCCGCCGCCCGCCGGCCCGTCCGTATCGGCTCGCTGCCCGCGAAGGTGGCCTTCACGGAGGCGTACGAGAAGGTGGGCGAGGAGTTCCGCCGGCCCCTGTGGGGCCTGCTGGGGCTGGGCGGTGACGATGTCGCGCCGGTGGGGGTGGACTTCGCCCAGTCGCCGACGTTCGTGGTCGCCGGACCTCCCGGCTCGGGCCGCAGCACCACGCTGGCGGGCCTCGCGGTCTCCCTGCTCGCCTCCGGTACCCGGCTCGTCGTCCTCACGCCCCGGGAGTCGCCGTTGCGCGCACTGGACGGGCATCCGGGGGTGGAACTGCTCACGTCACGGGTGCCCACGGCACGGGAGTTCGCCGCCGCCCTGGGGAGCGGCGGCGAGCCCCGCGTGGTGCTCGTCGACGACGCCGACCTGGTGGCGCTGCCGGAGTTCGACCAGGATCTACGCGCCCTGGCCGAGTCAGGCAGGGAACGCGGCATCGGACTCGCAGCCGCGGCCACGGGGGACACCATGGCGGGAGCGATGGGATGGCTGGGTGCCCTGAAACGGCAGCGCAGAGGTGTGCTGCTGGAAGCCCAGAGCCTGATGGACGGAGACGTCCTGGGGGTACGCCTGACCCACGCCCACCTGCGCAACCGCAGGCCCGGACGGGGGCTGACCGTCGACCCGGGCTCGGGAGAGCTGATCAACGTGCAGATCCCCGAGACCGACTTCGACTGACGGGTCCGGTTCCGGACGGCCGCGCACAGGGCTGGGCCGGCCGGTGGCGAGGAACGGGGCCCTCGCCACCGGCCGTGGACAGGACGGCCTCACCGACCTGGAGGGCCTGAAGCCGTATCCGCGCGACGAGGACGTGCGCCTCTTCGGCGTCCGGGACGCCTTCGAGGACGACCGGACCGAGCCGGCCGACCTGAAGATCCCCGTGGTGACCGTCGGTGACCTGCGCACGTGGGACCCGGACGACCTCGCCCGGGTCACCGCCCAGAGCTACGGGACGCCCGAACTCGGCGGCTTCCGGGTGCACCTCGACCCCGACGTACTCGACCCGTCCGACATGCCCGCCGTCGACAGCCCCGACCCCGACGGACTGCTCCCCGACGAACTGACCGCGCTGCTCGGCCCGTTGGTGACGTCACCCGCACTGCGTCGGCCTCGACGTCACCGTCTACGACCCCGATCTCGACCCGGACGGCACGGCGGGCGCGCTGCTCACGGACATCGTGGTCGCCGCGTTCGCCGGTCGGCCCGGGAGCCGAGGCGCCGCCGGGGCTATCCCGGCGCGCGACGGTCGGCGTACTCGTACACCGAGCCGTCCGGGTGCACGGCGATCAGATTGCGGCCGACGGGCGTCGGCACCGGGCCCGCCAGGACCCGGGCACCGGAGGCGGTGAGCACCCGGTTCGCCTCGTCGACGTCCTCGACCGCGAGGGTCGCGGCCACCTTCCGCAGCACCTCCAGCTCGGACTCCGGGCCGCTCATCAGCAGGAAGCACCCCACGGCGGCGACCTGGACGCCACCGCGCTCGAAGCGCATCGCCGGTGCGCCCGAGAGTCTCTCGTAGAACGGCACCGCGGCCTCAAGGTCGTCGACGCAGATACGGAGCGTGGTTCCGAGAATCTCCATGCGGAAAAGCCTAGTTGGAAAGCCGCCCGGACCGGCCACGCGGGAGGTCGTCCCGGACGGCCGGAGCCGGCGGGGTCCGCGAGGGGGTCCGCCCGCGGGGCACGCGCGCCGCGTTACCCGGGGAGGGCATCGGGTACTCGGGCGGCATGGACCGCTTGGATCATCTGGAACATCTGGACAAGCACCTGGTCGACGAGCTGGCGCTGGTGGCCCGCGAGACCGTGCGGGACGAACTGCGGCAGCAGACCCGCAAGCAGCGTCGCCGGGCCGCGCTCTACGCCGCGTCCGGTGCCCTCGCCCTGTACGCGGGGGCCGCGCTGGCCCTCGCCCTCGGACTGGCGCTCTCGCTCGCCCTGCCCGACTGGGCCGCCGCGCTGATCACGGCCGTCGTGCTCGGCGCCGTGGCGTACGTCCTGAGGGGCGCGGCCCGTCCCTCCGCGTCCCGGCCCGGCGCCGGGCACGGGGCCGAGCGCGCCACCGGCCATGACCATGGCGCCGGCGACATCGCGCCGGGCATGCCGCCGGGTGGTGAGGCACCGGCCGGTTACCCGCCGGTCCCGCCCGTCGCCCCGGCCGCGGGGCCGGTGCCGGGCACGCCGGGCGGGGCGCCGCCCGCGCCGGGCGGTGACCCGGAGACGCCGCACCACAGGGCGTGACGTGCCGTGGGCGCCGCGCTGACGGGACGCCGTCGCAGGGCCGTGGTGGTCACCGGGGCCAGCGCCGGGGTCGGCCGTGCCACCGCCGTGGCGTTCGCCGCCCGGGGTGACCGGGTGGCGCTGCTCGCGCGGGGCCGTGAGGGTCTCGCCGCGGCCGCCGACGACGTCGAGCGGGCCGGGGGCGAGGCACTCGTCGTACCCGTCGACATGGCCGACGCCAAGGCGGTGGAGGACGCCGCCCAGCAGGTCGTCGACGTCTTCGGGCACATCGACGTCTGGGTCAACAACGCCTTCGCCGGGGTCTTCGCGCCGTTCCAGGACATCACCCCCGACGAGTTCCGGCGGGTCACCGAAGTGACGTACCTGGGCTATGTGTTCGGGACCCGGGCCGCGCTGCGGCACATGCTGCCCCGCGACCGCGGCACGATCGTCCAGGTCGGCTCGGCGCTCGCCTACCGGGGGATCCCGCTCCAGTCCGCGTACTGCGGAGCCAAGCACGCGATCCAGGGCTTCAACGAGTCGCTGCGGTGCGAGCTGCTGCACGACGGGACGCGGGTGCGGACCACCATGGTGCAGCTGCCGGCCATGAACACACCCCAGTTCGAGTGGGTGCTGAGCCGGCTGCCGGGACGGGCCCGGCCCGTCGCCCCGATCTTCCAGCCGGAGGTCGCCGCGCGGGCGATCGTGCACGCGGCCGGGCACGGGAGGCGGCGCGAGTACCGGGTGGGCGGCTCGACCGTGGCGACCCTGATCGCCAACGCCGTCGCGCCGGGGCTGCTCGACCGGTACCTCGGCCGCACCGGGTTCGCCTCCCAGCAGGACCAGGGCGAGCACCGGGGGAACGGCAACCTGTGGGTGCCCGCGGACGGCCCCCACGGCCGGGACCACGGGGCGCACGGGCGCTTCGACGACGAGGCCCGGACCAGGAGCGCGCAGGACTGGGCGTCACGCAACCGCGACCGGGTGGGCGCGGTCGTCGCGGTCGGCGGGCTGGGCGCCGCGCTGACCGCCGGTCTGCGCCGCCTGGGCCGGACGCCGTCGCGCCGGTAGGAACAGCGAGGAACGAGGGGAAGACGGCCTCCCGCGGAGGCCGCCTTCCCGTGCACGGACTCGACTTCCGTAAGCACATTCGACACCTACGTTCGTGCACTCGGCCCAGACGATGGGGAGAGAAGACACCATCTGGGCCGAGAAACCGGGGGTGCGCCGGCGTCAGCCCTGGCGGAGCTGCGGCAGCACCTTCGTCCGGTAGAAGTCGAAGAAGCCGCGCTGGTCGGGGCCGATCTGACCGACGTACACGCGGTCGAAACCCGCCTCGACGAAGGTCCGCAGCTCACGGACGTGCTCGTCGACGTCGTCGCCGCACACCGTGTTCTCGCCGACCATCTCCTCGGGCACCAGCGGTCCCAGCTGCTCGAAGTGGCGGGGCGTCGGCAGGATCTGCCCCATCTCGCCGGGCAGATACTGGTTCGGCCAGAGGCGGTGGGCCGTACGGACGGCCTCCCCGCGGTCCTGGCCCCAGCACACCTTCGTACCGCCGCTGACGAGCTTGCCGCCCCCGCCGCCCTTGCGGTACTGCGTCACCATCTCCTCGTCCGGGCCCATCGTGATGAAGCCGTCGCCGACGCGGGCGGCCAGCCCGGCGGCCTTGGGTCCGAACCCGGAGATGTCGATCGGGACAGGCTCGTCGGGGACCGTGTAGAGGCGGGCGTTCTCCACGGTGTAGTGGGGCCCGTGGTGGGTGACCTCCTCGCCGGTGAACAGGCGCCGCATGATCTGGATCGACTCCTCCAGCATCTCCAGGCGCACGCTCGCCGGCGGCCAGTGAGTGCCGAGGATGTGCTCGTTGAGGGCCTCGCCCGAGCCGAGGCCGAGCCGGAACCGGCCCCCGGTCATCACCGCGCTGGTCGCCGCGGCCTGCGCCACCACCGCCGGGTGGATCCGGACGGTCGGGCAGGTCACCGCCGTCTCGACCGGCAGTGACACGGCCTCCGAGAGAGCGCCGATCACCGACCACACGAACGGGCTCTGGCCCTGTTCGTCGTTCCACGGGTGGTAGTGGTCCGAGATCCACAGGCAGTCGAATCCGGCCTGCTCGGCCATCCTCGCCTGCTCGATGAGGTCAGCGGGACCGAACTCCTCGGTCGCCAGGAAGTAGCCGAACTCGGGCATGGGGGTGTCCTCCGCTGGTGCCGGTCAGGTCGCGGTCCGGGTACCCGGAGGTCACGGTGGAAACCCACGGCCCGGGCGGCCCCCGCCGGTTTGGGCGCCCCCACCAGGGGGACGCGATAGGCCCGTACGGCGGGGGCCGCAAGCCCCGAGATCGAGGCCGTACGCCCGGATCGGACCATCGAGGACTCCACGACCGAGGACTCCGTACGCGCGACCCGCCGGAGGCGAACCGTGAGTCGACCCCGCATCGTGATCGTCGGTGCCGGCTTCGCCGGCTACCGGACGGCCCGCACCCTGGAGCGGCTGGCCCGGAACAAGGCCGACATCACCCTGCTGAACCCGACCGACTACTTCCTGTATCTGCCCCTGCTCCCCCAGGTCGCCGCCGGCATCCTGGAACCGCGCAGGGTCACCGTCTCCCTCACCGGCACCCTGCGCCATACGCGCCTGGTGCTCGGCGAGGCCGACGAGATCGACCTCGACGCACACACCGTGCGCTACGCCGACCCCGAGGGCGGTGTCGGCACCCTGACCTACGACCGGCTGGTGCTCGCCGCCGGCAGCGTCAACAAGCTGCTGCCCATTCCCGGTGTCGCCGAGCACGCCCATGGCTTCCGCGGTCTGCCGGAGGCGCTGTACCTGCGCGACCACGTGACCCGGCAGGTCGAGCTGGCCGCCGGCTCCGAGGACCCCAAGGCCTGCCGCTCGCGCTGCACCTTCGTGGTGGTGGGTGCCGGATACACCGGCACCGAAGTGGCCGCCCAGGGGCAGCTGTTCACCGACGAGCTGGTGCGCAGGCAGCCACGCTGGGACGGTGTACGGCCCCGGTGGATGCTGCTCGACATCGCCGAGCGGGTGATGCCGGAGATGGACGAGAGGCTGTCCGTCACCGCCGACCGGGTGCTGCGGCAGCGGGGCGTCGACGTGCGGATGGGGACCTCCGTGAAGGAGGCGACACCCACCGGAGTGCTGCTGAGCGACGGGGAGTTCGTCGACACCCGCACCCTGGTGTGGTGCGTGGGCGTACGGCCCGATCCGCTCGCCGAGTCGCTCGGGCTGCCCATGGAACGCGGCCGGCTGCTCGTCGAGCCCACGCTCCAGGTGCCCGGCCGCCCGGAGGTGTTCGCCTGCGGGGACGCGGCCGCCGTGCCCGATCTGACCAAGCCCGGCTCGTACACGCCGATGACCGCCCAGCACGCCTGGCGGCAGGGCAAGGTCGCGGCCCTCAACGTGGCCGCCTCCCTGGGCCGCGGCGAGCCGAAGCCGTACCGCCACAGCGACCTGGGCTTCGTCGTGGACCTCGGCGGGGTCAAGGCCGCCGCCAACCCCCTCGGCATCCCCCTGTCCGGTCCCGTCGCCGGAGTCGTCACCCGCGGCTACCACCTGGCCGCCATGCCCGGCAACCGCGTCCGCGTCGCCGCCGACTGGCTCCTCGACGCGGTCCTGCCCCGCCAGGGCGTCCAACTCGGCCTGGTCCGCTCCTGGTCGGTCCCCCTGGACACGGCCTCCCCGGAACTGGCGAAGGCACCCTCCGCCCCCGCGGAGCCAGGGGCGGACGGACACGGGAGCGCCTCCGGGAGCACGGGCACGGCCGCCCCCGGGAGGACCGGCGAGGCCGCCTCCGCGGGAGACGGCGCGGCCGGGAAGAAGACCCCGGAACCGACCGGGGCGGCACGCGGCCGGGGTACGCCGGAGCGGACCGACACCTCGCACACGCCCGCACCGGGTGCGGAAGGAGACTCATGAACAGTCGTCAACTGAACGAGCTGGCCCAGCAGTTGCGCGTCGACAGCATTCGTTGCTCACAGGCGGCCGGGTCCGGGCACCCCACGTCGTCGATGTCGGCGGCGGAACTGATGGCGGTGCTGACGGCCCGGCACTTCCGCTACGACTTCGAGCGGCCCGAGCACCCCGGCAACGACCGCTTCGTGCTGTCCAAGGGCCACGCCTCGCCCCTGCTGTACGCGGCGTACAAGGCGGTCGGGGCGATCAACGAGACGGAGCTGATGACCTACCGCAAGCTGGGCAGCCGCCTCGAAGGGCACCCCACGCCGCGCCGTCTGCCCTGGGTGGAGACGGCCACCGGGTCCCTCGGCCAGGGCCTGCCCGTGGCCGTCGGTATCGCCCTCGCCGGGAAGCGGCTGGACCGCACCGGCTACCGGGTCTGGGTGATGTGCGGGGACAGCGAACTCGCCGAGGGATCCGTCTGGGAGGCCGCCGAGCACGCCGCGTACGAGCACCTCGACAACCTGACCGCGATCGTCGACGTCAACCGGCTCGGCCAGCGCGGCCCCACCCGGCACGGGCACGACCTGGACGCCTACGCCCGCCGCTTCGCCGCCTTCGGCTGGCACACGATCGAGATCGACGGCCATGACGTGGACGCCGTCGACCGCGCCTACGGCGAGGCCGCGTCCACCAAGGGCCAGCCCACCGTGATCCTCGCCCGCACCCTCAAGGGCAAGGGCGTCGAGGCCGTCCAGGACCGCGAAGGGCTGCACGGCAAGCCCCTCAAGGACGCCGACGAGGCGATCGCCGAACTCGGCGGCCCGCGCGACCTGCGCGTCGAGGTGCCCGAACCGCCCGCCGCGCGGATGCTGCACGCCGTACGGACCGGGCACCTGGAGCTGCCCCGGTACGACATCGGCGACGAGGTGGCCACCCGCGACGCCTTCGGGCAGGCGCTCGCCGCGCTGGGCGGCGCCCGCGGCGACGTCGTCGCCCTGGACGGCGAGGTCGGCGACTCCACCCGTACCGAGTTCTTCGCCAAGGAACACCCCGACCGGTTCTTCGAGTGCTACATCGCCGAACAGCAACTCGTGGCCACGTCGGTGGGGCTCGCGTCGCGCGGCTGGGTGCCGTTCGCCTCGACGTTCGCCGCGTTCTTCACCCGCGCCCACGACTTCGTCCGCATGGCCTCCATCAGCGGGGCCGGCATCAATCTCGCCGGCTCGCACGCCGGGGTCGCGATCGGCCGGGACGGGCCCTCGCAGATGGGGTTGGAGGACCTGGCGATGATGCGTGCCGTGCACGGCTCGACCGTGCTGTACCCGTGCGACGCCAACCAGACCGCCAAGCTCGTCGGCACCATGGCCGACCTCGAAGGCGTCCGCTATCTGCGCACGTCCAGGGGCGACACCCCCGTCGTCTACAGCCCGACCGAGGACTTCCCCGTGGGCGGCAGCAAGGTGCTGCGTGCCTCGGACGACGACCGGCTGACCGTCGTCGCCGCCGGGATCACCGTCCACGAGGCGCTGAAGGCCGCCGACGCGCTGGGCCGCGAGGGCATCCCGATCCGGGTGATCGACCTCTACTCGGTCAAGCCCGTCGACCGCCGCACCCTGCGGGAGGCCGCGGAGCGCACCGGCTGCCTCCTCACCGTCGAGGACCACCATGCGGAAGGCGGCCTCGGCGACGCGGTCCTGGAGGCCTTCGCCGACGGGCGGCCGGTGCCCCGCCTGGTGCGCCTCGCGGTGCGGGACATGCCGGGCTCCGCCTCCCCCGAGGAGCAGCTGCACGAGGCGGGCATCGACGCGGAGGCGATCGCGGCGGCCGGCCGCCTCCTGGTGGAGCACGCGATCGCGCCCTGACCGGCGCGGCGGGAACGGTCCGTCCGGAGTGAGGAGTTGACCATGGGGTCCGCACGCACCCTGCGGGTCGGCCGGCGCGCGGTGGAGATCCACCGCCCCGACAAGGTGCTCTTCCCCGCGGACGGCGATGGGCAGGGACGCGGCGGCGGCACGGAGTACACCAAGGGCGACCTCGTGGCGTACTACCGGGCCGTCGCCCCGTTCATGCTGCCGCATCTGCGCGGGCGCCCGCTGATGCTGGAGCGGCACCCCGACGGGCTCGGCGGCCCCACCTTCATGCAGAAGAACACCCCCGACCACTATCCCGACTGGATCGAGCGGGTGGAGGTGGCCAAGGAGGGCGGCACGGTCGTCCACGCGGTCTGCGACGACACCGCCACCCTCGTCCACCTCGCCGATCAGGCCTGCGTCACCCTGCACCGCTGGCTCTCCCGGACCGGCCGGATCGACCGGCCCGACCGGATGGTCCTCGACCTCGACCCGGCCGAGGACGACTTCGACCAGGTCCGCCGAGCGGCCCACGACGTCAAGGAGCTGCTCGACGAGCTGGGGCTGCCGTCGGCGCCGATGACCACCGGCTCCAAGGGCCTGCACGTCGTCGTGCCGGTGAACGGGCACGACGACTTCGACGCGGTGCGCGACGTCGCCCGGGAGATCGCCGAGGAATTGGTCCGCGCCCATCCCGAGCGGCTCACCACCGCCGTCCGCAAGAAGGAGAGGGGAGGGCGCCTCTACCTCGACATCCAGCGCAACGCCTACGCCCAGACCGCGGTCGCCCCCTTCACCGTACGGGCCCGTCCCGGTGCCCCCGTCGCCACACCGATCACCTGGGAGCAGCTCGACGACCCCGCCGTCGACGCGCGCCGCTGGACGATCGCGGACGCCGTCGACCAGGCCCGCACCGACCCCTGGGCCGGGGTGATGCGCCGGGCCCGCGCCCTCGGACCGGTCCGACGGCGGCTCGGCACGCTGCGCGGTTGAGACCGTACGCACCCGGAAGGTTTGGTCAACGGCCGGGGGGCCACTCGGTGTTCGAGGTGGCCATGTCGAACACATCCAGCACATCCAAGACGCAGCGTTCACAGAAAAGTCAGACATCGCAGAAGAACCAGACATCACGGGAAACGGACGAACCTCAGGAGGGGCGTGAGTCGTCCGAGCCCTCCCGGGGCGAGGCGGCCGAGAGCCGTCCCACCCCCATGCAGGTACTGCGCCACGCGCGGACCCAGCTCGCGGAGCTGACCGGCATGGCGCCCGAGTCCGTGTCGTCCTTCGAACAGACCGAGGACGGCTGGACGTTGGAGGTCGAGGTCCTGGAGATGGCCCGGGTCCCCGACACGATGAGCCTGCTCGCGAGCTACCAGGTGGAGCTCGACGCGGACGGTGAGCTCACCGGTTACCGGCGCGTCCGCCGCTACGAACGCGGGAGGGCCGACCCACGTCGTTCCGGCGGCCGCTAGGCCGTCGTCCGGCACCGGCATCCCGGACACCGGTATCACCAGACACCGGCGTCACCAGACATCAGCATCCCCAGACAAGGAGGAACAGCCGGCATGACCGTAGTCCCGGCACAGCAGTCCGGCGGTGGAGGCGGCAGCAGCGGTCTCTACGACGTCCTGGAACTGGTCCTCGACCGAGGACTGGTCATCGACGCCTTCGTACGGGTCTCCCTCGTGGGCATCGAGATTCTGAAGATCGACGTACGGGTCGTCGTCGCGAGCGTCGACACGTATCTGCGCTTCGCCGAGGCGTGCAACCGGCTCGACCTGGAGGCCGGGCCGCGCAAGGACCCCGGCCTGCCGGACCTCGTCGGTGAGATCACCGAGTCCGGCGCGCGCGGCAAGTCGAAGGGGGCGCTGTCCGGCGCCGCCGAGACGATCTCCGATGCCTTCAAGCAGGCCCGCGACGACGGCCAGACCGAATCGCGACCCCGGGCCCGCAAGACCACCAGCTCGCGCAAGAGGGAGGAACAGGAGTGAGCACGTACGTCTACGGCATCACGGCCGGCTCGCACACCGCTCTCCCCGACGGCATGGGCGGGGTCGGCGACCCGCCGCGCCCCGTGCGCATCCTGAAGGAGGGCGACCTGGCGGCGATCGTCAGCGACGCCCCCGAGGGGCTGCGCCCCAAGCGCAAGGACCTGCTCGCCCACCAGAACGTGCTGAGCGAGGCGGGCGGCGGCGGCTCCGTGCTGCCCATGCGGTTCGGCAGCGTCGCCCAGGACGACACGGCCGTCACCGCGGTGCTCGCCGAGCGTGCCGAGCACTACCGGGAGCGGCTGGGAGCCCTCGACGGCAAGGTCGAGTACAACGTCAAGGCCAGCCACGACGAGCAGGGCGTGCTGCACCGCGTGATGAGCGAGAACGCCGAGCTGCGGGCGCTGGCGGAGACCAATCGCAAGGCCGACGGCGGCACCTACGAGGACCGGCTGCGGCTCGGCGAGATGGTCGCCGCCGCGGTGCAGCACCGGGAGGCCGAGGACGGGGCGGAGCTCCAGCGGGCGCTGGAGGCCGCCGCGACCGCCGTCAGCGTGGGCCCCGAGTCCACCGGCTGGCTGGCCAACGTCTCGTACCTGGTCGACCGGCGGTCGGCCGAGGTGTTCCTCGCCGCCGTGGAGCAGTTCCGCAAGAGCCATCCGCACATCGAACTGCGGGTCAACGGTCCGCTGCCGCCGTACAGCTTCGTCGAGCCGGGCCCCGCCCAGCACGCGGAGGCGGAGGCAGCGCACTGATCGCGCCGCGCGTACGGCGCACGAGGTCGAAGGAGGCGAGTGCATGGGTCTGATCACCGAGGTGCTGCTGCTGCCGTTCGCACCGGTGCGCGGCAGCCTCTGGGCGGTGAGACAGGTGCTGGCCGAGGCCGAGCGCCAGTACTACGACCCGGCGGCCGTCCGCGCCGAACTCGCCCGCCTCGAGCAGCGGCTCGACGCGGGCGAGATCGATGAGGAGGAGTTCGACCGCTTGGAGGACGAGCTTCTGGAGCGGCTGGAGATCAGCGCGCGCAGGAGCACGGGAAATGGCGACGGGACGACATGATGAACCGAGTGGGACTGGGCCTCGCTGTCGGGGCCGGATACGTCCTCGGACGTACGAAGAAACTGAAGCTCGCCTTCGCGGTCGGCACCATGGTGGCGGGCAAGCGGATGAACCTCGGTCCGCGGGCGATCGCGGACCTGGTGTCCCGGCAACTGCTGGACAATCCGCAGTTCAAGGAGATCGGGGACCAGCTGCGCGGTGATCTGCGCGGAGTCGGCAAGGCGGCCACCGGAGCCCTGGTCGAACGCCAGATCGAAGGTCTGGCGGACCGGCTGCACGGCCGCACCTCCCAGGTGCGCGACCAGCTCTCCGAAGCCGCCCCCGGGCGGTCGGAGCGCGACGAGGACGACGACGCCCACGAAGACGCGTACGAGGACGAGGACGAGCGCGCCGAAGCGTCAGACGAGGGCGACGAGGAGCGCTCTGACGCCCGCTCCGACGCGGACGACACCGAGGCCGGCGACGAGGGCGAGGAGCCCGAACCTCCGGCGAGGAAGAGCGCCGCGCGGGCCGTCAAGAAGGCCCCCGCGAAGAAGACCGCCGCCCCGCGCAAGGGCACGGCGAAGAAGGCCGCCGCCAAGAAGACGGCCACCAGGAAGACCACCCCGGCCAAGAAGACCGCCCGCAAGGCCACCCGGCCGCGGGCCACGAGGGGAGGCGGTGGCGATGACTGACACCCTGGGCGCGGCGACCGGCCGCGCGACGAGGACGGCGAAGGGCGCGACCGACTCGGCGAAGGGCGCGGCGAACGGCACCCCGCTGTCCGACCTCGCCCACAGCCCCGCCGTCGATCATCTGAAGGAGGAGGCGCGGGAGTTCCTGGCCGCGCAGGCCCAGCGGATGCTGGTCGGCCTGGGCCGCAAGCTCGGCGAGACCACCGGCAAGCTGAACGACATCGCCGACGGCAACAGCCCCGGCTTCGCCCAGCTCGCCCTGGAGGGCGGCCGCAAGCTCGCCGAGGGCAAGGGGCCGCTGCGCACCGCCCTGGAGGTGGGCGCGGGCCGGGCCAAGGACAACGTGCTGGGCGCCCTGAAGAACCTCGGCGGCAAGGGCGGCCGCGGGGGCGGGGCGGGCAGCAAGCCCACCGTGATCCTGGAGTCCGTCGACGTGGGGGTGCCCGTGCGCACCGCGTACGACCGGTGGACCCGCTACCAGGACTTCAGCACCTTCGCCAAGGGCGTCAAGAGCGCCGGCCGGGCCGACGACACCCACTCCGACTGGCAGCTGAAGGTCTTCTGGTCCAACCGCAGCTGGAAGGCGCACACGACCGAACAAGTGCCCGATGACCGGATCACCTGGACGTCCGAGGGCGCCAAGGGCACCACGAAGGGCACGGTCTCCTTCCACGAGCTCGCGGACAACCTCACGCGGGTGCTGCTGGTGATCGAGTACTACCCGAAGGGCCTGTTCGAGAAGACCGGCAACCTCTGGCGCGCCCAGGGCCGCCGTGCTCGGCTCGACCTCAAACATTTCGCCCGCTTTGTCACTCTTAAGGGTGAAGCGGAGGAAGGCTGGCGCGGGGAGATCCGTGACGGCGAGGTCGTGCGCTCCCACGAGGACGTGGTGGCGGACGAGGAGCGCGAAGAGTCCCGTGACGACGACGAGGCCCGCGACGAACGCGAGGACGCCTACGAGGACGACGAGGGCGCCTACGACGACGAGGAGGCCGACGACGAGCCCCGGGACGCCGACGAGGCCGACGAGGACGCGTACGCGGACGACGAGGACGCCGAGGACGCGTACGAGGAGGACTCCGAGGACCCCGACGAGGCGGAGGACGCGTACGAGGACGACGTCGAGGAGGACAGCGACGAGGAACCGTACGACTATGAGGACGAGGAACAGGCCGCCGTGGGCGGGAGCCGCCGGTGACCTTCCCCAGCCGAGTCCCCGAGCCGTACGGCCAGAACGGCAGCGCCAACCTCGCCGACATCCTGGAGCGTGTACTGGACAAAGGTCTGGTGATCGCGGGCGACATCCGGATCAACCTGCTCGACATCGAACTGCTCACCATCAAACTGCGCCTCATCGTCGCCTCCGTCGACAAGGCGAAGGAGATGGGGATCGACTGGTGGGAGACCGACCCGGCCCTGTCGTCGCACGCCCGCCGCGACGAACTCTCCCGGGAGAACGCCGAGTTGCGCGCCCGGCTCGCCGAGCTGGACGACGGCCGTCCCCGGCGTGAGCCGGAGCCGGCCGTCGAGCGCGGCCGTGCCAGAGAGGAGCCCTCATGACCGGACTGCGCTACGTGTACGCCGTGTGCAGGCCCTTCGACGCGCCGCTCCAGTCCCAGATCACGGGGGTCGGGGGTGCCCCTCCCCGGCTGCTGCGCCACCACGACCTGATCGCCGTCGTCAGCGAGGTGCCCGAGCGGGACTTCGCGGAGCAGCCGCTCCGCGCCCACCTGGAGGACCTCGACTGGCTGACCGAGACCGCCCACGCCCACCAGAACGTGATCGACGCGCTCACCGTGGTCACCACCCCGCTCCCGCTGCGCCTCGGCACCGTCTTCCACGACGACAGCGGCGTACGGGTCATGCTGGAGGCCCGCGAGGAGGGCTTCCTGCGCACCCTGGACCGGCTGTCGGGCCGGGTGGAGTGGGGCGTCAAGGTGTACGCGGAACCGGAGGCCGAGGAACAGCCCCGGGAGCCGGCGAAGGTCACCAGCGGGCGGGACTATCTGCGGCAGCGGCGGCGCAGTCGGCAGGCTCACGAGGAGATGTGGGAGAAGGCCGACCGGTTCGCCCGCCGACTGCACGAGACCCTCTCGGAATGCGCGGAGGACACCCGGCTGCACGCACCCCAGAATTCCGCCCTCTCCGGCGCGCCCGGCCGCAACGTGCTGAACGCGGCCTATTTGGTGCCGCGCCGGAATTCCGAGGAGTTCGTGGAACTCGTGGACCGCACGAAGAACGAGGAACCCGGATTGCGCGTGGAACTCACCGGACCCTGGGCCGCCTATTCCTTCAGTGGTGAGGAGCCCGGCGACAGGGAATCCGATGGCATGAGCGGAGAGAATTCGTGACCGTCATAGAACGCCGGGAGGTGGCCCTCGTCGACCTGCTCGACCGGCTGCTCGCCGGCGGGGTCGTCATCACCGGCGACCTCACCCTGCGCATCGCGGACGTCGACCTCGTCCGTATCGACCTGAACGCGCTCATCAGCTCCGTGAACGCGAATGTGCCCGCACCCTGGGGAGGCAGCGAGTGACTGGCCGCAACCGTCTCGAACTGGAACCCGACACGGTGGAACGCGACCTGGTCAAGCTGGTCCTCACCGTGGTCGAACTGCTCCGTCAGCTCATGGAGCGGCAGGCGGTGCGCCGGTTCGACACCGGGGAGCTCACCGAGGAGCAGGAGGAGCGCATCGGGCTCACCCTGATGCTGCTGGACGACCGGATGACCGAGCTGCGCGAGCGCTACGGCCTGCGGCCCGAGGACCTCAATCTGGACCTCGGGCCGCTCGGACCGCTGCTCCCCAGGGAGTGAGCCCGCCCTTCGGCGGTTCATCGTGCCCGGTCTCCGGGGAGTTCCTTCACCACCTGTACCAGCGGCCCCTGCCCCCGGCTGCGGTCGTACCGCGCAGCAGGAATCCGAGGAGCCACAGGACCAGAACGGCCAATGCGATGTACCAGAGAACCTTCACCGCGAATCCGGCACCGAAAAGAATCAGTGCCAGCAGCAGTACCAGCAGGATGGGAACCATCGGTGAACCTCCTGATGGTTCGGGTTTCCAGAATTCCCGGATTCAGGCGGGCTTGCGGCAGATAATTTCTCCGTGCAGGACGGCGAACCAGCCGTCCTCCTGCCGCCCCCATTCCCGCCACGCCGCCTCGATCGTCCGCAGCTGCTCCTCGGTGGCGTGACAGCCCTCGGTGGCCCGCGCGGCGTACGCGGAGGCGACCGTGCGGTCCGCCCACAGCCCGCTCCACCAGGCCCGCTCCTCGGCGGTGGAGTACGTCCAGGTGGAGGAGGTGGCCGTGATGTCGGTGAGCCCCGCCCGCAGGGCCCAGGACTTCAGCCGGCGCCCGGCGTCCGGTTCGCCGCCGTTCGCCCGGGCCACCCGCCGGTACAGGTCCAGCCAGTCGTCCATGCCCGCCGACCGCGGGAACCACGTCATCGCCGCGTAGTCCGAGTCGCGGACCGCGATCAGACCGCCGGGCCTGGTCACCCGCGCCATCTCGCGCAGCGCCTGCACGGGGTCGCCGACGTGCTGGAGCACCTGGTGCGCGTGGACCACGCAGAAGGTGTCGTCCGGATGGTCCAGCGCGTGGACGTCGGCGACCGCGAAGTCCACGTTGGTCAGGCCCCGTTCGGCGGCCGTGGCCCGCGCCTGCTCCAGGATGCCGGGGGCGTGGTCGACGCCGGTGACGTGGCCGTCCGGGACCAGGGCGGCGAGGTCCGCGGTGATCGTGCCGGGGCCGCACCCGATGTCCAGGACCTTCATGTGCGGCTTCAGTGAACCGAGGAGGTAGGCAGCCGAGTTGGCGGCCGTCCGCCAGGTGTGCGACCGCAGTACCGACTCGTGGTGCCCGTGCGTGTAGACGGCGGTCTCCCGCGCTTTCGACATGGCCGTTCCCCTTCTCCAGGTCCTGGGGGAACCGTACGCGCCCATGCCGAATATTGAGACCGCTGTCTTGAATACTGGACGCGGCTGAATGGGTGGGCGGTTGGACGACAGCTGAACGGGCGGGCGGTCGCCGGACCGCCCGCCCAACGCCCGCCCGGGGTCAGCCGAGAGGCCGGTAGACCGTGAGCGCCTCCGGGAGCTTCTGCAGCGTCAGATCGCCGTGCACCTCGGTGACTTCGCCGTCGTACGCCAGCGGGGTGCCCGGTGTGACGCCCTCGATGCGGAGCCGGTTCACCCGGACCGCGGCGTGCGCGGGGGAGCGGGTCAGCGGGCCGGCGAGGGCCGCCGCCAGCAGCCGCAGCGCCGGACGGCGCCCGCCGTGCACCACACGGACGTCGAACAGCCCGTCGGCGAGGTCGAAACGGTGACCGGGGGCCAGGCCCAGCCGGTGGTAGGTGCCGTTGCCCGCGAACAGCAGCCAGATCGGGCGCGGCCGGCCCTGGAACGTGGCCTGGAGCGGGTGGCGGTCGGAGCGCAGGACACGCACCGCCGCGATCACCCCGGCCGGCCAGCCGCCGAACATCCGCTGCCAGCGCTCGCGCTCCCGCACCAGCTCCGGGTACACGCCCACGCTGAACGTGTTGACGAAATGGCCCTCCGTCTCACCGGACCGGAAGTGGCCCACGTCCACCCGGACGGCCTCGCCCCGGCGCAGGGCGCGGCTGAGATCGCGGACGTCCTCCACGCCGAGGTCGTGCGCGAAGTGATTGAGCGTGCCGCCGGGCAGCACGGCCAGGGGCAGGCCGTGGCGCAGGGCGACCTCGGCGGCGGCGTTCACCGTGCCGTCGCCACCGCACACACCGAGCACCCGGGCGTGGGCGGCGGCCTTCTCCAACTCGGCGCGCAGGTCCTCCGGTTCGCACTCCACCGTCTGGGCGCCGGGGAGGGTGTCCCGCAGGGCGCGTACCCGGTCGGCCGTACCGGAGGCGGTGTTGGCGACCATGACCAGGCCCTCGCCGTCCGGCAGCGCGGGCGCGTCCGCGCGGGGGCGGCCGGGGGGCGCCAGCTGGTCGCGGGTCGGCACCATGCCCCGGACTGCGTAGGCGGCGCCCACGCCGAACGCGGCGCCGACCAGGACGTCGCTAGGGAAGTGCACGCCCGTGTACACGCGGGACAGCGCGACGGCGGTCGCGAGCGGGGCGACCGCCGCGCCCCAGCCGCGGGACTCCAGGGCCACGCCGGTCGCGAACGCGGCGGCGGAGGCCGAGTGACCCGACGGGAACGACGTGGTGATCGGCTGGCGCTTCAGCTGGCGCATGACGGGGACGTTGTCCAGGACCGGGCGGGGGCGGCGCACCGTGCGCTTGCCGAGGGTGTTGATCGTCGCCGAGGCGAGGGCGAGGGAGGCCACGCCGCGGGCGGCGGCCCGGCGGGCCCTCGGGCTGCGGGTCGCGGCGATCACGGCCGCGGTGGCGAACCAGAGGACGCCGTGGTTGGCGGCGCGGCTCAGCCTCGGCAGCATGGGGTGGGCGCCCGGCCAGTCGCGGGTCGCCACCGCGTTGAAGAGGCGGCTGTCCGCGGCGAGGAAACGGTCCCGGAGGATGTGGTGGCCCGGCGGGCGGACGGTGAGGTCGACGTCTGCGGTCATGGCTCCACGGGTACCCCATGGTGCGCAAACCGTGTCGGGCGGGGGTGCCCTCGGACCACCGGCCCACCGGAGCCGGATGCGGACGGAAGGGGGCGGGGACATGCCCCCGGAGGTGCGGTCGCCGGGAGGCGGATGGGGGCCGGCGTGGGCGTGGGCGCCGAGGCGGCTCCGGAGGCGCGGCCGCCCGTGGCGAGGCGGGAGAAGCGCGGCCCTGTCGCGGCCGGGGGAGCGCGCACGCTCGTCCATGGCCGGGCGGGGGCATGCGCCGGTCAGCGGCTGAGACGCCGGGTGGTTCCGGGCTCGTGGCCGGGGTGCCTTGCGGTGCACCCAGTGTCGCGGCTGTGGTGCTGGGCGGTGCCCTCCGTCCCGTGGTCGTGGTGCTGGGCGGTGCCCCCGGATGTTGTGGCCGTGGTGCTGGGCGGTGCCCCCCGATGTTGTGGCCGTGGCGCTGGGTGGCTCCCCCCGTGCCGTGGCCGTGGACGTGGTGTTGGGCGCTGGCCCCCCGGTGCCGTGGCCGTGGTGCTGGGAGCTGGCCCCCCGTGTCGTGACCAAGGTGCCGGCCGCGGTGTGGCTTATCGGTTTGCTTCCGGGTTCGCGGGGCTCGGAGAATGCGCCGCATGGGATATCTCGAGGCGGCGCATCTGGAGTACTACCTTCCCGACGGGAGGGCCTTGCTCGGCGATGTGTCGTTCCGGGTGGGGGAGGGGGCCGTGGTCGCCCTCGTGGGTCCCAACGGCGCCGGGAAGACCACCTTGCTGCGGTTGATCTCCGGGGAGCTGAAGCCCCACGGGGGATCGGTCACCGTGACCGGCGGGCTCGGCGTGATGCGCCAGTTCGTGGGCTCCGTACGCGACGAGACGACCGTCCGGGACCTGCTCGTGTCCGTGGCGCAGCCCGGCATCAGGGAGGCCGCCCGCGCCGTCGACGCGGCCGAGCACGGGATCATGACCGTCGACGACGAGGCGGCCCAGCTCGCCTACGCCCAGGCCCTCTCCGACTGGGCCGAGGTCCGTGGCTACGAGGCCGAGACCCTGTGGGACATCTGCACCACGGCCGCCCTCGGCATGCCGTACGAGAAGGCGCAGTGGCGGCAGGTGCGGACCCTGTCCGGCGGTGAGCAGAAGCGGCTCGTGCTGGAGGCGCTGCTGCGCGGCACAGACGAGGTGCTCCTCCTCGACGAGCCCGACAACTACCTCGACGTCCCCGGCAAGCGCTGGCTGGAGGAACGGCTCGCGGAGACCCGCAAGACCGTCCTGTTCGTCTCCCACGACCGGGAACTCCTCTCCCGCGCCGCCCAGAAGATCGTGAGCGTGGAACCGGGCCCGGCGGGCGCCGACGCCTGGGTCCACGGCGGCGGGTTCGACACGTACCACGAGGCCCGCCGGCAGCGGTTCGAGCGGTTCGAGGAACTGCGCCGCCGCTGGGACGAGAAGCACGCCCAGCTGAAGAAGCTCGTGCTGACGCTCCGGCAGGCCGCCGCGGTCAGCCATGAGATGGCCTCGCGGTACGCCGCCGCCCAGACGAGGCTGCGCAAGTTCGAGGAGGCCGGGCCGCCGCCCGAGCCGCCGCGCGAGCAGGACATCACCATGCGGCTCAAGGGCGGCCGTACCGGCGTACGGGCCGTGACCTGCGCCGGGCTCGAACTGACGGGGCTGATGAAACCCTTCGACCTGGAGGTCTTCTACGGCGAGCGGGTCGCCGTCCTCGGCTCCAACGGCTCTGGCAAGTCGCACTTCCTGCGGCTGCTCGCCGGTGAGGACGTGGCCCACTCGGGCCAGTGGAAGCTCGGTGCCCGGGTCGTCCCCGGGCACTTCGCGCAGACGCATGCCCATCCGGAGCTTCAGGGGCGGACCCTGCTCGACATCCTGTGGAAGGAACACGCGCAGGACCGGGGCGCCGCCATGTCACGGCTGCGCCGCTACGAGCTGACCAGACAGGCAGAACAGCCCTTCGACCGGCTCTCCGGCGGCCAGCAGGCCCGCTTCCAGATCCTCCTCCTGGAACTCCAGGGAGTCACCGCCCTGCTCCTCGACGAGCCGACCGACAACCTCGACCTGGAGTCGGCGGAGGCCCTCCAGGAGGGTTTGGAGGCCTTCGAGGGCACGGTGCTCGCGGTCACCCACGACCGCTGGTTCGCGCGTTCGTTCGACCGTTATCTCGTCTTCGGCTCCGACGGCCGGGTCCGGGAGACCCCGGAGCCGGTGTGGGACGAGCGCAGGGTGGAGCGCGCCCGCTAGCCTCGATCTTGCATGAGGGTC
>NZ_LIQX01000219.1 GCF_001418475.1 Streptomyces ossamyceticus | reverse complement strand
GGTCCCGGCCTTGGAGGCCGTCGCCGGCTTCGCCGCCGCGGTCGTCTTCTTCGCCGTCGCCTTCTTGGCCGAGGTCTTCTTCGTGGCCGTCTTCCGGGCAGCCGTCTTCTTCACCGGGGCGGGCGCCTGTGCGGCGTCGCTGCCGGTGTTCTGCGTGCTGTCGTCGGACGGCGGGCGGGGAGTCACAGGGACGGCCTCCTCGGCGGGTTGTGCAGGGTGGTGAGGGGTGGGCGGAGCGGGTGCTCGGCCCTCGGACAGGGCACAACGGGTTCAGGACAGGTCAAGTCACGTCGTGGCGGGGCCGGTGTCGGTGGCCAGGCGGTGGATCGCCGCCATCGGCACCGCGAGCCAGTCGGGGCGGTGCCGGGCCTCGTAGACGACCTCGTACACCGCCTTGTCGGTCTCGTACGCGCGCAACAGCACGGGGTCGGTCCGCGGATCCGCCCCGGAGGCGTCCGCGTACCCGGAGCAGTAGGCGGCCCGGCAGGCGGACGCCCAGTCGGCGGCCGGGGGCCGCAGGGAGTGGGCGGCGTAGTCGAAGGAGCGGAGCATCCCGGCGACGTCACGGGCGACGGGCTGCGGCATACGGCGCTCGGCCAGCGGCTTCGACGGCTCGCCCTCGAAATCTATGAGGGACCACTCGCCGCCGCCGCTGCGCCGTGCGTCGACCTCCATGGGCGACCGCAGGCACTGGCCGAGGTGGAGGTCGCCGTGGATGCGCTGTGCCGTCCAGGTGTGCCCCTCGGCGGCCAGGTCGGCGAGGGCGTCGAAGGCGGTGCGCAGACCGGAGGCGTACGGGCGCAGGGCCGGTACCGCCTGCGCCGCGGCCTCCAGCCGCTCGGTCATCCCGTCGACCAGCGACTCCACCTGGGGCCGCCCCAGGGTGACCGTGGGCAGGGCCTCGGCGAGGGCCGCGTGGACCTCGGCGGTGGCCCGGCCCAGCGCCCGTGCCTCTCCGGTGAAGTCCTCACCCTTGGCCAGCATGCTCAGTGCCAGCTCCCACCCGTCGGCCGCGCCCTTGAGGTACGGCTGGAGCACCCCGAGGACATGGGTTTCCGGGTCGGCGCTCGGACCCAGGTCGGCGGTCATCCAGGCGGCGGGCGCCGGCACGCGGGGGCACCGCGCGCGCGACAGTGCCAGCGGGAGTTCGAGGTCGGGGTTCGCGCCGGGCACGACCCGGCGGAAGAGCTTCAGGATGAACGTATCTCCGTAGACCACGGACGAGTTGGACTGCTCCGACGTGACCAGGCGCGGCACCAGCCCTTCCGGTAGGGCCAGCCGTGTGTCTCGCGCGCAGCGCAGATCCCCTATGCGGGCCTGTGTCCGGAGCGCTTCGAGGAGGACGTCGGCCAGGCGCGGGTCGTGGAGCGCCTCGTACACGGTCCGTCCGGCCAGCGGCCCGTCGGTGACGTGCCCGATCAGCGCGGGCGCCAGATGCGGCGGCAGTGTCTCGCGGACACCGAGGAGCAGTTGATAGCAGTCGCCGGGCTGGACGGGCGCGCCCTGCGACGGCACCAGTGGTTGGTGGGCGCGGACGAGGAGGTGCAGGAGTCCCGCCTTGGCGCCGCCCGACCGGGAGTCGTCGGGCCGCCCGCCCACGGGGAGCAGTTCGGTGGCCGCCACCAGTCCGAACCCGGCCACCGGCCGCCCCTTCCCCGCGAACCACCGCTGCCGTGGCAGCCACTCCCTCAGCAGTGGCTCCAGCGAGGTGAGCAGCCCGGGCATCGGTGGGGCGGCGGGCTGCGGACCAGGACTTGTCGCGGTGGAGTGCGTGGCGGCTTCCGACATGGCGTCGCGTCCTTTCCCCGGGGGCGGGGTGTTCCTGTTTGCGTGCCCCGGGCGGGCCGGGGGAAACCGGCCCGCCCGGGGGTTCCGGTCGGTTACACGGCGTCCTTCCGCAGGCGGAACCAGTAGAAGCCGTGGCCCGCGAGGGTGAGCAGATAGGGGAGTTCACCGATGGCGGGGAAACGGACCTGGCCGATGAGTTCGACGGGGTGGCGTCCGTCGTAGGCGCTCAGGTCGAGTTCGGTGGGCTGCGCGAACCGGGAGAAGTTGTTCACGCACAGCACCAGGTCGTCCCCGCGGCCCCCGGTCGAGGGCGCCTCCCGCAGATACGCCAGCACCGCCGGGTTGGACGACGGCAACTCGGTGTAGGTGCCGAGCCCGAAGGCGGGGTTCTGTTTGCGGATCTCGATCATGCGGCGGGTCCAGTGCAGCAGCGACGAGGGTGAGGACATCGAGGCCTCGACGTTGGTGACCTGGTAGCCGTAGACCGGATCCATGATCGTCGGCAGGTACAGCTTCCCCGGGTCGCAGGAGGAGAAGCCGGCGTTGCGGTCCGGGGTCCACTGCATCGGCGTGCGGACGGAGTCCCGGTCGCCGAGCCAGATGTTGTCGCCCATGCCGATCTCGTCGCCGTAGTAGAGGATCGGCGAGCCGGGCAGGGACAGCAGCAGGGCGGTGAACAGCTCGATCTGGTTGCGGTCGTTGTCCAGCAGGGGGGCGAGGCGGCGGCGGATGCCGATGTTGGCGCGCATGCGCGGGTCCTTGGCGTACTCCGCGTACATGTAGTCGCGTTCCTCGTCGGTGACCATTTCGAGGGTGAGCTCGTCGTGGTTGCGCAGGAAGATGCCCCACTGGCAGTTCGAGGGGATCGCGGGCGTCTTGGCGAGGATCTCCGAGACGGGGTAGCGCGATTCCCTGCGGACCGCCATGAAGATCCTCGGCATGACGGGGAAGTGGAACGCCATGTGGCATTCGTCGCCGCCGCTGGTGTAGTCGCCGAAGTAGTCGACCACGTCCTCCGGCCACTGGTTCGCCTCGGCCAGCAGCACCGTGTCGGGGTAGTGGGCGTCGATCTCCTTGCGGACCCGCTTCAGGAACTCATGGGTCGCCGGAAGGTTTTCGCAGTTGGTGCCCTCCTGCTGGTACAGGTACGGCACGGCGTCCAGGCGGAAACCGTCGATGCCCAGGTCCAGCCAGAACCGCAGCGCCGAGATCATCTCCTCCTGGACGGCCGGGTTCTCGTAGTTGAGGTCCGGTTGGTGGGCGAAGAAGCGGTGCCAGAAGTACTGCTTGCGGACGGGGTCGAAGGTCCAGTTGGAGACTTCGGTGTCGACGAAGATGATGCGGGCGTCCTGGTACTGCTTGTCGTCGTCGGCCCAGACGTAGTAGTCGCCGTAGGGGCCGTCGGGGTCCTTGCGGGACTCCTGGAACCACGGGTGCTGGTCGCTGGTGTGGTTCATGACGAAGTCGATGATGACGCGCATGCCGCGCTGGTGGGCGGCGTCGACGAACTCGACGAAGTCGGCCAGGTCGCCGAACTCGGGGAGGACGGCGGTGTAGTCGGAGACGTCGTAGCCGCCGTCCCTGAGGGGGGACTTGAAGAAGGGCGGGAGCCAGATGCAGTCGATGCCCAGCCACTGCAGATAGTCGAGTTTCGCGGTCAGGCCCTTGAGGTCGCCGATGCCGTCGCCGTTGCTGTCCTGGAAGGACCGGACGAGGACCTCGTAGAAGACGGCGCGTTTGAACCACTCCGGGTCCCGGTCCTTCTGCGGTGTGTCCTCGAAGGTGTC
>NZ_LIQX01000218.1 GCF_001418475.1 Streptomyces ossamyceticus | reverse complement strand
CCCCTCCGGTAGGCGTCAGCCCACCGAGGAGTAGGCCACAACCCCCCGCAACAGCTCGTCGACCGCCTTGCGCGCACTCTTGCCCACGGTGGACCCCGAAGGGGCCGCCGCCGAGATCTGCCCCAGCACGTCGATCACCTGCTTGCACCACCGCACGAAGTCACCGGCCGGCATGTCCGCCTCCCGCAGCACCTCGTCGAGCCCCTTCCCCGAGGCCCACATGTACGCGGCCCAGGCGAAGCCGAGGTCGGGTTCGCGCTGTCCGACCCCTTCGCTCTGGGTGATCCGGAACTCCTCCTCCAGCGCGTCCAGCCGCCCCCAGATCCGCACCATCTCGCCGAGCGCGGCCTTCGCGGCTCCCGACGGCAGCTTCGGCGCCATCGCGTCGTCGCCGACCCGGGCCTCGTAGACGAGCGCGGAGACACAGGCGGCGAGTTCCGCGGGACCGAGGCCCTCCCAGACACCGGCGCGCAGGCATTCACTCGCCAGCAGATCCAGCTCGCCGTAGAGCCGAGCGAGCCGCTTGCCGTGCTCGGTGACCTCGTCGCTCCGCAGATAGTCCAGCTCGGTCAGGAGCGCGACGATCCGGTCGAAGGTGCGGGCGATCGTGTTGGTACGGCCCTCGATACGCCGCTCCAGCTGCGTGGTGTCCCGCTTGAGCCGGTAGTAGCGCTCCGCCNNGTCGTCGGCGGCGGCGGAGCGGCGCTTGCGGTGCCGGTCGGGCACCAGGTGGCCGGCCTTCGTGCGCAGCGCGGACGCCAGATCGCGGCGCGACTGCGGCGAGCGGGGGTTGAAGGACTTCGGGATCCGCATCCGCTCCAGCGCCTCGACGGGCACCGGGAAGTCCATCGACGCCAGCCGCTTGACCTGCCGCTCCGCGGTGAGCACCAGCGGGCGCGGCCCGTCGTGGTACTCGAGGCCGCGGTGGCCGTTGGACCGCCCGGCGGGCAGACCGGGGTCCAGCACCAGGGCGAGCCCCGCGTACTTGCCGGTCGGGACGTGGATGACGTCGCCCGGCTTGAGCTTCTCCAGGGCCACGGCGGCCTCGGCGCGGCGCTGGGCCGCGCCCTGCTTGGCCAGTTCGGTCTCCCGGTCCTTCAGGTCACGCCGCAGTCGGGCGTACTCCTCGAAGTCCCCGAGGTGGCAGGTCATGGACTCCTTGTAGCCCTCGAGCCCCTCCTCGTTGCGCTGGACCTGGCGGGAGATGCCGACGACGGACTTGTCGGCCTGGAACTGCGCGAAGGACGTCTCCAGCAGCTCGCGCGAGCGGTGCCGGCCGAACTGCTCGACCAGGTTGACCGCCATGTTGTACGACGGCTTGAAGCTGGAGCGCAGCGGATAGGTGCGGGTGCCCGCGAGTCCGGCGAGCTGGTCGGGGTTCATGCCGCGCTGCCACAGCACGACGGCGTGGCCCTCGACGTCGATGCCGCGGCGGCCGGCGCGGCCGGTCAGCTGGGTGTACTCGCCGGGGGTGATGTCGGCGTGCTGCTCGCCGTTCCACTTGACGAGCTTCTCCAGCACCACCGAGCGGGCGGGCATGTTGATGCCGAGGGCGAGGGTCTCGGTGGCGAACACGGCCTTGACCAGGCCGCGTACGAACAGTTCCTCGACGACCTCCTTGAACGTCGGCAGCATGCCCGCGTGGTGGGCCGCTATGCCGCGCTCCAGGCCCTCCAGCCACTCGAAGTAGCCGAGGACGTGGAGGTCCTCGGAGGGGATGGACGCCGTGCGCTCCTCGACGAGGGCGCGCACCCTGAGGCGTGCGTCGTCGTCGTTGAGGCGCAGGCCCGCGTGCAGGCACTGCTGGACGGCGGCCTCGCAGGCGGCGCGGCTGAAGATGAAGGTGATGGCCGGCAACAGGCCCTCGGAGTCGAGCCGTTCGATGACTTCCGGCCGGCTCGGGATCCAGATGCGGGAGCGCTGGCGGCGCTCGCGCTCCCGGTCGGCCTCGCGCATGGCGCGGCCCCGTCTGCGCTCCTGGTACGAGGGGCGGCTGGCCTCCATGCGGGCCATGCGCGTGAGGTCGGGGTTGACGGCTTTGCGGTGGCCCTCGCCCTCCTCGAAGAGGTCGTACATCCGTCGGCCGGCGAGCACGTGCTGGAACAGCGGCACGGGACGGTGCTCGGAGACGATCACCTCGGTGTCGCCGCGCACGGTGTCCAGCCAGTCGCCGAACTCCTCGGCGTTCGACACGGTCGCCGAGAGGGAGACGAGGGTGACCGACTCGGGGAGGTGGATGATCACCTCTTCCCAGACGGCGCCACGGAAGCGGTCGGAGAGGTAGTGCACCTCGTCCATGACCACGTAGCCGAGGCCGCGGAGGGTCTGGGAGCCCGCGTACAGCATGTTCCGCAGGACCTCGGTGGTCATCACGACCACCGGGGCGTCGGAGTTGACGCTGTTGTCGCCGGTGAGGAGTCCGACCTGGTCGGCGCCGTAACGGCGGCACAGGTCGGCGTACTTCTGGTTCGACAGGGCCTTGATGGGTGTCGTGTAGAAGCACTTCTTGCCCTGTTGCAGGGCGAGGTGGACGGCGAACTCGCCGACGATCGTCTTGCCCGAGCCGGTGGGGGCGGCCACCAGGACGCCCTTGCCCGCCTCGAGCGCCTGGCAGGCCTCGATCTGGAAGGGGTCGAGGCCGAAGTCGTACATCTCGCGGAAGGACGCGAGCGCGGTGGCCTGCTCGGCAGCGCGCCTACGTGCTGCCGCATACCGCTCGGCCGGTGAGAGATCCTCTGTCATCGTGCTTTCGAGCGTACCGGGCCCCACTGACAACGGGACGATCATTATCCGGATCGGGGCTGCCCTGGAGATCAGGACGTCCCGCGCCCGCAAAACGATCTTGCCCATAGTTCGGAATCCGAACCAGCGTTCCCGCCGGGACCGCAACGCCGATGTTGGACCGACCGCGTCGACCCGGGATGAGGACACGCCGGTTCCGCCTGTTCCGAAGCGCTCGTGAGAACGGCAGTGGGCCCCGCCCGGGTTTCGGGTGGGGCCCACTGCCGTTGTCCTCACGGCGATCGACGGCGCGGCCGAGCACGGCTCGCACGCAGTGGTGGTGTCGGTCCGACCGCACGCGGCGCGGTGCGCGACCGCTCACTCACGTGACGTCGTCGTAGCCGTTGATCCGCTCCCGCTCGGGCTCTGCCTGCGCCGGCAGCGCCTTGCTCACCGACACGGCCTCGACCTCGCCGATGTCCTCGGGGGTGAGATCCAGTTCGGACGCCTCGTCGTCGGCGGGGCCCAGCGCCTCGCGCTCCCGCTTGCGCCGGTCGTTCATCAGGGCGAAGCCGGTGGCGAGGAAGTAGAGGAGGATGATCGGCGCGGCCAGCGAGAACATCGAGACCGGGTCGACGGTCGGCGTGGCGAAGGCCGCGAACACCGTGACACCCATGACCATGCCGCGCCACCAGCCCAGCATGCGGCGCCCCTTGACCAGACCGGTCATGTTCATCATGACCAGGACGAGTGGCAGCTCGAAGGAGAGGCCGAAGACGATCACCATGCGGGTCACGAGGTCGAGCAGCTCGTCGAGGGGCAACAGGTTGACGGTGTCGTCAGGGGTGAACTCGAGCAGGACCTCTGCGGCCGCGGGCAGTACGTGGTACGAGAAGTAGGCGCCCACCATGAAGAGGGGGAAGCCCGCAGCGACGAAAGCCATCGAGTAGCGCTTCTCGTGCCGGTGCAGACCGGGCGCGATGAAGGCCCACAGCTGATAAAGCCAGACCGGGCTGGCGATGACCACACCGGCCGTCAGGGATACCTTGATCATCAACGTGAACGGGCCCATCAGGCCCGACATCGTGATGTTGCCGCAGGCTCCCTTGCTCTCCTTGGCGAGCTCCGTGAAGTCCCTGGTGCAGCCGACGGCCTCCTGGACCGGGCGGGTCAGGAAGTTGATGATCTCCTGATAGAAGACCACACCCACGATCGACGCCACCATGATGGCCAGGATCGCCTTACCCAGCCGGTTGCGGAGCTCGCGAAGGTGCTCCACGAGGGGCATCCGCCCCTCGGGATCCTTCTCCTTCTTGCGGGCAGACTTGAGCAACCCACGTTCCCATCTCGTGCGGCAGGCCGGAAGCGTCGTCCGGCCCTGCGTCAGCGCTTGGTCGTGTCCGTCGGCTCCGCGACCGGGCGGGAGCTGGTCACGTCACCGGGCGCGGCCTGGATGGTGCGCTGAGCCGGGGTGTCACCGGCGTGCGGAGGCGCGGCGGAGGTGGTGGTGTCCTCCTGGCCGTCGCTCTTCATGGCCTTCGCCTCGCTCTTGAGGATGCGGGCGGACTTGCCGAGCGAGCGCGCCATGTCCGGAAGCTTCTTCGCACCGAACAGCAGGACGATGACGACGAGGATCAGAATGATCTCGGTGGGGCCGAGCCTACCCATAGCTGTCTACCTTCTTCACCGAGGCGGCGGGTGGGGGCTGTCCGACCGGTCGGACAAGTGTCCGAACGATCGTACTGGCAGCGATCGTAACGCTCAGGGGTGAATCAGAGGCAATCCCTGTGCGTACTCCCGATTCGCGCGACCCTGGCCTCGTTCACCGGGCCGCGTCAGGCAGCGTACCTGCCGAAGGTATGAAGGTGACAGGGCGAAGTGGCGCAAACCGCACAGGCCCGCCGACTCACAGCAGGCGCGCCCGCACCTCACAGCGGCCACGCTCTTACCTCACGGCGTGTCCACGGAGCGGGCCGACCGCTCACAGCACGGTCACGGAGCGGGCCGGCGGCTCACAACAGCCCACCGAGCAGGCCGGCGGCTCACGCAGCATCCACTGAGCAGGCCAGCCACTCACACCGCGCCCGCGGAGCAGGCCGGCCTCTCACAGCGACTCCGCGGAGCGGGCCGCGCTCGTCGTCGCCCGCTCCAGGTCCTCCGCCGCCCTGTTGATCCGCCGTGCCGACTCGGTGACCTGCCGGCCCAGCCGCTGGGCCTCGACGAACACCCGGACGGCCAGCACCCCCAGCACGGCGAGCCCCAGAAAACCCATAGCGACAGCGAACATCGGCCAGAACATAGCGACGACCCTAGCCCGGCGAATGGAGCCGCAGCGTCCGCACGCCACCCCCGGTCAGCAGCTCGACGATGCGCTCCCCGGCCGGTTTACGGACGGCGACACCGCACTCGGGGCACGTGAAGGAGTAGAACGTGGTCTTGCTGGTGGCACCGATGGCCAGCCGCAACGCGCTCGCGCCGAGTTCGACGTTGGCCCGGCACTCGGGGCATCCGGCCCTGAACACCACGTCGACCACCCGCTTCATGCCCGCGAACGCGACCGCCGCCGACATCTCCGGCACGCCCGGTAAACCCTGCACAGCCTGCAGACCCTGCACGCCGGACACGGCCGATCCGCCGTTCACAGCCCTCGCTCCTGCCTGTCGTACCGGCGCTCCTGCACTCCACCGGCCGCACGGGGCGCACCGAGGCGGGCGTCGAGCTCGTCGTACGCCGGTACGACCTCGTCGTAGGCCGCCAGGGCCTCACGGGCCGCCCGGCGGGCGCTGTCGGCCAGGTCCTGGGGCGAGACGATCCGCCCGTCCGGCCCGAGGCGCAGCGCGAGCCGCCGCAGCGAGGTGGGGTCGGGGGTGCGCAAGGTGATGCGCAGCCCGCCGTCGGGGAGCTCCTCGGCGCTGTCGTGCGGGTAGTACTCGGCGACCCACCGCCCGCCGGGCCCGACCTCGACGACGACCTCCGGGTCCTCGGCGGCGGGCTGCACCAGTGCCTCCGACAGATCACGCAGCTCGATCTCGGGCGGCGCGGACGGCTCGTCGAGGATCTTGATCTCGGCGACCCGGTCGAGGCGGAACGTCCGGCGCGCCTCCGAGCGGCGGCACCACGCCTCGACATAGGTGTGACCCACGCTGACCAGGCGAATCGGGTCGATCTCCCGTTCGGTGACCTCGTCACGGGCCGGCGAGTAGTAGCGGATCCACAGCCGTCGGCGTTCCGAGATGGCCCGGTCGACGTCGGCGAAGACCCCGCCCTCCGACTCGAAGGTCACCGACAGCCGGGAGCTGGCCCCGGCCGCCTCGCCCGCGGCCGCCTCCACCTTGGCGGTGGCCCGCAGCAGCGCCTGCCGGTCGCTCTCGCGCAGCCCGGGCAGCGTGGCGACCGCGCGGGCGGCCACGAGCAGGGCGGTGGCCTCGTCGGCGGCCAGCCTCAGCGGCTCGGCGGCCTCCGCCCCGAGCGCGGCCGGGTTGTGCCACCAGATCCGCTCGCCGTCGGTGTCGATGTCGAGCAGGTCACCCCCGCGGAAGCTGGTCCCGCACATGGGCAGCACATCGAGGTCCGACACCAGCTCGTCCTCGGTGATCCCGAAGGCGCGGGCCACGTCCTCGATACGGGCGCCGGGGCGCTCGCGCAGATACGTGACCAGGGAGAGCATCCGCCGGGTCTGGTCGATGGCGTTCGCCGGCCGGGCCGGTTTTCCCACCACTTTCTTACGTCCCCTCAACCCTTGGCCACGGCACGCAGCCGGTCCACCACGTCGGCCCGTAGCTCGGCGGGATCCAGGACCACCACGTCGGGCCCGAACTCGACCAGCCAGGCGTCCAGACCGTGCCCGTACGGAATCTCCAACTCGTCCCAGCCGTCGCCGAGTTCCCGCACGGCGGTGGCCCTGGCCCGCAGCGGGTAGCCGGCGCCCGCGCGGAGCCGGATCAGCGCGGAGCGGTCGGCGGTCTCCCCCGCCCAGCTCGCGACGGTCTCCCGCACCGTGACGACGTCCGGGACCTCGGCGGTGAAGGCACCGCCCCGGCTGCGCACCTTGCCGGTGATCCGCGACAGCCGGAAGACCCGCTCGGCGCCCCGGTCCCGGTCGAAACCGGCGAGATACCAGTGGCCGCGCCAGCACTCCAGCGCCCACGGCTCCACATGGCGGGGCTCGGGGCGGGCGGCGGTGGCCTTGCGGTACTCGAACACCACCGGGCGACGGTCCCGGCAGGCCAGCATCAGCGGCTCGAAGGCGGCCTCGTGCACCGGGATGCGCGGCTCCAGCGCCCCGTGGGCCTCGTACGGGTCGACGTCCTCGGGGAGGCCGGCGGCGCGCAGCTTCTGCAGGGCGCCGCTCGCGGCCCCGGCGAGACGGGCCTGCTGCCACACCTTGGCGGCGAGCCCGAGGGCGGCGGCCTCCTCGGCGTCGAGGGTGATGGGCGGGAGGCTGTTGCTGTCGCGGCGGGCCTGGTAGCCGACCTCGCCGTCGAGGTTCTCCACCGTCTCGATGACCAGGCCGAGTTCGCGCAGATCGTCCTTGTCGCGCTCGAACATGCGATTGAAGGAGTCGTCGGACCCGGCTGCGTCCATCCCCGGCCTGGCGGCCTCCACATACGCCTCGATGGAATCCCGCAGCTCGCGCTTGCTGAGCGGTCGGCGCGTCCCCAGCAGACACAGCGCCAGGTTCATCAACCGCTCGGCCTTGGCAATGGCCATCGACGCCCTTCCCTATGGGTGCTTCTGCGGCACGACCGTACCGCTACCGAGCGTCGCGGCAAAAGCCGAGGGCCCATGCCCGAACAGGCATGGACCCCAGGTGGTCGGCTCCGGTCACAGGACCGGGCCGCTCCGGTCGTACGGTGATCAGACCCCGAGCAGGTCGACCACGAAGATCAGCGTCTCGCCCGGCTTGATCGCCGGGGTCGGGCTCTGGTTGCCGTAGGCGAGGTGCGCCGGGATGGTCAGCTGGCGGCGGCCGCCGACCTTCATGCCCTGCACGCCCTGGTCCCAGCCCTTGATGACACGGCCACCACCGAGCGGGAAGCGGAACGGCGTACCACGGTTCCAGCTGGCGTCGAACTCCTCGCCGGTGCTGAAGGACACGCCCACGTAGTGCACGGTGACGGTCTGGCCCGCCTGCGCGACCTCGCCCTCGCCCTCCCAGATGTCCTTGATCTCAAGGTCCTTCGGGGGCTCGCCACCGGGGAAGTCGATCTCGGGCTTCTCAATGCTCACGTCTTCAGGCTCCTGCTCGTGTACGAAAAGGCAACGCGGGACAGTCTCGCATCCCGCGCACTCACATCTTCGCGAGAATGTCCACGGTGAAGACCATCGTGGAGTCCTTCTTGATGTCGCTGCCACTCGGCGGCGTGTCGCCGTAACCCAGCTTCGGCGGAATCACGATCAGCAGGCGACTGCCCACCTTCTTGCCCTCCATGCCCTGCTGCCAGCCCTTGACAACCTGCTGCATCCCGAACGAGCTCAGCGCGTCCCGGCTGTACGAGGAGTCGAACTCCTTGCCGGTGTCCCAGATGACGCCCTTGTACTGCACCAGCAGGCTGTCGTCGGCTGCGACCTCCGGGCCGTCACCCTCGATGATGTACGTCGCGGCCAGGCCGGTCGGCGGGTCCACCTTCGGGATGTCGATGGTGGGGGCCTTGCCGTCGGTGTTCGTGCTCACCTTCGGCAGCTTCGCGTCGTTCTGCGGGACGTTCTTGCCCTTGGCGGAGCTCTTGGCGTTGAAGGTGTTCTGGACATCGAAGACGAAGACCAGCGTGTCGGTGCCCTTGATGCCCAGCTCCGCGTTGCCGTTCGCGCCGAAGCCCCAGGTCGGCGGCACGGCCGCCTCGACGCGACTGCCGGCCTTCTTGCCGGCCAGCGCATATCGCCAGCCTTCGAGAGTGCTCCCCTGGCTGAGCTGGAAGACCAGCGGCGTCTTGCGGTCGTAGGAGTTGTCGAAGACCTTCGCCGTGGACCAGATCTGCCCCAGGTAGTTCGCCTGGACGTAGTCGCCCTGGGCGATCGTCTTCCCGTTGCCCGCGATGACCGTCTTCACCGCCAGATCCTTCGACGGCTCCCCACTGCCCTTCGCGACGGTCGGCTTCTCGTCGAACTTCACCCCGGCCGTGATCGCGGGCAGCGGACCGTCCACGATCTTCGGCGGCTTCGCCGCGCTCGCCGACGCGGACGGGCTGCTGCTCGCCTTGGCCGAGTCTGACTTGTCGTCACCACAGGCGGCGAGCGTGACCAGTCCAGCGGGGACAGCGATGAGGAGTGAGCGTCGGCGCACGGTGAGGGCCTCGTATCGGTCGATCTTGTCGGATGCGTGCGCGCAACTCTACGGCGTGGGAAGGGCGCCGTACGGCAAACGTACGGCGCCCCGCGTTGCGTTCCGACTCGGACGCCTCCCGCCCCGGCGAATTCGAGGGCGGGAGACGCGCCGGAACATTCCGGCTCACATTCCGGCGATCAGCTTCTCCACCCGGTCGTCCACCGAACGGAACGGGTCCTTGCACAACACCGTGCGCTGCGCCTGGTCGTTGAGCTTCAGATGCACCCAGTCGACCGTGAAATCCCGGCGTTGTTCCTGCGCCCGCCGGATGAAGTCACCACGCAGCCGCGCCCGAGTGGTCTGCGGCGGAACCGACTTGCCCTCGAAGATCTTCAAGTCATTGCAGATCCGGGCGGCTTGACCTTTCCTCTCCAGGAGGTAGTACAACCCACGACGACGGTGAATGTCGTGATACGCGAGGTCTATCTGCGCGACCCGCGGATGCGACATGGTCATGTTGTGCTTGGCCCGGTACCGCTCGATGAGCTTGTACTTCATCACCCAGTCGATTTCGGTACCGATCCGGTCCAGGTCCTCGGCCTCGATCGCGTCCAGCGTGCGACCCCACAGCTCCAGGACCTGCTCCACGGTGCCCGTGCGGATACCGCGCCGCTCGCAGAAGTCCACGGCCTTCTCGAAGTACTCGCGCTGCACCTCCAGCGCGGACGCCTCCCGGCCACTGGCCAGCCGCACCTTGCGCCGGCCCGTGATGTCATGGCTGACCTCGCGGATCGCCCGGATCGGGTTCTCCAGCGTCAGGTCCCGCATCACCGTGCCCGCCTCGATCATGCGCAGCACCAGATCGGTGGCACCGACCTTCAGCAGCATGGTCGTCTCGGACATGTTCGAGTCGCCCACGATCACATGGAGCCGGCGGTACCGCTCCGCGTCCGCGTGCGGCTCGTCACGCGTGTTGATGATCGGCCGGGAACGCGTCGTCGCCGAGCTGACGCCCTCCCAGATGTGCTCCGCACGCTGACTCACGCAGTACACCGCACCACGCGGCGTCTGCAGCACCTTGCCCGCGCCACACAGCAACTGCCGCGTGACCAGGAACGGAATGAGGATGTCCGCGAGCCGGGAGAACTCCCCGTGCCGCGCCACCAGATAGTTCTCATGGCAACCGTACGAGTTGCCCGCCGAGTCCGTGTTGTTCTTGAAGAGGTAGACGTCGCCCGCGATTCCCTCCTCGTGCAGGCGGCGTTCGGCGTCGACCAGCAGTCCTTCCAGAATGCGCTCGCCGGCCTTGTCGTGAGTGACCAGCTCGGTCACGTTGTCACATTCGGGTGTCGCGTATTCCGGATGTGAGCCCACGTCTAGATAGAGGCGGGCCCCGTTCCGCAGAAACACATTGCTGCTGCGGCCCCATGACACGACACGGCGGAAGAGGTACCGCGCCACCTCGTCAGGAGACAGACGGCGCTGTCCCCTGAACGTGCACGTGACGCCGTACTCGTTCTCCAGCCCGAAAATGCGGCGGTCCATGACTGAACATTACGCCCGATCCACCGACCTGAAACGGGGTTCGGCAGCACGGTTTGGATCATTTTCCGATGAGACCGCAACCACCGCACCCCCCGAGGGAACAGCCAGAACCCTTCCCGTCGCCAGGAGAACCAGCAGCGACACGGCCCCCGCGGCACCCGGCACCACGAAGCCCCACACCGTCCCGCCCCACTCCACGACCGGCCCCGCCACCGCCGTACCCACCGACTGGCCCACAGTGAACGTCGTCACGATCCACGAGAACGCCTCCGTCACCGTCCCCCGCGGCGCGTGCCGGTCCACCAGCACGAACCCGCACGCGATCGCCGGCGCCAGGAACACCCCCGCGAGCGTCGTCAGCCCCGTCATCCCGA
>NZ_LIQX01000217.1 GCF_001418475.1 Streptomyces ossamyceticus | reverse complement strand
CAGGCGGTGCCCGGCGACGGCGTCGGGGCGCACCCCGGTGGCCTCCAGGTAGCCGGTCAGGGCCACCTCGACGCTGACGATGGCGGGCTGCGCGTACCGGGTCTGCTCCAGCAGGTGCCGGGCGTCGCCCCACAGCAGGTCGAGGAGGGGGACGTCGAGGTGCGGGACGAGGAGGTCGGCGCAGGCGTGCAGCACGTCGCGGAAGCGGGGCTCCGTGGTGTACAGGCCGCGGCCCATGCCGGGGTAGTACGCGCCCTGGCCGCAACCTACGCCGACCATGTGGCCGGTACTCCCGAGGACCGGCTCGGGGACGTGGCCTTCACCGCCAACACCGGCCGGGCCGCCCAGCGTCACCGGGTCGCCGTGCGGGGCGCCACGGCACGCGAGCTGGCCGACCGCCTGGGCGACGTNNGACGGGTGTGCGGCCGGCCGCACACCCGTCGTCCGGCACACGGGCAGGGCCGTCACCACGGCCTTCCTGTTCACCGGCCAGGGCTCCCAGTACCCCGGCATGGGCCGCGGCCTGTACACCACGGAGCCCCGCTTCCGCGACGTGCTGCACGCCTGCGCCGACCTCCTCGTCCCGCACCTCGACGTCCCCCTCCTCGACCTGCTGTGGGGCGACGCCCGGCACCTGCTGGAGCAGACCCGGTACGCGCAGCCCGCCATCGTCAGCGTCGAGGTGGCCCTGACCGGCTACCTGGAGGCCACCGGGGTGCGCCCCGACGCCGTCGCCGGGCACAGCCTCGGCGAGCTCGCCGCCGCCTGGGCCGCAGGGGTGCTCTCGCTGCCCGACCTGCTCCGGCTGACCGCCCTGCGCGGACGGCTCATGCAGGACCGGCCCACGACCGGCGCCATGGCCGTCGTCCACACCGACACCGACACCCTCGTCGACGCGCTGCGGGCCCATCCCGGCCTGGAGATCGCCGCCTACAACGCACCGAACGTGCACACCGTCACCGGTCCGGCCGACACGCTCGCCCGCTTCCGCGAGGACACCCCGCACCGCACCCAGCTCCTCCCGGTCAGCCACGCCTTCCACTCCGCCGACATGGAACCGGCCGTCGCGCCGTTCGCCGAGGCCATGGCCGCGACCGCCCTCAAACCGCCCGCCGTCCCGTTCGCGTCCACCCTCACGGGGACCTGGCACACCCCGGACTCCGCCGTGGACGCCGGGCACTGGGCCGACGCCATCCGCCGGCCCGTCCGCTTCGCACAGGCGCTGGCCGCCCTCGCGGAGACCGACCCGGGGGCCGTGTGGGAAATCGGCCCCCACCCCCACCTCACACCCCTGGCCCGTACGACCCTCGTCGAGCCGCACCCCGTCTGGCTCACCACCCTCCAGCGCGGGCGGGGCGACCAGGTCCAGCTGCACACCGCCCTCGCCGCCCACCACAACCTCACGGGCGCCGACCTGAACTGGCCCGCGCTCCACGAGGACAAACGGCACCGCACGACCACCCTGCCCGTCTACCCGTTCCACCGAGAGCCGCTGGCCGCGCCCCCCGCACGTCGCCGCGCAGTGACGAACGCCGTCAGCCACCCGCTGTTCGACCGCCACTACGAGCACCGGAGCGAGGGACAGTGACGCAGCGAGCCGAGACGTACGAGAAGACCTTCGCGGGGAGCGAGCCCCTCATCGCCCAGCACCGCGCCGCAGGCACCGGACTGCTCCCCGCCGCGGCACAGCTGGAGATGGCGATGGTGGGCGTGGCCCGGCTCGGGCCGTTCGCACCGCTGGAACTGACCGACGTGGCCTTCCTCAGGCCCCTCACCCTCGCCGACGACGCCACGGCGGCCGTCCGCCTCGACGTCGTCCACGACCCGGACACCCGCTTCGAGTTGAGCACCGTCACCGCCGGGGAACGCAAACAGCTCTCCACCGGCCGCGGTCGGCCCCTCCCGTACGACCCACCCACGGGAGCCGTCCCGCGGATCACCGTCCGCCGCACGATCACCCCGGACGACCTGTACGCCGGCTGGTCGCGGGCCGGCCTGCGGTACGGGCCCGACTTCCGCACCGTCCGCGAACTCACCGTCGGCGAGGGCACCGCCCGCGCCGTCCTGCGCAGCGACGCCGAACCCCTGCCCTGGTTCGCCCACCCCCTGCTGACGGACGGCGTGTTCCAGGTCATGAGCTGCGCCCTCCAGGACCTCGACACAGCGACCGGGCCGCGGCCCATGCTGCCGATCGGGGTCGCCCGCGTCGCCGTCCACTCCGATCTGTCGGCCCTGGCGTCCGGCGCCACCGTCCTGGCCCGCCGCACCGGAGTCGAGGGCGCCTACTCGACGGGCGACGCCCTGCTCCTCGGGCCGTCGGGCGAGATCGCGGCGGAGTTCACCGGAATCCGTATGCGCCGCACCACCGAAGCGGGACGAACCGCCGCCCCGAGCGGGCGCGCCGCGAGACTCGTCTCCCGCATCCGCTGGCGGCCCGCGCCCGCCCCGGCCCGCGACGCGGCGCAGGGCACCTGGGTGGTCCTCCACCACGGCGACGCCCTCGGCCGGCGCACCGCCGGGCGACTGCGGGCCGACGGCGCCCGCGTGGTGGAGGTCGGCCTCGCCACACCCGCCGCCCCCCGGCCGTGCGAAGCCGCCGGGGCGCTCCAGGACGACCGGCTCGTCCTGGAGCACGCCGACGAGGGCGCCTTCCGGCGCCTGTGGGAGGACATCGGGGACCCGGTCGCGGGAGTGGTGCACCTGCTGAACGCCGGTGCGACGGACGGCGACCGGGACGAGGACACCGAACTCGGCGCCGGCCTCTACGGGTGTTTCGCCGCCCTGAAGACGCTCGGCGAACGGCAGCGCCGCTCCCGTTTCCTCGTGGTGACCCGGCACGCCCAGCCCGTGGGGCACGACGACGTGCCGGTGCCCGCCCGCGCCGCCCTGTGGGGTCTCGTCCGCACGGCGGCCATCGAGTACCCCGGCCTGCGCCCCCGGCTCGTCGACCTCGACGACACCTCCGACGACGCGTTCACTGCGGAACTCGGCGCCGGCCCGACGGGGACGTACGACGGCCCGACGGAGGTCGGCTACCGGAACGGCGTCCGCCACGAACCCGTCCGCGTGTTCGACACACAGGCCGGCCCCCCGGCTGTGCGGCCCATCCGGCGGGGCGGCCGTTATCTCGTCCTCGGCGGACACGGGGGACTGGGCCTGGAGGTGACCCGCCGCTTCGCCGCGGAGGGCGCGGGACTCGTCGCGCTCGTCAGCCGCAGCGGTCGGTCGGCAGCCGACCACTCCCACCCGGTCGACACCGGCCCCGCGGGATGCACCGTCGTGTCGTACGCCGCCGATGTCTCCGCCCCCGGTGAACTGCGCGCCGTCGTCGAACGGATCCGCGAGGAGCACGGCGAGCTGCACGGCGTGGTCCACGCGGCGGGCACCCTCAAGGACGGACTGATCCGGTCGACCACCGCCGACGACATCACCGCCGTCCTGCGGCCCAAGGCCTCCGGCGCACGTGAACTCGCCGCAGCCGTCACCGGCACGGACCTCGACTTCGCCGTGCTGTTCGCGTCCGTCTCCGGCACCTTCGGCAACCTCGGCCAGGGCGGCTACGCCGCCGCCAACGCCTACCTGGACGCGTTCGCCCACGCGCACGGCACGCCCTGGCTCAGCGTCGACTGGGGCCTGTGGGGCGAGGTCGGCATGGGCACGGCGGTCGCGGACCAGCTCCGGCGCCGGGGTGTCCGGCCACTGGGCACGGCCGAGGCCCTGGACGCGCTGATCGCCGTCCTGGGCGGGGACGCCCGCCAGGTGGTCGTCGCCCACCCCGACGCGTCGGAGGCCGGGCCCGGCGGGGACGAAGGGAATGCCGCCGCTACCGACGCCGCCCGGCCGTCGGCCGGCGCGGACACCGGTCAACCGGACGCCGTACACGTCGCCGGGGGTCGGGAACGGGTGGAGGACGCGCTGGAGCGCTTCCTCGCCGAGCGGCTTGGCGTGTCCTCCTTCGACCGCCGCGCACCCCTCGCCGACTACGGCATGAGCTCCATCATGAGCGTCGAGCTGTCCGAGGAACTCTCCCGCCGCTGGGGCCTCCACCTCCCGGCCACCCTCTTCCTGGAGCACGGCGACTTCGCCGACCTCGCCCAGGCGTTGACGGACCGGTACGGGGCGGCCGGCGCGGTCGCACCCCCGGCCGCCGACGGCGCCCCGGAACCGACGGACCCCACCGCACGGGACGCGCGGACGGATGAGGCCGAGCCCGTCGCGGAGGACGTACGGACCCCTGAGCCGACGTCCGGGTCGGTCGGGCGGCCCCGGCGGGCGGCCGGCCGGGCCGGGCGGGACATCGCGGTCGTCGCCGTCTCGGGCGACCTGCCCGGCGCACCTGACGTGGCCGCCCTGTGGCCGCTGCTGCGCACCGGCGGGCACGCGTTCACCGAGATCCCGGCCGAACGCTGGGACATCGACGCGCACTTCGAGGCACGCGGCCCCCACATGACGGGCACCTACTGCCGCACCGGAGCCTTCCTCGACGACATCGACCGCTTCGACCCGTCGTTCTTCGGCATCTCCGTACGCGAGGCCGAGGAGATGGACGCCCAGCAGAAGCTGCTGCTCGAACACGCCTGGGCGGTACGCGACGAGAGCGGGCTCGCCGGTCGCCGCGACATCGGCGTCTTCGTCGGCGCCACCTACACCCACCACCGCGACGCCCGCGGCCTGGACACCGTCGGACCGCACACCGCCCTCGGCTCCCTGAACGCGGTGCTGGCCAACCGCGTCTCGTACGCCCTCGACCTGACGGGCCCCTCCCAGACCGTCGACACCCTGTGCTCCTCCTCCCTCGTCGCCGTCCAGCAGGCGGTCGCCGCACTCCGCTCGGGGACCTGCGGAGCCGCGATCGTGGCCGCCTGCCACGTCGGGCTCACCCCCTGGTACTACCGCAGCCTCAGCCAGCTCGGCGCCCTCTCCGAGACCCTGCCGAGGCCGTTCGACGAACGCGCCGACGGGTTCGTGCCCGGCGAGGGAGCGATCGCCGTCATGCTCCGGCCCCTGGAGGACGCCGAGCGCGACGGTGACACCGTCTGGGGCGTCATCCGGGGGACCGCCGTCAACCACGGCGGCCGGGGCAGCGCCCTGCCCGTGCCCCGCAGCGAGGCACAGACCGCCGTCGTCCGGGCCGCCCTCGACGACGCCGGGGCGGCCCCGGCGGACATCTCCCTGATCGAGACCCACGGCACCGCGACCCGGCTGGGCGACCCGATCGAGATCGCCGCGCTCACCGAGGTGTTCGGCGCCGACCCGGACCGCCGTACTCCGCTCCACCTCGGCTCGGTGAAGGCCAACGTCGGACATCTGGAACCGGCGAGCGGACTGGCCGGACTGGTCAAGGTGCTGCTGTGCCTCAGGCACGGCGAGATCCCGCCCCTCGCGGGCCACGAGACACCGGGAACGCACCTCGATCTCACGGGTGGGCCCTTCGTGATCCCCACGCGGCGCACACCGTGGCACTCCGACGCGCCGCGCCGTGCCGGGATCAGCGCCTTCGGCATGGGCGGCACCAACGCCCACATCGTCGTGGAGGAGTACGCCGCACCGCCCGCACCGGACGCCCCCGCGCAGGCTTCGCTCGGCGAGTACCTCCTGCCGCTGTCCGCGCACACACCCGAGGCCCTGATCCGGCGCGCGGCGGACCTGGAACGGGCGTTGCGCGCCGAACCTTCCGCCGTGGGCGCGCTGTGCCGCTCGGCCGCCGTGGGACGCGACCACCTGCGCCACCGGGCCGTGGTCCTCGGCACCACGGCGGACTCCCTGCTGGCCGGGCTCGCACGGATCGCACGCGGAGACCGAGAGATCCGCGGAGCGGCCGAGTTTCGCGGAGCGGCCGAGATCCGCGGAGACGGGGAGTCCCGCGGCGCCGGCGAGTCGCACGGCATCGTCCTGCGCGACGGGGTGGTGCTGGAGAGCGCCGGACGCCCCGCCGACGCCGCACTCGCCGCCCGTCTGGCCCCCTTCACCTCGCACACCCCCGTCCGGATCGCGGCCCAACTCAGGCTCCCGGAGGACCGGTTGAGCACAGGGCTGGCCTTCTTCCACGTCGGGGGCGGAACCGTCGACTGGCATCAGGTGTACGAGGGCGTGTCGGCCCGCCGCGTCGCGCTGCCGCCCTACCCCTTCCGGGCCGAAGCAGCCGTCGCGCGCTCCACGGGGACGGAGGCCACGGACCGGGGCGTACGCCAGGACACCGCCGACGTGACGGCCATCGTCCAGCGGTTCTCCCGCGCCCACCGCGTGTTCGGCGAGGACACGCTGCCGGGGGCGCTGACGCTGGCCCTGGCTCTCCGTAGCGCCGATGTCCTGAGGCGGGTCGCGTTCGTGAGCCGCGGCACCGGCTCCCACCCCCTCCACAGTGACCTCGGCGACCTCGACGGCCCCACCCGCACCGGGCCGGTGACCTTCCGGCACGGCGGCCGGATCGTGGCACGCCTGGAGACGGGCCGCGCGGACGAGGTGCCGGCCGGCACGTTCGGCGACCACGACATCGACGCCTTGCGCGCGGGCCTCGACCGCACCCTCGAACCCACCGGTCTGTACGCCTGGTTCGCGGCCAAGGGCATGGACTTCGCCGCTCCCCTGCGTTCCCTCACGGAGGTGCGCTTCGGCGCGGCCCGGGTGCTGGCCCGGCTCGACGTCCCTGCCGGTGACGCCCTGGAGAGGGCCGCGGTCGCTCTGGACGCCGCGCTGCAGAGCATGGCCGTCCTGACGCTGGCCGATCCGGCCGCGGTGTCGGCGGCATACCTGCCGGTGTCCATCGGGCGCGTCGTACGGCTGGGCGATCCCGCGCGGGCCACCCATGTGCTGCTCGACGCCGACGACGCCACGCCGGACGGGGTGCGGCGCGGCCACACCGCCCTGCTGTCCGCGGAGGGCCGCGTCCTGGTGCGCCTGGAGGACGTGGAGTACCGGACGGTGCCGGCCGGAGCCCGGCAAGCGGTGAACGGCGCAGCCGTGACCGCTCCCTCGCCCTCGCCCACGCCTGCCTCCCCAGCCGCGCCCGTACCCGCCTCCACGCCCGTGCCCGCGCTCGTGGCCGGGGCCGGGATCGAGGCCCTCGTCCTGGCCGTCGTGCGGAGCGTCCTGCACGATCCGAGCGTCACGCCCACCACCTCCCTCTCCTCCGCCGGTCTCGACTCCATGCTGGCGACAGCGGTCGCCGCGGAGATCGAGGAGAACCACGGCGTACGGCTGAGCCCCACGGACGTCCTCGACGCGGCGGACTGCCGCGCCCTGGCTGCCCAGGTGGCCGAACGGACCGAGGCACCCCGGCCCACCTCCGCCCC
>NZ_LIQX01000216.1 GCF_001418475.1 Streptomyces ossamyceticus | reverse complement strand
GGCGTCGACGCGCTCGGCGGCGGCGTGGGCGTCCATGCGCTCGGCGGCCAGGATCGCGGCCGCGGTGTCGGCACGGGAGGCCGCGACGACGAGGGCGCGCCCGGCGAGGGCGTGGGCGCGCCGGTGGAGCCCGGCGGCATCCCGGTCGCGCCCGCCGGCCGGCGCGGAGGAGCGGACGGGCGGAAGGCCGCCGCGCAGCCGGGCCACCTGCTCGGACAGCCGCTCGGCGGCCGTGTCGAGGTCGGTGGTGTCGAGGTCGGCGGTGGGGGCGAGCGCGCGGAGCTCGTCGGTCGTCGCGAGCAGGGCGGCCAGATGGCCGGCGAGCTGGATGTCCAGCTCCTCCTCGCGCGAACGGTGGGGGAAGTCGGGCGAGGTCGTCGCGGCCATCGTGTGGACCGACTTGGTGCGGATCGGCTCGTACATGGGATGGCCTCCAAGCTCGCTCTCGGAGAACCAGCCTACATTAGATTCCGTCTAAAGTTGAGCGAGGTCCGGAAGTCGTCCGCGGGAGTGCCTCACGACTGGCCGTAGCCGTCCAGGAAGTTCCCGATCCGGGTGATCGCCGACCTCAGATCGGCCACGGTCGGCAGGGTCACCACACGGAAGTGATCCGGCTCGGGCCAGTTGAAGCCGGTGCCCTGGACGACCATGATCTTCTCCTGGCGGAGCAGATCGAGGACCATCCGCCGGTCGTCCTTGATCTTGAAGACATCGGGGTCGAGCCGGGGGAACAGGTACAGCGCCCCCTTCGGCTTCACGCACGACACCCCGGGGATCTGCGTCAGCAACTCGTAGGCGACGTCCCGCTGCTCCTTCAGGCGCCCGCCCGGCAGCACCAGATCGTTGATCGTCTGGCGTCCGCTGAGCGCGGCGACCACGCCGTGCTGCCCCGGCATGTTGGCGCACAGCCGCATGTTCGCCAGGATCGTCAGGCCCTCGATGTAGGAGTCGGCGTGCGCGCGCGGGCCGGAGATCGACATCCATCCGACGCGGTAGCCCGCGACCCGGTACGCCTTGGACATGCCGTTGAAGGTCAGCGTCAGCAGATCCGGGGCCACCGAGGCGGTCGGGGTGTGCGTGGCGCCGTCGTAGAGGATCTTGTCGTAGATCTCGTCCGAGCAGACGAGGAGGTTGTGGCGGCGCGCGATGTCCGTCAGCCCCCGGATCATCGCCTCGTCGTACACCGCGCCCGTCGGGTTGTTGGGGTTGATGATGACGAGGGCCTTGGTGCGGTCGGTGACCTTGCGCTCGATGTCCGCGAGGTCCGGCATCCAGTCGGACTGCTCGTCGCAGCGGTAGTGCACCGCCGTGCCGCCGGACAGGGAGACCGCCGCCGTCCACAGCGGATAGTCCGGGGCCGGTACGAGTACCTCGTCGCCGTCGTCCAGCAGGCCCTGCATCGCCATGACGATCAGCTCGGAGACGCCGTTGCCGATGAAGACGTGCTCGACGTCCGTCTCGATACCGAGGGTCTGGTTGTGCATGACGACCGCCCGGCGCGCGGCCAGGAGGCCCTTCGCGTCGCCGTAGCCGTGGGCGGACGACACATTGCGGAGGATGTCCTCCAGGATCTCCGGCGGGCACTCGAAGCCGAAGGCGGCCGGGTTGCCCGTGTTCAGCTTGAGGATGCGGTGACCGGCAGCCTCCAGCCGCATCGCCTCCTCGAGCACCGGGCCCCGGATCTCGTAACAGACGTTGGCGAGCTTGGTCGACTGGATCACCTGCATGTCCGTGAGCTTACGACCCGGTAACGGCTCGTGGGTCGTGTTTTCCACCACGTGAGACCGCCGCTATGCGGCGAAATGTTCCTCCGCTGTCCCTGAGCGTCACTCCTCCCTAGAATCCGCCCCCAGGTCCGGCCGCCCCCCACACGGCTCCAGGGCACGTGAGATGAAGAGAAGAAAAAGTGATGAACGGGGCGAATCGGGTGAACGAGGCGAACGGGGTGAACGGTGTGGATCGGGTCGGTGAGGCCTCCCAGGAGCCGCCGAACGTCTACCACCCGCTCGGCGACCCCTCCGCGGCGCCCGCCTACGAGGCCTTCCCCGACCCCGCCGCCGCCCACGGCTGGCAGAACGCCTACGACGACACCGTGCAGCTGGACGAGGTCGTGCTCGACGACCTCCGGGGCACCGTCGGCGGAACGGGCGCCCCGCCCGTCTCGGGGGCGGCCGGGGCCGCGGGTCCGACTGCTCCGACTGCTCCGGCGGGTCCGGCAGACGGGGCGTACGCGGTCGGCGCTCTCGGGCACGCCGCCCCGGACGCGCCGGACGGGCCGTATCCCCTCGACGGCGTGGACCCCGTCGGACGTCGCGCCCGGCCGTCCGGCGGCCGACGGGCCACGCTCGGCCGCCGCCGCGCCCGGCGGCGCGGGGTCCTGATCGCGGGCGGGGTCGCCGCGGCCGTGGTCGTGGGTGCCGTGGCGGCGGGCCTCGCCGGTGTCGGCTCCTCGGACGAGGAGGGGCCGAGCGGTCCGGCGACCAAGGAGTCCTCACCGGCGGGCGGCCGGTCCGGCGGGGGAGCGGCCACGCCGTCGACCGACGCGTCCTCCGCCGAGACGGAGCCGTCATCGCCCTCCGCCTCCCCGAGCGGAACCTCCGCGGAACCGTCCCCGTCCGGCACCGGCTCCGAATCCACGGCACCCACCCCGACGCCCACGCGCTCCACCACCGCC
>NZ_LIQX01000215.1 GCF_001418475.1 Streptomyces ossamyceticus | reverse complement strand
GGTGTGTGGGCGAGGAGCGTGCCGCCGAAGAAGGCAACGGCCGGCCAGCCCGCGACCAGGACGCGGAGCCAGGCCGGGACGTGGTCGAGGTCGAGGAGCCCGGCGGTGGCGACGTTGGCGCCGAGGGAGGCGGTCAGAGCCACCAGGAACCACAGCCGCGGACCCCCGGCCCTCAGCCCCGCTCGCTGTGCCTGCCGCATCCGGCGCCAGGCGGCGACCAGCAGCAGGTCGACGCTGATGGGGTAGGCCCACGCCTTCCAACCGCCCTGTCCGGCCGCTTCGGCGAGGTCGTGCAGGTGGGAGAAGGACAGGGCACCCGCGATGACGGCCTGAACGATCACGGCGTCGACCCGCAGCCGCTTGACCATGGCGGTCACCGGGGCAGGGGACGGCCGTTGGCAGCGGCGACGGCCTGAAGGACGAGGTCGAGGTTGGCCGCATCCAGGCCGCTGACGGCGTCACCGAGCCGGACCGGGGCAGCAGTGTCGGCGAGCGATGCGGCCAGGGCCAGGATGCGCAGCTCCCCGCCGGAAGCGGTGAGTTCGTTGGATTCCAGGGCTTGGGAGACCTTGTGCCAGTCGATCCCGTACGGCTGAGGAAGCGGGCCGGAGTAGTCGATGAGCAGCAGGCCGGGCCGCTCTGCGAGCCGCTTGATCCACAGGCCGTGACCGGCCAGGAGGTTGATCGCGGCCCGCAGGGCGGGCGAGCCGTCGGCGGTGGCGGTCAAGGTGTCGGCCAGCTCGGCGGCATCGACGATCACCGGATTGTCGTCGGTGTCGTACCAAGGGCAGTCGCGTTCGTCGTGGTCGACGCCGGTCTCATCACCGTCGACGTCACCGCAGTGCTCGCAGAACATCGGGTTTCCTTCCGGTTTTCGGCATGGGAGGGGTAGGGACGTGGCGCGAGGCGGTCACGCCGGCCGGAGTGAAGGAAGTTGGCTACTCGGTCATCGGCTGGGCGGTGGGAAGCGCAGCCGCGGAGGAGGACGGTCCGGCGGACTCGACGGCGACGGCGGGCCGGAAGGAGTCGAGCCGGGGCAGGTCCGGCATCAGGGCGGCGGTGTCGCGGCAGACGGCCGCCGCTTCGGCGAGGGTGAAGTGTGGTGCGCGGACGCGGGACCAGCCGCCGGAGGAGTCGCCGACGACGGCGACGCCGGGGCGTTCGGCCGGGATGGCGGTAGCGGCAAGGGCCGCTTCCGGGGAGATGTCGGCCAGTGCCATGTTCGCCGACGCTTCGTCGTTGACGCGGTGGCAGACGCGGCCGGTCAGCTGGGCACGGAGCATGGTGGCGCCCTTGCCGAGTTCCGAGCCGAAACGCTGCCCGCACACCTCCAGGTAGATGCCGGCCGCACGCCCGAGCTGGGCGAGGCGGATGAGCTTGGTGACCATGGCGTCCCGTCGCTTCTCGTCGTCCCGGTTCGCGGCGAGGAACAGTTCCGCCACTTCGTCGACGACGACCACGACCGGCACCGGCCGTACGGCTTCCGGCAGCCCCCACACGTCCGAGGTGAGCACGGCGTCCAGATCGGCCCCGGTGCCCGCACCGCTACGGAGTCCGATGAGCCGGAACCGAGCCTCCATCTCGTCCACCAGCACGTCGAGGAGTGCGTCAGCCCGGTCGGGACTATCGGCGAGCGCCGACAACCGGGGCGCGAACGGGGCGAGTTCCACGCCCCATTTGCAGTCGATGCCGACGAGCACGACCGACTGCCGGGCCAGGCCACACAGCAGGTTGCGCAGGTAGACGGACTTGCCGGACTGCGTGGCGCCGAGGATCAGTTCGTGCGGCACGGTGCGGAAGTCCCGTACGTGCCACTCACCGTCCTCCCGCAGCGCCAGCGGCAGGCAGAGCGGATCGGCCCCCGGCCGACGCCGAGCCGGCCTGACCTCGGCAAGCACATCCCAGCCGACCAGCCGCAGTTCGAGCCGCCCCGGCTTGGTGGTGCGGACGTACACAGCATGGACGCCCCAGGCATGCCGCAGCCGGTCGGCGGAAGCCATGAAGTCCTCAGGAGCCTGCCCCGCCGCCATACGCAGCCGCATCACGAGACCTGACCCGGTCGGCAGCGGGAACGACCGCCGAGGCGGCACGGGCGCGGCCTGACGCCCGACCATCCGGGCGGTGGCCCGACGGACGGCCGAAGCCGGGACCGTCAGACCACACGCGTCCATCGTGTCCCGGTACGACACCAGCACCCGCAACGCGGCTACCGGATAGCCGATGACCCACCAGAACACGACCGGCATACGACGGCGCACGACCAGCAGCACGCCCAGAACCAGCAGGACCGGCAGCAGAATCGACAGCGGAACCCGGAATCCGCCGGTCACGGCGATCAACCCTGAACCGGAGCCGGGGCGTTGACCATGACGGCGTCGGCCCGGTAGGCGATGCCGTGCCGGGCGCGCCCGCCGAACTCGCTCTCCCAGGGCCGGGCGACCAGACCGGACAGGATGACCGGGGCGCCCATGACCAGACCGTCACCGATGCCCTGCTCGGGAACGGTCACCTTGATCATGTCCGAGCCACCGGCCGCGATGAACACCAGCTCCACCGTCATGAGCCGCTGGTTGGTCACCGGGTCAACGGCGATCTCACCGGTCTGCCGGTCCCTCACCTTGACCTCAGGCAGCTTGGTGATGAGCAGCGTCGCGGCCGAAGTGTCCACGGGGATGACACGCATTGTCTGTACCTCACAGGGTCGTTGCTGCCCTCTCCTGAGCAGCACCATTTCAACTGGATACCCCCCTAGACAGCGCAAGGGAGGATCACCCCCACATGAACTGTCTAGGGGGGTACGCAACTAAAGGTAAGCGATGGCCGGGCGAACTGTCTAGGGGGGTATACGAGTTGTCGCGCCCTCACCGCTGGCGTGAGCGGGTTGCGTCAGTCCAGCGTCCAGTGGAGGGCGGTCGCGTCGTCGCGTGCCTTGCCCCGCGGCCAGCGTCGACCCGCGGGGTCGTCGGCCTCAGCATCACGCACACGGCGGATCAGCTCATGCGGCCCGGACGAGTCGAGGACGGACAACACCTCTGGCCAGTCGGCGAGTTCGAACCGGTCGACGAGGCGCGTGGCGCCGTCGCTCAGCAGCGTTACGGAGGCCAGCGAGTCCAGCGGCACCGTCCCGGTCAGGGCGTGCTCGGCCGCCCGTGGATCGGGGCCGGCGATCCAGAAGCCGCCCGGCTGGTTACGGAGCCCGGTCAGGGCATCCCTGTACTCGGCGAGCGCGGCAGTGTGTTCCGGTGAGCCGGTGGGCAGTTGGTCGACGGTCCCGCGCAGCCGCTTGCCGACTTCGTCCAGGCGCCGGTCGGTGACGACGATCGTGCGGCCGCCCCTGTCTGCCATCACCAGGGAGGAGTCACCGAGAACGAGGTACTCAAGAACTCCCCCGCCGAGCCGCACGGCGACGGCCGTACTGGTGGGACTGGCCCGGTAGGCGAGGTCGCAACTGTCCTCGTGCAGGGACCGGACGAGGGTGATCGAGTCGGCGAGGCAGTCGCCGAGCGGCCGGGCGGGATTCGCGGTCATGCCGCGCAATAGCAGAGCACCCAGGGTTCCGGAGAACCAGGCAACGCCGTGCGTGCACCCAGTCTCGGCCCCACCCACACCGGCGCCGTCGAGGACGACGGCCGCGCCGGGGGCGGCAGCGGCGAAGTCCTCGTTCTCGCGGTCGGGTTCGGCGGGCAGCGTGGCGAGGGCGAACCTCACCCCGCCGCCTCCGTCGCCTCTTCGTCGTGCCTGTAGAGGGGGCAGAGCAGTTCGGCGGACTGCGGTTCGCTGGTCTCCGGGTCGTACTCGACGCCGACCAGCGTGGAGAACCGGCGGTCACCGACCTGACCCCACAGGGTGTTGAGGTCATTGGCGAGCAGCTGCACGACGCCGAGAGAGCCCTGAGTGTGGATACCGGCGATGGCGAGCAGCGAACCGTTGCCGTCCGGGCGAGGCAGTCTGCCGAGGTATCCGATGTCGTAGGGCCGGGCCGGGTCGCTGTCCTGACCCGACCGGTACACGGTGCCGGTGTGCCGGTCCATCACCGTCCAGGGCCCGTCTTCCGCGCGCTCCCAGCTCAGAACGGGGTCCTGCGCGTAGGTGTCCCACATCTCCTGAGACATACGGGGCCCGCAGACGACGACCAGGCCGTCTCGGTTGAGGTCGATCTCGCCACCGACCGACACATGCTCCGAGGCGACTTCGAGCCCGTATAGCCGCGCCAGGTCTTCCAGCCGCTTGCCGGAGCTGACGTCGTCCATGGCAACGACCGTCCGCCCCCGCTCGTCATCACGCCGCAGAGGCGTAGCAACGACGACGGAGCCCCGGCCGAGGAAGGCCCCTTCCGGCGCCGGGCCGGTGTGGCGGATCTGGTGAATGCGCCCGCGGCTCAGGCCCGCCTTCTCTGCGATCTGCGCATACGACAGCCCTTGCGCGTGCAGGTCCTGGACCACTCGGCGACGGAGGCGAGCCAGTTCGGTCACCTCCTGCTGTGCATCAGCCAACCGGGTCGTGACCTCGCGCAACAGCCGGTACGGATCATCAATCGCCATGATCCGCTGCAACTCGTCCGACATGACCTCACCTCCTAGCACTAACCAGGAGTCTAGGGCCCTAGACGGAATGGGCGGGAGACGGCGTCCCGTACGTACGCCGACCACGTAGAACCGCGACCGCCTGCCGGGCACACCCCGAGGGCTCACCCGTCACCGCCCGCGAGGCGACCAGAGACCACCGTGAAGGCGGGCGCGATCACACGCT
>NZ_LIQX01000214.1 GCF_001418475.1 Streptomyces ossamyceticus | reverse complement strand
CCACTTCGTGAAAGCACGAGGTTAGTTTTGCTCGGAGGTTCACGTCTTCCTGACGTACTGGAGCAGCCGCCTCAGCCAGATGAGATCGAGGTCAGCATCTTTGGGCCTGGACTGGGCGAATGCATCGTTGTGCACCTAGGTAGCCATGAATGGCTAGTAGTAGACTCCTGCGTTGACCCGGTTACGAAGAACCCGGTAGCGCTCGAGTACTTCTCCCGCATTGGAGTGGATCCGGCGTCCTCGGTTGTAGCCGTTGTGGCTTCACATTGGCATGACGATCACGTGCGCGGTATCTCTGAGGTGCTAAAAGCTTCGAAGAAAGCTAGATTCTTCGCTGCAAGCGCCACAACTCGGGAGGAATTTCATGCCCTGACCCTTTTGCCGCCGCCGTCTTCTAGATTCTCTTCCGGAGTCTCTGAACTGGCGAAAACGCGCAAGATTGTGGAAGAACGTCGCGCTGACAGCGGTTTCCAAATGGGTCTGGCAGTTGCCGGCAGGCTGCTTCTGCGTAGACCAGATTTGCTAGTCAATGAAGTTTGGTCGTTGAGCCCATCAGACGATGATACCTTTCGCGGATTGAGTCATATAGCTTCCCTGGTTGCCCCGCCGGGGGGTGTGTACCGCATCCCGAGCATGGAGCCGAACGACCTAAGTGTCGTCCTGCAATTGCAGACAGGGACTGGGTCCATTCTGCTAGGCGGAGACTTGGAGCACTATAAGCGGGGACGGTCCAGAGGGTGGCACGCGGTAATTGATCACGATGTGCGCCCTCAGGGGAAGGCAACGGTTTTCAAGGTCGCACACCATGGCTCCTATAATGGCGACTGCCCTGAGATTTGGGAGCACATGCTTGAGAAGGGGGTCGTTGCTCTCCTTTCCCCCTTCCAACGCGGAAGCGTTTCTCTGCCGCGCCAATCGGATGTGGAGCGTATTCGCAATACCTGCGATCGGGCGTATCTCACCAGTAGCAAGAAGAAGTCTCGTAGTTCTCGATCTCCCGATGTTCATAAGATGATCAGAGCTGCGACAAAATCCTTTACGCCACAGATGCGAATGGGGCATGTGCAGGTGCGCTGGGATGGCGACGACTGGCTAGTTCGTGGCACGGAAGTCGCTGTGCGCCTTTGAGATGCGCAAAAGGTCGGCGGAGTCTTAATGGGCGAGTCAAGGGGCGCTCGGGCTGTCAGGCGTCGTGGGCGGTGGCCTCTTCGAGCAGGTCCATGGCGCGGTTGTGGAAGCGGCGTTCGGCGTCGCGGCACGGGGCGTTGAAGAAGGCTCGTTGAGCTTCGGCAAGATCGCAGTGCAGCAGGCCCATGGTCACGAACACGGCTTCCACTCCGTGACACCCGTTGTCCTTGAGGAACTGCTGGAGTGCGTCCGTGTCGCCAGTTGCCTCCCAGACGGGCCGGGCGGTTTCCTGCATGGCAGCGATGCGCGCTGATCGTTCTGCGTCGAAGCCCACTGGGGTCCGCCTCTCTGGTTTGGCCCGCAGGCTATCGCCAGGTAGGCGGGTGCGCTGGCCCGTTTAGGCGGCTTGGGCGACGGGTGGATGGAGAGTGAAAGGCCTGTCGTCACGCAAGAGCGCCCACAGGACATTGGCACGTCGGCGGGCGAGGGCGATGACGGCCTGGACGTGCTTGCAGCCCTCGGCCCGCTTCCTCACGTAGTAATCGCGGTTGGGGCCTTCGCGGATGATGCTGGTCTGGGCGGAGAGATAGAAGACGCGGCGGAGACGTCGGCTGTAGCGCTTGGGGCGGTGAAGGTTGCCGGTGCGGCGTCCCGAGTCGCGTGGAACGGGCACGAGGCCGGCGGCGGAGGCGAGGTGGCCTGCGTCTGCGTAAGCGCTCAAGTCACCGGCTGCGACGATGAACTCGGCTCCCAGGATGGGGCCCATGCCCGGCAGGGACTCGATGATGTGGGCTTGGGGGTGGGTGCGGAAGGTCTGCCGTATCTGCTGGTCGATGTGCTTGAGCCGGTCGTCCAGGGCGAGGACCTGCGTGGCGATGTCCGCGATGATGCCGGCTGCGACATCCTGGCCGGGCAGCGTGACGTGCTGAGTCCTGGCGACCTGCAAGGCGGTGGTGGCGACTGCGTCGGGGTTGCGGACGTTGCGTCCCCTGAGCCAAGCGGTGAGGCGGGCTTGGCCGTGGCGCCGTATGGCTGCCGGGGTCTGGTGCCGGGTGAGCAGGATGAGCGCGCCTTTGTGATCGGCGTAGTCGAAGGCCCGTTCCAGAGCGGGGAAGATCCCGGTGAGCACGTCGCGGAGCCGGTTGAGCATGCGGACCCGGTCGGCGATCAGATCGGTGCGGTGACCGGTCAACAGAGCCAGATCGGCTGCCAGCTGTGCGGGGACTCTGATGGAGGTGAAGTCCCGCCGCAGCCGGGCGGTGTCTGCGATCACGTAGGCGTCGCGGGCGTCGGTCTTGGCTTCACCGCGGTAGGACCCGGACATCCGGTTGACCGTCCGGCCGGGAACGTAGACGGCCTGTTGGCCGTGGGCGGCGAGTAAGGCCAGCAACAGTGCGGACGCGGTACCGGCGATGTCAACGGCCCAGTGGACCTGGTCGGCGAGGGCGAGGATCTCGCCGAGGGCGGTCAGAATCGCGCTCTCGTCGTTGGCAATCTTCTTGCTCCAGATCGTTGCCCCGGTTTTGTCGACCGCGGCAAGCCAGTGATGGGCTTTACCGGCGTCGATCCCCACCCAGAGGCGGGTCAGCTGCTCGGCCATGTGCGTCTCCTCGGTTCAGGAAGCATGCCGTTCGGCCCGAGGAACACCCGCCGTCAGCTCCGTAAACAGCGATCGATGCGCAGATCTCAATCAGCGGCCAGGCGTCCCGAAGAGCGGGGCGGCCACTCCACCGGAGCCACCGGGGGCAAGCGACTTTAGAGCCACACCCCACTCTTCCGGACCGCCAAACAACTTACGGAGCGGCTTTGGGGTGGCGCTGCTTTGGCGCGAGTGATCATGGCCCCGTAAGCTTCCGGCGCGTCGGGCAGTCTGTGGACCTGCCCGGTGAAGCACGACGTTGGGGCCATGATCTTCGAGGCTCGCGCCAAAGTGGCTCCGTAAAGCCGTGGAGCCGACCGCCCCAGCCACGACGTTTCTCCTCTACGGCAAGAGGCTGATCGCTGTGCGCGCGGCACGGGCGCCGGCCGGGCTGGAGCGGGGCGGAGACATGAGCGCAGGCCCGGCCGGGGGCCGGGCCGCGCGCGGGGAGCGGAGCGAGCCGCACTTGAACCAGTAGAGAAAGTTTGAATCATGCTCGTGCTGCCCTGTGGTGTAGAACCCTGAGCATGGGGAGTGAGCGGCGGGAGCGGATGCGGGCGCTTGGTGCGCGTCTTCGGGTTCTTCGGGCAGAGGCTGGGCTGACGGGTGCTGGGCTGGCGCAGCGTGCCGGGGTGGGGCAGCCGACTGTGTCCAAGGTCGAGACCGGGCGCATGGTTCCGAGCGTTGATGTGCTCGATCGGCTCTCACGGGCTCTCGGCCTCGATGAGTTGACCGCTCATGAGGTTCGTGAGCTGCTGCAGGCCGTGATGAGCGCTCCGGGTGCCGGCCACCCGGCAGACGACACAACTCCGGCCGCCGGTAGAACCGTTGATGAAGAGGTGCGGTCCGCGCAAGTGGTGAGGTCGTTCCAGTGCGTTGTGCTGCCAGCCCTGCTTCAGACCGCGGAGTACGCCCGGCACGTTTTCGCGAGTCTGCCGAACTCTCCGCCTGATGCCGTCGGCCGGGCGGTGGCTGCCCGCATCGAGCGTCAGAGTGTGTTGTACGAGCCTGGTCGGGAGTCGGTGTTCGTGCTGACCGAAGCCGTGTTGCGTACCTGGCCGGGGACTCCGGCGCTCATGCTCGCCCAGCTCGACCGGCTACTGGCTGTCGAGAGCCTGGACACGGTGCGGCTCGGGGTCATCCCTTGGCGTCGGCGGGTGCCGGTGCTGCCTCGTCACGGGTTCACCTTGTGCGACAAGCGGGCCGTTGTCGTCGAGACCTTCGATCGTGAGCGTGTGTCGGCTGACTCCGTCGAACTGGCCGCCTACGAGGAGACGTTCGCTCGCTTCGAGGAAGCGGCCATCTTCGGCGGCGAGGTCAGGGAGCTGCTGTTGCGGTCGATGGCGGACTTCCGCAGCTTGGGAGACACCCTCACTCGATAGAGGAATAATTCCCCTGCATGCCTATCTCGGGATCCAGTCATGGGAATACTCTGCCGTTGTGCTGTCTAGCCCCCTAGACGTAGAGTGAGGGATCTCCCATGCGAACCAAGTGGTGCCGCGCCTTTCCCGGCCTGGCCGAGGAGGTGGGCCATGCTCGACGCTTCGTCGCTGCTCTGTTGGAGGAGCGAGGACCGGTCGACGACGCGGTCTTGGTCGTCAGTGAGCTTGCGACCAACGCTGTGCGGCATTCGTTGAGCGGCGCGGCCGGCGGCTGGTTCGTCGTGGTCGTCACCTTCGGCGACGACAGTGACCTTGTGCGCATCGAGGTAGTCGACGTGGGCGGTGAACGCGAGCCCCACCTGTGCGACGTGACGGACCGGGATGAAGGTGGTCGCGGCCTGGCGCTGGTGGCCGCGTGTGCCAAGGACTGGGGTATCAAGAGCTGGCCCGACGGGCGGACCGTGTGGGCGGACCTGGTGCGGGAGAGCGTGTGATCGCGCCCGCCTCGACGGTGGTCTCTGGTCGCCTGGCTGGCGGTGACGGGTGAGCCCTCGAGGTGTGCCCGGCAGGCGGTCGCGGTTCTACGTGGTCGGCGTACGTACGGGACGCCGTCTCCCGCCCATTCCGTCTAGGGCCCTAGACTCCTGGTTAGTGCTAGGAGGTGAGGTCATGTCGGACGAGTTGCAGCGGATCATGGCGATTGATGATCCGTACCGGCTGTTGCGTGAGGTCACGACCCGGTTGGCTGATGCACAGCAGGAGGTGACTGAACTGGCTCGCCTCCGTCGCCGAGTGGTCCAGGACCTGCACGCGCAAGGGCTGTCGTATGCGCAGATCGCCGAGAAGGCGGGCCTGAGCCGCGGGCGCATCCACCAGATCCGGCACACCGGCCCGGCGCCGGAAGGGGCTTTCCTCGGCCGGGGCTCCGTCGTCGTCGCCACCCCTCTGCGGCGTGATGACGAGCGCGGGCGGACGGTCGTTGCCATGGACGACGTCAGCTCCGGCAAGCGGCTGGAAGACCTTGCGCGGGCATACGGGCTCGAAGTCGCCTCGGAGCATGTGTCGGTCGGTGGCGAGATCGACCTCAACCGAGACGGCCTGGTCGTCGTCTGCGGGCCGCGCATGTCTCAGGAGATGTGGGACACCTACGCGCAAGACCCCGTTCTGAGCTGGGAGCGCGCGGAAGACGGGCCCTGGACGGTGGTGGACCGGCGCACCGGCACCGTCTACCGGTCGGGTCAGGACAGCGAGCCGGCCCGGCCGTACGACGTCGGATACCTCGGTCGGCTGCCGCGCCCGGACGGCAACGGTTCGCTGCTCGCCATCGCCGGTATCCACACCCAGGGGTCTCTCGGCGTGGTGCATCTGCTTGCCAACGACCTGAACACGCTGTGGGGGCAGGTCGGTGATCGCCAGTTCTCCACGCTGGTCGGCGTCGAGTACGACCCCGAGACCAGCGAACCGCAGTCCGCCGAACTGCTCTGCCCCCTCTACAGGCACGACGAAGAGGCAACAGAGGCGGCGGGGTGAGGTTCGCCCTCGCCACGCTGCCCGCTGAACCCGACCGCGAGAACGAGGACTTCGCCGCTGCCGCTCCTGGCGCGGCGGTTGTCCTCGACGGTGCCGGTGTGGGTGGGGCCGAGACTGGGTGCACGCACGGCGTTGCCTGGTTCTCCGGAACCCTGGGCGCTCTACTGCTGCGCTGCATGACCGCGTCTCCCTCCCGGCCGCTCGCTGACTGCCTCGCCGACTCGATCAGTCTCGTCCGGTCCCTGCATGAGGACAGTTGCGACCTCGCCTACCGGGCCAGTCCCACCAGTACCGTCGTCGCCGCGCGGCTCGGCGGGGAAGTTCTGGAGTACTTCGTTCTCGGCGACTCCTCCCTGCTGTTGGCAGACAGGGACGGCCGTACAACCGTCGTCACCGACCGGCGCCTGGACGAAGTCGGCAAGCGGCTGCGCGGGGCTGTCGACCAACTGCCCACCGGCTCGCCGGAACACAGTGCCGCGCTCGCCGAGTACAGGGATGCCCTGACCGGGCTCCGTAACCGGCCGGGCGGCTTCTGGATCGCCGGCCCCGATCCACGGGCGGCCGAGCATGCCCTGACCGGGGCGGTGCCGGTGGACTCGCTGGCGTCCGTGACGCTGCTGAGCGACGGCGCCACGCGCCTCGTCGACCGGTTCGAACTCGCCGACTGGCCAGAGGTGTTGTCCGTCCTTGACTCGTTCGGACCGGATGAGCTGATCCGCCGTGTGCGTGATGCTGAGGCCGACGACCCCGCGGGTCGACGCTGGCCGCGGGGCAAGGCACGCGACGACGCGACCGCCCTCCACTGGACGCTGGACTGACGCAACCCGCTCACGCGAGCGGTGAGGTCGTCGCGACAACTCGTATACCCCCCTAGACAGTTCGCCCGGCGGCCGCTTACCTTTAGCTGCGTATCCCCCTAGACAGTTCATGAGGGGGTGACCCTCCCTTGCGCTGTCTAGGGGGGTATCCAGTTGAAATGGTGCTGCTCAGGAGAGGGCAGCAACGACCCTGTGAGGTACAGACAATGCGTGTCATCCCTGTGGACACTTCGGCCGCGACGCTGCTCATCACCAAGCTGCCGGAGGTCAAGGTGAGGGACCGGCAGACCGGTGAGGTCGCCGTTGACCCGGTGACCAACCAGCGGCTCATGACGGTGGAGCTGGTGTTCATCGCGGCCGGCGGCTCGGACATGATCAAGGTGACCGTTCCCGAGCAGGGCATCGGTGACGGCCTGGTCATGGGTGCCCCGGTCATCCTGTCGGGTCTGGTCGCCCGGCCCTGGGAAAGCGAGTTCGGCGGGCGCGCCCGGCACGGCATCGCCTACCGGGCCGACGCCGTCATGGTCAACGCCCCGGCTCCGGTTCAGGGTTGATCGCCGTGACCGACGGATTCCGGGTTCCGCTGTCGATTCTGCTGCCGGTCCTGCTGGTCCTGGGCGTGCTGCTGGTCGTGCGCCGTCGTATGCCGGTCGTGTTCTGGTGGGTCATCGGCTATCCGGTAGCCGCGTTGCGGGTGCTCGTGTCGTACCGGGACACGATGGACGCGTGTGGTCTGACGGTCCCGGCTTCGGCCGTCCGTCGGGCCACCGCCCGGATGATCGGGCGTCAGGCCGCGCCGGTACCGCCTCGGCGGTCGTTCCCGCTGCCGACCGGGTCCGGTCTCCTGATGCGGCTGCGCATGGCGGCGGGGCAGGCTCCCGAAGACTTCATGGCCTCCGCCGACCGGCTGCGGCACGCCTGGGGCGTCCATGCCGTGTACGTCCGCACCACCAAGCCGGGACGGCTCGAACTGCGGCTGGTCGGCTGGGACGTGCTCGCCGAGGTCAAGCCGCCCCGGCGTCGGCCGGGGTCCGATCCGCTCTGCCTGCCGCTGGCGCTGCGGGAAGACGGTGAGTGGCACGTACGAGACTTCCGCACCGTGCCGCACGAACTGATCCTCGGCGCCACACAGTCCGGCAAGTCCGTCTACCTGCGCAACCTGCTGTGCGGTCTGGCCCGGCAGCCGGTCGTGCTCGTCGGCATCGACTGCAAATGGGGCGTGGAACTCGCCCCGTTCGCACCCCGGTTGTCCGCGCTCGCCGAAACTCCCGACCGGGCTGACGAACTCCTCGACGTCCTGGTGGACGAGATGGAGGCACGGTTCCGGCTCATCGGACTCCGAAGCGGTGCGGGCAGCGGGGCCGGTCCGGACGCCGTGCTCACCTCGGACGTGTGGGGGCTGCCGGAATCCGTACGGCCGGTGCCGGTCGTGGTCGTCGTCGACGAAGTGGCGGAACTGTTCCTCGCCGCGAACCGGGACGACGAGAAGCGACGGGACGCCATGGTCTCCAAGCTCATCCGCCTCGCCCAGCTCGGACGGGCGGCCGGCATCTTCCTGGAGGTGTGCGGGCAGCGTTTCGGCTCCGAACTCGGCAGGGGCGCCACCATGCTCCGGGCCCAGCTGACCGGCCGTGTCTGCCACCGCGTCAACGACGAAGCCTCGGCGAACATGGCACTCGCCGACATCTCCTCGGAGGCGGCTCTCGCCGCTACTGCCATCCCGGCCGAACGCCCCGGCGTCGCCGTCGTGGGTGACTCCTCCGGCGGCTGGTCCCGTGTCCGCGCACCACACTTCACCCTCGCCGAAGCGGCGGCCGTCTGCCGCGACACCGCCGCTCTGATGCCGGACCTGCCCCGGCTCGACTCCTTCCGGCCCGCCGTCGCCGTCGAGTCCGCCGGACCGTCCTCTTCCGCGGCTGCGGTTCCCACCGCCCAGCCGGTGGCCGAGTAGCCCCTTCCCACCTGGCCGGCGCGACCATCTCGCGCCACGTCCCTACCCCTCCCATGCCGAAAACCGGAAGGAAACCCGATGACCGCCATGGTCAAGCGCCTGCGAGTCGACGCCGTGATCGTCCAGGCCGTCATCGCCGGTGCCCTGTCGTTCTCCCACCTGCACGACCTCGCCGAAGCGGCCGGACAGGGCGGCTGGAAGGCGTGGGCCTACCCCATCAGCGTCGACCTGCTGCTGGTCGCAGCATGGCGCCGGATGCGGCAGGCACAACGAGCAGGGATGGGCGCTGTGGGGCCGCGGCTGTGGTTCCTGGTGGCCCTGACCGCCTCCCTCGGCGCCAACGTCGCCACCGCCGGGCTCCTCGACCTCGATCACGTACCTGCCTGGCTGCGCGTCATGGTCGCGGGCTGGCCTGCCGTCGCCTTCTTCGGCGGCACGCTCCTCGCCCACACACCACACCACCCCCAGGAAGCGCCAGAGGTCCCGGCCCCGTCGACGACCGACCGGCACGAGGAATTCCGCTCCACCCCGGCTGCCGTCGACAGGCCCGACCCGGCCGCGCTGCCTACCCCCGATCACACCACCAACGAGCCAATCGCCACCGCTGAACCGGTGACCGACTCCACCCTCGATCGGGCCTCGGAGCCCGTTCCCGCCGTCGCCCTCCCTCCCGCGCTCGTCGACCGCGTCCGGGCCCTCGCCGACGAACACCGCTCGGCCACCGGCCACCCGGCCGACCCCGATGCCGTACGCGCCAGGCTCGGCCTGCCCCCGTCCATGACCGCGTCCGTCGCCGCTCACCTCTGAGAAGGGACCGCCATGCATCGCCGCTTCCGCAACGTCCGCCGTATCGGCCCCGTGAACGTCGCCTCCTACCTCGAACGCGGCAAGCACCGCCACCTGGCCGCCTGCACCGCGCCCCGCTGCGACTTCTCCGCCGAGTACGACTCCCGCGCCGCCGCCGAACTCGCC